>JAHHQS010000304.1 GCA_020026285.1 Parabacteroides sp. | reverse complement strand
ACTTAACTTTCCGTAGATTGAATATTTATCTGAAAGTTATGGGGTGGTACGAAATATTCGATTCAGGAGAGGTCTTGTTTGACAAAATGATAAAATTTACAATTTGTAACTTCTCTTTTATGTTAAAAATTATATTAAGGGAAATCTAAAAAGCTCAGATTAATTCATAAAACCTATACTTTTGTACATAAAGATTAATGTTTGGGGTATAAAGTTTTAATTCAAACAATATTATTCAGAACTTTTTTTATCTTTGCTAATTATATATATTAGGGAGAATAGAATTTGAAAATAATTAAAATATAGGAGTAAAGGCATATGAAAAAAAACTTTACATTATTAACTTCAGCTTTATTACTAGGTGCTTCATTATCAGTAAGCGCTGAGGTAAATAATACTGAATGGAAGGAAGGTAATTATTTCTATTTGAAAGCAGGGAATAGTTATCTATCATTAGATAAGGCTGTCAAAGACTCAGTAATTGTAACATCAAATCTTGGTGATACAAAATTTGAAAAGGATTTAGCATTATGGCAGATAACATCAAAATCTACATCTATAGGTCCTGCTTATCAGTTTAAAAATAAGGCAACCAAAGCTATATTGGCCTTTTCTAAAAAAGTTGATGCAACAACAAAATTAGATCCAACAGGTGTTGTAGACTGGATATTTAAAGATGGTAAAATTTCTGGCTATTATGATTCTGGAAAATCATATAATTTGTCTGTAAATTCAAGTGAGTTAATTATATCAGATGAAAATTCGGCGTCATTTGAAGTTTTGGATCCAGAATCATACAATTTAAAAATAACCGAATTAGGTGATGGCCTTTCTACATTCTATGTGAAGATTGCTGGCCAATACGAAGAAAATATCTTTGATGGAAAAGAATTGGTCGCTACAGAAGTTGAAGATAAGGAATATTTCCGTCTTCAATACAAGGAAGATTCTGAATTTAAAAATGGTACACCTAAATATTTGGGCGTTGATACAATCCGTATAGAAAATAATATAGACCAAAAGTCTTATGGATTGAAATTTAAAGCCGATTCTACTTACAAAAAAGATGATACTCATAGTTATACAAATGAAGAAGTTCAGAAATTCAAATTTTCAATCGATTTGAAGAATGATTCCATTGCTTTATTTGTAAAAAAATCACCAGTAGATCCAGGTGAAGAACTACAAGTTGTATATGCTTCTTTGGATAATAAAAAGGTGCTAACAGTTTCTAATGTAAAAGATTTAAAAGGTACTGCTCCATTAATTAACACTCTTCGTGGTGTGCCTGTAAGATTGTCTGAAGGTGATGGCGTTTATTTCTTGAAAAATGCCGGTAATGGTAAGAATGGAGGTAAATATCTTTATAATCTTTATAATAGTAATGCAACGTATAGTAAAGACAAACCTTCTGTTAACAAAGCTGATGGCCAATGGTTAGTGAAAGAAAATAATGGAGTTTACACTATTGTTGATCGTTTGAAGGGTTCTGTATATGCTGAAAATAAAGAAATCTTTGCGGTTAAAGGTATTAAAAATGCATTTACAGTAGCAGGTTTGGGTGATACTTTGAGCTTTGATATTCAAAAGGTTGATTTGAATAATAAATTCTTAGGCACATTACATTTCTCTAATGCAGAAATGAAAGAAAAGACTATTAAATTAAGTCTTGGTTCTTTTGGATACTTTGTTCCAGTTACTGTAACAGATTCATTATTAGTTCCTGAAAGAGAAGGTACTGCTGCTGAATTCCGCCTGGTCGCTAAGGATATAGAAGCTGTTGGTGGTGCTAAAGCTTTGAACGATACATTGTTTGCTACATCTTATGTGTTAACAGACTGGTCTGGAAATAAATTCTTAGCTGAAGACAAAGACAAGAAATCATTTATAATGACAACAACTCAGCCTGAAGGTAAGTTGGATTTTGTTTTTGAATGGGCAGAATCAGATGGTGTATACCAATTAAAGGCTGATAAGGGATATGCTTCCTATGAAGATGGTCTGAAATTAGGTGAAAAGCCTTCAACATTCCAGGTAGATATCGTTGATGCTCCATCGTATGTTAAAGTTGACAAAGAATTTATTCGTTTGGAATCAAATGGAAAATATCTGACAATGAATCCTTATACCTTATTTGCTGAAATGAAGAATGAAGGTCAGCCTATCACTAAAGCTGGTTATTTGGCATCTCATTTTGCAATGAAGATCGAAAAGGCAGATACAATTATTCCTGGTAAACCTGTTTATTTGATTTCTACATGTAAAATAGGTGAAAAGGATGGTGTATTATCTGATCGTTATTATCTAGCTCCTATCAAGGATAAAGAATATAATGGTGAAACTCGTCTAGGATTTATCCCGGCAACCGAAGAATTAAAAACATCTAAAGATAGTCCTGCTTTCTTTGCATTTAAAATAACCGAAGATGGTTCTGTTTTAATAGAAAATATCAAAGATTCTAAGTTTGCTACTCAGAGAGAAAATACAATGGTTCTTGGCGAAAATACAGGTATGAGCTTCAGCTTGATTGAAACTTCAGATCCTACTCCTAATGAAGTAATCGAATCTGTTAAACCTGTTTCTGTTGTAGCTGTTGGTGGTCATGGCTCTGTAACAGTAATGAATGCAAAAGACAAGAAGATCGTTATTACTGATATCTTAGGCAAGATTGTTGGTAACTACCGTGTAACAAATGATCGCTTTACTGTTCCTGTTTCTCGTGGATT
>JAHHQS010000303.1 GCA_020026285.1 Parabacteroides sp. | reverse complement strand
TTCCTGATGGGGCTATTGCATCACAAGGAACACCTAACGGCGTATTAAATGTTCTAAACGACAAAGTATCATCTACTCCAAATTCCATAACTTTATTTTCGTCCAACACAAGCAATTCCTTAGGCTGCCCACGTAAAGCAATATCGTTTATTTTTATATATTCATTTTGAGCCCTCCCTTGTGTTGTAAAATCATGAAACTTTTTTCCAGTAGAGGTCAACGTTACCAAATCTCCTTTAAATCCTAACATATACATATTTCCACAATCATCTATTAACATTTTACATACAGGAGCAGGAAGTATTAATTCGGGAACAAGATAAAGCACTGTATCCATAAAAGGGGCCAGATCATCAACCAAAGGAATATCTTTCAATGGAGAATAAACTACTTTAGCATTCTCACTCATTGAATCTATATTGCGTTTACATCCAAAAAACACAATACACAACATCCAAAAACATATTACATTTTTCATTACATCCATATAATTATCAAATTGGGCTTACTACTAAAAAATATGATCAAAGAATATGATGATTTTCCTACTAAATTTCTGCAGTAAACCCAATATTCTAAAGTAAATCAATAACTAATCACAACCAAAAATTGTTGTATTTTTCTTCATGTAATCCATCATAGCCACAATCAATCCTCCTTGACAGCAACCTCACCCGGCTTACCCAACTTCTCCTCCACTATCTTATAAAACATCTCCTTGATTTTCTTGTTGTGCAACGGATTTCCTACCAGAATCACACGATTGTTTTCATCCAGCAGAAACGTATGCAATAAATGGTCTTTCGGCAAATAAGGATTTAATTTTTCAAAATACTTTTTCTCATCTACAATAATCTGATGCTTAAACTCACTATGTTGTATAAGCATATTTATTGAACGCAAATATTTTCTTTCAGGAGAGAAGATAAAATAAAAACCTATTTCTTTATTAAAATTTTTGCCATACTCAATAAGAGAATTCCATGAAACCAAATTATTTATCATACATGAAGTACATGCAAGAGAATCGCTGTAAATAATATATTTCAATTTGTTTTCTTCACTATTGATTATCGAATCCGAATTAAAAACGATCAAATCGTCTTGAGGTAAAATAATTGGGTGTAACTGCAATAGTCGAAGTTCTTTCGAAATATGTTGTTCATTACAACATGAAAGAACTACAAGAAGCAGGATAAATATATAAATTGTCCTCATTTTTATACTCTATTTAACTTCATACTAATCAACAAACTTTATTTTATATAGGATAAGATTTGTAGTCTCCATTTCCTCTTTTGGAATAAAACATACTCCATAATAATATCCATTTTTATAACCTAACAATTTAAAAAAAGCTGGCATTTCCACATCTGCAACCAAATCATTATTTTCGTATATTTGCATACCGGACAATCCTGTTGCGATACTTTTTACGTATGTACGACACAACGTATTATTCTCCGAACAAAACATTAAACCGGAGTTAACGCCAACATGTTGTAAATCGCTCTCTAAAATATTTCCATAATCAATCGTTTTCGTAAATGTGTAATCCCTATTAATATTTAAACATTCATAACCAATAGTATATTGCAATTCATCAGGATACTTATAAACATAAATCAAAGAATCTATCCCATGATTCACATATACTATATGATTTGAGCAAGCATATTGAAAAAATTCCATATGAGGTACAGGTTTTTCTTTATAAATTTCAGGAAATTTTCCCATAACCTCAGTAACTTTCATCGTATGTAAATTTAGTTTGCCCCAAATTGCTCCCTTTTTATATCTTTTATTTACTATTCTATCTGGAGTGCTCGTCATTCTATTTACAATATTGACAGGGAAAATTAACAGTGAATCAGATTCCAAATAAAATGATACACCAAAATCCGTAAAAGAAGGTATATTATATAAACTAGGGGAATTATATTGGGCATGCTTTCTATTTTCCCAACCAAAATCAAGCCTTTTGCTATAATCAATATTTTTATGTTTCATATTAAAAACAGTCACAATATCATTATTATCAACAATAATTCCCCTATTCAATGAGTCATTTTCTATCGGATAAGCAAACAATAATGATCTGATTTCATCTTTACCATTACCTTTTCCAAAATAACTGTCAATCAATTGCCCATCCAAACTTATATCATAAAACCTGCAATTCACCTCATCAACAAAAGTAATTATCGAATCATTAAAATAAAAATTACCCATGCCACTTGAATTTTCAAGGCTTACACAAATGGTATCAATTTCTGTATTAGAATACTTAATGCACATCTTCCCTACATGAACGATTACAGCATTCTTTTCACATGCACCCCCCAAAAATAATATCACAATAATGCCAATAAACTTCTTCATTTTATAATTAAATAATTCAACTATAACCAAAATCTATTTATAGTGGTTGCTAATCTACGAATAGCAACCACTAAATTTGTACAACAATTATTTTAACTATCTGCAATTACCATCATGAGAATCACAAGGATCTCCACCACAATACCGACCATTCCCTTGAACAACGCAAATGTTGGGACCAACTATCCTAGTCTTACAATAGCATGCTACCACATGACCTCCTCCACTTTCCCCGCTCGTCAGTGCCTCCACATTTGCCTGCATAAATCTTTCTGCCTCTGACATGGTAACTCTTCCATATCCCATATATCCTGCGTAGCTCATCGCACAAAATAAAAACGATGCCACTAA
>JAHHQS010000302.1 GCA_020026285.1 Parabacteroides sp. | reverse complement strand
GAGACTCTATTGAATCCCGTATTTCTCATTTACACAAAATATTTTATAGTGCCAAACTTGACGATAATCATTAAATTTTTTCTTCGTAATCACTTCGTAAGTGATTACATCTTTCATAACAATCAGATTCTCATGTTGACTTGATTATTATAAAATAATTAGATATCCAGCTCCAACGTCTTATTCTCATCATCCATAATGTCTATGAAAGCTGTTCAATCCTCCAATATTGGAGGTATCTGTGACTTGGTCTACTACTCCGCCAGTCATTCGCGGGTGGCTTGACGGTCGGTAATTATGTTGAGGATACTAGTTGCAGCTTCTACACCTGCAATCGCTGCTGACGTTTTTGAACCAAATCCATATAGAGAGTGAGGAAAAAGTCTATAATCCAAATGAATATAGCAGCTTCGCTAACTACGATATTGACGATGTTCATCTGTCATAACATTACCTATACAGTAGGACGGTCGATATAGAGAAAGATATTCTGTATATTTATCAGTATGGCCGTACTGGTGAGAATACATTCGAAAATACCGAAATCGCTGAGCAGTTTGGCTCGATGCAGAACGAACAGACCATCTTCAGATAAGTTCCTTTAATGTTTTTCGTCAGAAAACCGTTCTGAATATTGTTTGTTAGACAATATATTTTATAACTTTGGAAAGACTTAAAAATAAAAACGGATTTATGAAAAAATCAATTTTAACTATATTGTCTGTACTGGCTCCGTTCGCAGTTTATGGACAGGAACCGGTGATGTCATGGAATTTCGATGGCCCGACTGTTTTCCCTGATACTATTGAGGGCTTGTTTGACAAGAAGCCGGGAATAAAGGGTGAGGGCGTTTTGTTGGATGGCTTTACTACACGTGTAATTCGTCAGAAGGATAAGGTGGCTCCCATTAGTAAGGAGTTTACTGTCGATGCCTGGCTTTCACTCGGTAATTATCCATGGAACTGGTGTCCGATTCTGACAACGGAAACGAATGAGACTAAAGGATATCGACTGATGGTCGGTCCGTATGGTCAGGTTTCTTTGCAGGTTGCAGTCGGTGAACAATGGATCGTTTGTACGACTCCGGACGAAACTCTTCCGTTGCGTGACTGGATGCACGTAACCGGTACTTATACAGCTGATGATAAACTGGCTGTTTATGTTAACGGAAAGCTGATATGTTCTGTGCCCGTGAAAGGGAGGGCTTCTTTCCCGAAATCGGATTGTATTTTAGGAATGACAGCTTCTGAAACGAAGCCTTCCGATATTCATAGAACATGGGGGACTTTGGCTCAGTATCATGGACTGGATGGCATACTGGATGAAGTGAAGGTTTATGACAAGGCTTTAGGGCAGGAGGCTGTGGCTGATTTGCATAGGGGTGTGACTGTCCCGGAATCGGTATTGGAACCTCGTCATTTCCCGGAAGTTAAGAGTACGGGCGAATTCAAGGCTTATTATACCAAACTGAAATATTACCCGGGTTGGGATAATGTCTGGCGTGTAGGAGATGATCCGGATGTCGTTGTTTCGTTTAAAGAGACTCCGATACGTATGGCTTTCTGGAGAGGTATGCGCTATGGTGCTTCCTGGATTTCGGAAAATAATAATTGGATGACAGACCAGAGTGTGGAGTGCTGGGATGATGTGGAAGGTTGTTTCGAGCACATGCAGGACCGTCATTGTCGTTTTTCGCATGTACGTATTATAGAGAATACTCCGGGGCGAATTGTGGTTCATTGGAGATATGCTCCGGTCAGTGCTTATGATCATACCTGGGGGCAGGATGAAAAAACCGGCTGGGAAGCCTGGGTGGACGAATACTATTTTATCTATCCGGATGGATCTGCTGTCCGTAAGGTGAGCTGGACGAAAGGTTCATTGGGCCCGGTCAGACAGTTCCAGGAATCTTTGGCTTTGCTGGCTCCGGGACAGAGAACTTCAGATCTGGTTGAACGTACTTATGCTTCTGTTTCCGATTATGAAGGAAAACGGGGTGAACAGAAGATTCTGGATAAGATGGAACCGGCGGATCCGTATCTGCATTATACTATTCAGCGATATAATTACAAGTCGGAACATAAACCATTCATTTGCTTTGAACCGGGTAATACCATGACATTGATGAACAGTGGTTCCTCTCGCTATAATTATGCCAGTGGCTGTAATCATTTCCCCGAAGGGCAGGCCCGATGTGATGGCAGAACAACCAAGATGGCTGATAGAATATCTTCTATGTTCGGTTTCCCTATTTCCGATCCGGTGATTCATGAGGGCAAGATTCGTAATTACTGGTGCGGCCTATATGGTATGACGGATAAGAATATGGATGAACTTCAAGCCTTTGGTCGGGCATGGGCTTATGCACCTGAACTGTCTTTGAACTCGAAGGGTATTCAGTCGAATGGTTACGACCGGAGTGAACGTACCTATCAGCTGGAGACAATAAAAGGTAAACCATCCAAGGTGGATTTCGTATTGAAAGGAACAAAAGATTCTCCGATAATCAATCCAAGTTTCTATGTCAAGAATTGGAATGGAAGAGAGGTGGAAGTTCTGATTGATGGCAAAAAGTACAGCAGGCATACACAGGGTATTTATGAAACAATCGATGGCAAAGATTTGATAGTATTCTTGTTCCTGGAAAAAACAGATAATATTCATGTCGTTTTGAAAGAAAGGTAAAATTATATGGAAATGAAAAATCTTTATCAGTTGGAAGCTCTGCTGACTTCCA
>JAHHQS010000301.1 GCA_020026285.1 Parabacteroides sp. | reverse complement strand
CGGCAGATTTGCCGACCGCTCCTTTCTTTCGTGAGCTTCGGGCGGACAAAGAAAGGAGCAAAGAAACCCCAATGAAAAACACCTCGTTACTTTTGACAGTGAGTTGAAACGGCTCAAAAGTAACAAAAAGCCATTACCAAGGTAAATCTTCGTCAAATAGTTCTTTTGCAAAAGCTATCTTCTGTAACGAAACATTGCTATGTATTTGAATTAAATCCTTCGGAGCTGTAAGAAAATTAGATAAATAAGATTTTACTCCTAACTCATTTATGCCATAAGTACAACTGCGAGAGAATGCTTTTGTTATATCTTTATTCTCCACATTGACTTTGTGTATAATTTGAATTGTTTCTTCTCCAAATACTGTTGAGTTGTTTTTTTCTTCTGCACTAATGTCAATATCAATTGGCTCATCATGAATAGTAGGAATATAAAAGAGCTGTTCTTTATATGGTTGGAGAACAACCCTTATAAAGTGAAAAGACTTTGCATACATTGGAATTTTCCGAAGTGAAAATACTTTGTCAAAATTACGCTTCTTTAGTTCATTCCGAAATTCTCCTTTATTATCAAAGTATATTTCGAACAGAATACCGTTGAGCACATGATTTTCTCCATCTTTATTATATTTTGACAGGTTATTTCCAAGATTTTCAAAAAAACTTTCCACTTCCCACGCATAGCTACTAGCTTGATACAAGTTACGCCCCAAAATAAACTGTTGATTTTTATTGAGGTCAGAAGCAGGTATTCTGCGAATCTTTTCCATTGCAGGGTTTTGTCTATCCCAATTACAAGAACGGAGTTCCAAGATTAAATTGCCAAAAACATCACCTCCATCAAACAGAGAGTCTTTAACAACAACTTCGTCATAAGGAATTTCTACCGAATAAACCAATTGTCCAGTATTGAAAAAGAAATCTCCAATTAAAGACGTATGTTCCCATGGTGTTTGAGTTCCATGGGTTAGGTTATAGACCGTTTTTCGGACTTTCTTAAAAAGACTCTCAACAGATAATGTTTCCCTCCCTATATATTGCAATAAAGCACTTGTATATACACTATGACCATCTTGTCCATTTCCATCTTTCGCTCCTTCGTTGGGAGAGGTAGAAAAGGCTATAAGAGTTCCTTTGGGAGCTTGCATCTGCGCAAAAGAACTTGCAACTCCTCTGTCAAAAGTTTTTCTACAGGCATCTATTATTACTATATTTACTTTTCCTGAATTTGTTTTGAGAATCCCTAATATCTCTGTTAGCCTGAGGCAGTATCTATTTGCGTCATATTTATTTACAGGGGGTATTTGATAGTCTATTGGTATTAAATAGTTCTCGCCTTCAATTTCAAAGCCGTGTCCTGCAAAGTAAAAGATAGAAGCATCATAATCCTTTATTCTATCTTCAAACGAACTTAGAATACTCGAGCATTCTTCAGACTTGAAATTTAGTTTTTCAAAAACATCATATCCAAGGCGACGAAAAATTGCAGCCATTTCAGTGGCATCGTTTACAGCACACTTTAATTGAGCACCTTCAAAATAATCATTGTTCCCGAGAACAAAAGCAATTGTCTTCATCTTTTCTTGTTTTGAGTTATTTGAAATAATGCAGCCTTCAACACTTGAAAGCAAATTTTTGCGGTATTCTCATCAGGAGAAAAATTCTCTGACATCTGCTGAAATGGATGAATATAATTCCTAAAATCCCGTAGTGAGTGGCTGAATTTCTTAACATCCTCTCTAAGGAAACCGACCTCACAAGATACGTCTATAAGATTACTAAGTGTCCATTCATGAAACTGCCGTATCTTCCCCGTTTTATTATCTTTTGGAGCAGATTTAGCTTGATTATACGTCGCTGGATTATTTTGAGCTAATCCCAATAAGACTCCTTCCAATGTACTTCCAGAAAGAAATATTACTGATAAAGCAGCTTTTACAGATAAGCAAGTTTTGATTTCACTAATACGTGCTTCTATATAGGGTAATACATAATTATCTATTGGTAGGCTTTCAACTGAAATATCTGCAAATTCCGCATTTAAGAAATCCGCTTCCGTATTATTTACAGTGCGTTCTTTCTCCTTTTCCTTGTCAATATCTACACTTGTTGCTTTTGAAAAAGTTATTTCGCTGCCTTTGCGTATAACATTCCACCCATCAAAACAGAGGTATTGATTGAAGTCTGCTATAAAAGAATCTAATTCAGAGAATCTTCCGATAAAATTTACTGGAGCAAAAACATCCTTAATACATCTATCTAATTCAGGCTTTCCATTTAATGCACGTATTTTTTCCTCTGTATATATCCATCTTGAGGGGAAGCCATTTCCATACACATCTCTAAATCCATATTGATTGAAAAAAGCAACAAGTTTAGAACCAGAACGATATTCTGTTTCTTCATTTATTAGCTCTCTTAATTTTTCAATTGTCTTCTGCGATATGATCATAATCATCTGCTTTATTTAGGGTGCAAAGTTACTCATTCATAACGAGAAAGGCGAATAAAACGGCAAGAAACACCCCTTGCGAAGCATAAAAATGTCGCAAGAGGCGTATTGGATAATCAGGGTATATAAAACAGGGCAAACTCCACATTTCGTCGTTTGACAAGCCCTCGCAGAACTTTACCTTTGTATCGGCAAAAAGAGACAAATTCGCGGTAGAAATTCCTGTCTCTTGACTCTATCTTCCGGAGCAATCTGCTTTTGGGATGCTTGCTATATCCCAGCAATCTGCCCGCTCCAACATTGTAGGACAAGACGGCAAGCAACAAAGCATCTTTTCCGTAGCCCTTGAACA
>JAHHQS010000300.1 GCA_020026285.1 Parabacteroides sp. | reverse complement strand
GCATTGTTTGAATGTTGTCCGGAAAGTGAAAAAGAATTGAAGGAATGGAGAATTTCGACTTTGGTGGAACCTGCTGATGCTGATTATATTTATGATAAAAATATGATTAAAGCAGTGAAATCTATTTATTTGCCTAAATCATATATCAAACAGATAAAACTCTATCCCGATTATGTGAAAAATCAGGGAATATACACTACTTTGATAGGTTTTCTTAAAAAAAACGGATTGGTACCCGAACGCTTGTTGGTTGGATTAATAGAATAATAGTATATAATAAAAGTAGGTTTTGAGTATGATTAATTTATCAAATAGAAAAATCTCAGTAGAAATCTCTAAAAAGGGAGCTGAGCTTTGTAGTATAAAAGGCCTTAGAACTAAAACTGAATACTTATGGCAGGCCGATCCTGTATATTGGAAGCGGCATTCACCGGTTTTATTCCCGATTGTAGGAAGTGTATGGGGGAATGAATACCGATATGGAGGTATTATATATTCTCTGTCCCAGCATGGTTTTGCTCGAGATATGAATTTCTCTTTGCTTTCGGTAACTGATACAGAATTATGGCTTCGATTAGAAAGTGATTCTTCAACATTAAATAAATATCCTTTCCCTTTTATTCTGGAAATAGGCTATCGCCTTATGGCCAATCAGATAATAGTATCGTGGAGGGTTGAAAATCCTTCGACAAAAGGGATGTATTTTCAGATCGGCGCCCATCCGGGATTTTATTATCCTTGTTTTAATGAGAATGAGGTAGAACGAGGTTATTTTATGTTCAACAAGTCTAAGAACTTGTTTGTTACACCAATCGTGGAGAGAGGTTGCGTATCTACTGAAAGACGTCCGCTTCAGTTGGTTGATGGTTTGCTCCCGATCAATTCGCATACATTTGATAATGATGCATTGATTCTGGAAGGCTCGCAGGTCAAGGAAGTTACGTTGTTGGATAAAAATAAAAAGCCTTACGTCTCCGTTCGTTTTGATGCCCCTGTCGTTGGCCTATGGTCTCCGCCTGCTGCAAATGCACCGTTTGTTTGTATTGAACCCTGGTACGGTCGTTGCGACAGAGTGAACTATAATGGGGATTTTAGAGATAAAGACTGGGTGCAATACATTCCAATAAGAGGCGTGTTCAAGGCTTCTTATGTAATAACATTTGAAAGAGAATAATTTTAGATAAAGTTAAGCCTGCCGGTGTTTGGATTTTGTGGATTTCTGAACGTCGACAGGCTTATTAAATATATAAACAACAATAGTGTAGAAACATATAAAATATAATTATCATTAATAATCAAATATGGAGAAATCTTTTAAGGTAATTTTAAGACCAATTCAGCGTTTGGCATTGCAGAAGCCAAATGCAAGTTTTTTACTTTTTCTGGCAACTATTTTAGCTATGATTCTAGCCAATAGTCCGTTTCAGGAAAAATATCACCAATTCCTTCAGTTTCCTGTTCAGTTGATATTTGGAAATACGAGTTTGTTTTCGCATCATGGTGAGCCTCTTTCTATGCTGGCTTTTGTGAATGATGCATTGATGACAGTTTTTTTCTTTACAATTGGTCTGGAAATCAAGCAGGAAGTCTTGGTTGGTGAATTACAGTCATTCCGAAAGGCCTTATTGCCTATTGTGGCAGCAATAGGAGGTATGATTGTTCCTGTATTATGTTATTTTCTGGTTTGTCATGAAGTTCCCGAAGTACAGGGTGCGGCGATTCCGATGGCAACAGATATAGCTTTTGCCCTGGCAGTTTTAGGACTTTTAGGAAAACGGGTTCCATTGTCATTGCGTATCTTTCTGACAGCTCTGGCCGTGGTGGATGATATCGGTGGTATCATTATCATTGCATTGTTTTATAGTTCTCATGTTGCATTTCAGCCACTATTGTTTTCTGCATTATTGCTATTAGCCTTGTATCTGGGAGGAAAACTGAAGATATATAATAGATTGTTCTATTACGGATTAGGATTCTTTATCTGGATGTTGTTTATGGAATCAGGAATCCATCCGACCATTGCCGGCGTTCTTGTTGCATTTACTGTTCCGGCAAAACCTAAGATTCAGATTGATAGCTTCACAGATCGAATGAATAGTTATCTGGAAATGCTGAACGAAGACGATGTGAAAACCAGTAATCGTGCTACCGTTCTTACTTCTCATCAGATTCAAGTATTGAATAATATTCATATGCATACCGATCATACAATCAGTCCGTTACAGTGTATTGCCGATCGATTGCACCCGTGGGTGAACAATTTGATTCTTCCGTTATTTGCTTTTGTAAATGCGGGTGTCACATTTGGTAATATTTCTCCGGAGTCGTTGGCAAATATACCGTTGGCAGTCTTGTTAGGTCTGGTTGCAGGTAAGTCGCTGGGTATTTTCAGTTTCTCTTATTTCTTCTTCAAGATGGGACTTATTCCGAGTCCGGAAGGAATAAATAAAAGAGTCTTGTTTGCTGTATCCATGCTAGGCGGTATTGGTTTTACGGTAGCCTTGTTTATAGCGAACTTATCATTCGATGCATCTACAGAAGCAGGTGCGGATCTATTGAATCAGGCTAAGCTGGGTGTATTTGTAGGTTCATTCTTGTCTGGTCTTACAGGTTATCTGCTATTGAGAAAGTTCCTTCCAAAAGAAGAAGCTTGAAATAACGGATAGAAAGATATTGGGGCGAATAACAACATGATAATAGTTGTTATTCGCCTTTTTTTTGATTCATAAAATGAAAGAAATACAGGTTTAACAGACATTCCTCCTTTTAAGAAAAAGAATGCAATGTTTTTGTCAAAAGCTCCAAT
>JAHHQS010000030.1 GCA_020026285.1 Parabacteroides sp. | reverse complement strand
TCTTACGCATAAGTTTTACTTTTATAAACTGTAAACTTTTTTACGTACAAGTCAGTTTTCTCCGACAAATTTTAATTATTATATCTTTCTATATAACAGTTCTTTACAAGACCGTCTTGAAACAGACATTCAATAATAATAAAACTTGGACGAGTTTATCGCTTACCTTCGAACATATCATTTCTATCCTCTTTTTCTTTCGAAGCCTTCCCTTTAAAGCTGTTGAATGTATAACTTATTGTCAACATTATCTGCGGATACTTTGGTTTCACTTTATTATACAAATGCAAATCCGGTGTACGAATATCGTTGACATAACAAGCCGAACGGAAGATATCTCTTGCTGCCAAGGTAGCGGTCAGTTTTCTATTGAAGAACTGCTGACGTATGGCAATATTTGCATACCAGTAGGCATCGCTTCTACCCTGAGTCGTAACAGACGGACCAACAAAACTGCCGTCTACCTGCAAACGAGTATACTTGCCTAACGTAAACAAGTTATTCCAAAGAATATCATAGTTGGTACTTGATTCATTCTTCCCCCCTTTTATATCCAATTCGTTGTTTACCTTATAATGATAAACATTACCGTTTACAGTCGTATTCCACCAGCTAACAGGATGCAAGGTTACACTTAATTCCAAACCTGTTGAATAATCATTGCCTACATTAGCCATAGAGTCCAAAGTCACCCCATTTTCAAAAGGGACACGCAAACGCTCAACCTTATCCTTTCTGGAACGATGGAAAACGGTTGCTGAAACAGTATTCTCTCCAAATATCTTTCGGTAGTTAAATTCAAATGAATGAATATATTCAGGTCTGATTTTAGGATTACCAATCACAGCTGAATAGAAATCATTATAGGTCAGATAAGGTTCCATAAACCATAACTGAGGTCTTGTTGTACGATAAGAATAAGAAAGCAATACTTTCTGTTCGTGAGGGAAATTATATCCCGCATGTACAGAAGGAAAAACTTCAAATCGTTTATCTGTTATACTTGCACCCGGTATGGAAGATTTCAGTCTGGTATGAGTATGTTCCCCACGCAAACCAGCCTGGGCTTCCAGATTCTTCCAGCTACCGGAAAGCATGGCGTAAACCGAATTCAACTCTTCACGGAAATAGAAAGTATTGTACATATCATCCTGTTTCTCGAAGATTCCTGTCTGAGGATTCAACCATTCCATTTCATAATCACCATCTTCCAGGTAAGATGAATACTGATAACCAGCTTCCAATTTCCCCTTATTGCCTAAAGGCAAAACATAATCCAGATTACCCCTGATAGTTTTTCTCTTCTCAGCTTCATAATAGCACATACCATCGGTAAGATTACCTTGCATATCATAAAGTTCGTTATGAGATTTTTCCAAAACATTTCCACCATACTTGTAATAGAATGAAGCATCCAGCTGATGACCTTTAGTATTGAAACGATGCTGTAAGGAAATTTTACCTAATCCGAAATCTTCGGTATTTTCAAAGTCATTGATATTGCGGTGACTGACAGAAAACGATTCTTTATCCTTGAACTGCTGAGTTTCATGGTAAATAACATCAGCATCGTGGAAACGTCCGCCGTGACCACCTTCAGCACTGATTTCGATATCAGTATTATCCAACTCAAGCCCCCAGCCGGCTTTTAAAGAATGATTAAATCGATTACCTTCCTGAGGACCATTCGTATTTAATATAATAGTACGATCGCTCTCGTATGTGGTAATCTCTTGTAAATTCTTACTCTTAGTCAACTTGTCCGACCATTGTCCACCAATAAACCAACGAGAACGGTTATTCTGCTGATTCAACAAGAAATCCCCCCTGCGAGTCAGCCAAGTATTTCCAGAAAGAGTGACCATTCCGCTCAGACCTTTCAAGAAATGTTTTTTAGTAATAATATTGATAATGCCAACGTCACCCTCCGTATCATGTTTAGCCGAAGGAGTCGTAATGATTTCAATATTGTCAATCTGCCCGGCCGGAATCTGTTCCAATGCCTGAGTCCCTTTAAAGACGCTAGGCTTGCCATCTACATAAACCAGAAAACCGGCGCTACCACGAAATGTAACATCACCAGCCGCATCCACACGAATAGATGGAGTATTTTCCAAAACATCTACAGCAGAGCCTGTACTACCCAATAAATTGGAAGAAGCTTCCACCACTTTCTTATCCAGTTTATAAACCAGCTGTCTCTTTTCAGCAACGACTTCCACTTCAGCCAAGCCTACTTCCAGCGGTTTAAGTTTAAGCTCACCCAGATTCAGATGAGAACCATCTTTCAATACCAGATCTTTTTTTGAGAAAATATCATAACCAACCAGACGAACCATCAATGTATAAGAACCATTCTTTACATCCTTGAAAAAGAATTGCCCTTTACTATCAGGGAACGACCTTAAAGGAGACTGACTCTCCCCTGTCTTGTATAAAAGGACATCTGCAAAATCTATTACTTGTCCACTTTCCGCATCTTTCAAAGAACCTTTTACTCTATAATCAGAGTTTTGTGCAAAGGTCATTATACTCCATAAACAGAAAGAAAAAAATATAAATATCCGTTTCATTTTGATTAAATAGAAAAAATCTTTCAGTTTAGTGTTTGATTCCCTCAAACATATCATTTCTATCTTCTTTTTCTTTCGAAGCTTTCGCCTTATAACTATTAAACGTATAACTAATTGTCAACATTATCTGTGGATATTTGGGCTTAATCTTAGTATACGAATGTAAATCGGCCGTCTGAATATTGCTTACATAACAAGCCGAACGAAATACATCCCGGAAAGCCAAAGTAGCCGTCAGCCGTCGGTTAAGCATCTGCTGCCTTACAGCAAAGTTTGCATACCAGTAAGCATCCGTTTTACCCTGAGTGGTAACAGACGGTCCGACGAAACTTCCATCCAATTGCAAGCGAGTATACTTGCCAATTGAAATCAAGTTGTTCCAAAGAATATCATAATTAGTACTTGATTCTGTCTTACCGCCCGCAGCAATCTCATTCTTCACTTTATAATGATACACGTTTCCATTAACCGTTGTATTCCACCATCGAGTAGGATGAAGATTGACACTTAATTCCAAACCAGTAGAATAGTCATGCCCGACATTAGCCATAGAATCCAGAGTTACACCAGCTGTGAAAGGTACGCGCAAACGTTCAATCTTATCTTTTCTATAACGATGGAAAACAGTTGCTGAAACCGAATTTTCACCAAAACTCTTCTGATAATTGAATTCAAAAGAATTGATATATTCAGGACGAATATCCGGATTACCTTTTTCGGCAGTATAGAAGTCACGATAAGTAATATATGGCTCCATAAAAAACAACTGAGGACGAGTTGTTCTACGAGAATAAGCAAGCAAAAGCTTATGATCTTCAGGTAATGTATATCCTAAATGCACAGAAGGGAAAAATTCAAAACGGTTCTTTCTACGATCTGCTCCTTCCACAGAACTTTTCAGAACTGTATGCGTATGTTCACCCCTTACACCTGCCTGAGCTTCAAAGCCGTTAAAGGCTCCAGAAAGAATAGCATATATGGAATTGACTCCTTCCTGAAAATAGAAAGTATTATAAATGTCATCTCTCCAAAAGAATTCCTGTGTATCCGGATTCCACCATTGCATCTTATAGTTTCCATCTTCCAGATAAGAATAATACTGATAACCGGCTTCTAACTTTCCTATATGCTGGAAAGGCAGAGCATAATCCAGATTGGCACGCAACGTTTCACGATGTTCTGATTCGTAAGCACGATGTCCCTGTTGACGGTTTCCCTGTAAATCATTCAAGTCGTTAAAAAAATATTCCAAAGCATTACCACCGTATTTATAATAACCGGCCGCTGAAATCTTATGTCCTTTATCATTGAAGCGATGTTCTGCAGAGAAACTACCGGCACCGATATTCTGATCGTTATCATAATCGTCGATACTTCCATAGAAATCTTTCTTTGGTTCGCCTCCATTGACAATACGAGTTTCCTCATACGACATTTCCCCTTTACGCTTGTTTCCTCCGTAACCACCTTCCAGGTCTAACTTGAAAGTTGTTTTCGGTAATTCCAGACTCCAACCTCCTTTTAAGGTATAGTTATAAGAATTACCAGTACGCGGACCTATTGAATGAGATATTGTTGTTAAATCACCAACAATTGTCTTCTTTTCCTGATCGAAATTACTCTTTCGTAACCTGTCAGACCATTGTCCACCCACATACCAGCGAGAACGATTATTCTGCTTTGTTAATAAGAAATCAACCCGACGGGCCAGCCATGTACTTCCTGAAAGACTAACCATTCCGCTCAGCCCCTTCATAGAATGTTTCTTGGTTACAATATTGATAACACCAACATCACCTTCAGTATCATGTTTTGCAGAAGGGGTCGTAATGATCTCTATATTTTCAATCTGTCCGGCCGGTACTTGTTCCAAAGCCTGAGTTCCACTGAACATACTTGGCTTCCCATCAACGTAAACCTGGAAACCGGAACTACCACGGAAAGAGACATCCCCCTCGGCATTCACTCGAATAGATGGTGTATTCTCCAATATATCTACAGCAGACCCCGTACTTCCCAACACATTGGAAGAGGCCTCTACCACTTTTTTATCTAGTTTATAAACCAGCTGTCGTTTATCGGCTACAACTTCCACCTCAGCCAGACCAACTTCAAGAGGCTTCAACAGAATATTTCCTAAATCCAAATGAGATTGATTAGTCAATTCCAACTTTTTAGTAGAAAAAACATCATATCCAACCAGACGAACCATCAAGGTGTAAGATCCGTCTGCCACTTTATCGAATACGAACTGACCTTTATCATCGGGAAAAGTTCTCAAAGGAGATTTGGTATCGCCGGACTGAAATAATAAAACGTCAGCGAAATCAATCAGTTTACCCGTTTCAGCATCCTTCAAACAACCTTTTATTCGATAGTCTGCCTGTGAAAAAACAAATACACTCCATAGACAAATGGAGAGCAACATACATAATTTTCTCATGGTATATTTTGCTATTAAAACTGTTCTAATATTTCTATTCTTTTTTCGATTGGCGGATGTGTTGCAAACAATCCGTTCATGCCATCGAATAATCCCATAGCCTGCTTTCCGGGATGTTGAATAAATAGCTGAGCTACATCAGCTCTACTGACAGCCTCTATATCTGGATCTTCTGAAATTTTCCTTAAAGCACTTGCCAAAGCCAAAGGATTCTTAGTCATTTCAGCGGCACCCGCATCGGCCAAATATTCTCTTTTACGTGAAATTGCAAACCGCATTAATGTTGCAAAGAAATAACCTATTGCTGCGACCAGCATGGCAACGAGCATAACTACAATTGCACTATTTCCTTTTTCGTCATTATCTCTTCGGCGTGGAGCCCAAGAAGAATAATATACCCAACGCATACATATCTGGGCAATCATAGAAAAGACTCCGACAAAGACTATTGATACAATCAGCAAACGGACATCATGATTACGGATATGCGAAAGTTCATGAGCTATCACTCCTTCCAATTCCTCATCATTCAGTTTTTCTATAATACCTTTCGAAAGTGTTACAGTATAAGTCTGCTCATTGATACCACTTGCAAAGGCATTCAGAGAATCATCATCAATAATATTAATCTTCGGCATCTTCATACCCTGACTCATACAAAGATTTTCAACCAGATTATAAATCCGTTTGTTATCTTTTCTCTCCAAGGGAACGGCTCCGGTTGCTGAACGGATAATACTGGTATTAGCAAAATAGGCAATCAGGAACCATATCAGAACACCGCCAATAACATAGGGAGCAATACCGACAAACATTTCTGTCGATGCCATCAATACCATATTCATTCCCTCATTCTGATAGATGATATATTGCAAAATGAAACAGAACAAATATGTAAGCCCTACCACCAAACAAGGAAAAAGACAGAGCAGAAGTAACGATCTGAAGTTATTTCTGCTCTGTTGTGTTTGTATTCCTACATATTCCATATGTTAGAAACTGATTTTGGGAGCTTCTTCCAAAGTAGCTCTCTGTTCTTTTAAATCAAACATTTCTTCTTTATGAAAACCAAACATGCCGGCAATCAGATTAGAAGGAAATGTCTCAACAGCATTATTCAATTCACGAGTAGCAGAATTGAAATAACGGCGAACAGATGCCAGCTTGTTTTCCAAATCTGAAATTTCTTCCTGCAACTGAATGAAGTTCTGATTTGCCTTCAAGTCTGGATAAGCTTCCAATGTGATTTTCAAACCGGACATAGCTGCTGACAAAGCATTTTCTGCTTTAATCTTATCATTGATTGTTGTTGCAGCCATTGCTCCGTTACGAGCTGATATGACACGATCCAAAGTTTCTTTCTCATGTGCAGCATATCCTTTTACTGTAGACACCAATTGAGGTATCAAATCATGACGCTGTTTCAACTGAACATCAATATCGGCAAAAGCATTCTCTCGATTGTTTCTTAACTTCACTAATCGGTTGTACAACGCCATTACCCAAAGAGCAAAAAGAACAACCGCAAGAATAATAATAACTGTCATAAATCTTATTTTTTTATATTTTGACTTCAAATATATGAAATTAGTAGAGTTTAATGCTAATGATTAAGAGATAAAAATAGCGAGTTAATATTTATTCACCCTTTATACCGTCGAGAGAACTGAAACAAAAGATAAAAGCCTCTTGAATTATGTAACTTTCATAAATTCTAGCTATCTTTGCAACTAATTTCTACAAATTGATTATAATACTCAAATAAATATATGATTACAGTAAACAATCTGGATGTACAGTTCGGCAAAAGAATTCTGTTTCAAGATGTGAATCTGAAATTTACGCCGGGTAACTGTTATGGAATTATTGGCGCTAACGGTGCAGGTAAATCAACTTTCTTAAAAGTTATCAGCAAACAATTAGATCCTACCAGAGGAACCGTTTCTTTAGGACCGGGTGAACGTTTATCCGTTTTGTCTCAGGACCACTTCGCTTTCGATGAATTCACTGTCATGGATACAGTTCTGATGGGGCACTCTACATTATGGGATATCATGAGCGAAAAGAACGCTTTGTATGCCAAACCTGATTTCAGTGACGAAGACGGTATCAGAGTTTCCGAATTGGAAGAAAAATTCGCAGAAATGGAAGGATGGAATGCTGAAAGTGATGCAGCTTCTTTACTTAGCGGCCTAGGTATAACTGAAGACCTTCATTATTTACTGATGAAAGATTTGAGTGGTAAACAGAAAGTTCGCGTTCTGTTGGCCAGAGCTTTGTTCGGACAGCCTGATAACTTGTTGCTGGATGAGCCTACCAACGACTTGGACCTTGAAACTGTAGCCTGGTTGGAAAATTATCTTTCAAACTTCGAACATACAGTTTTGGTTGTGAGTCACGACCGTCACTTCCTGGACTCTGTTTGTACACACACAGTTGATATTGATTATCATAAATTGCAGTTGTTTGCCGGAAACTACAGCTTCTGGTATGAATCAAGCCAGCTAGCATTACGTCAGCAGCAGCAGCAGAACAAGAAGGCTGAAGAAAAGAAAAAGGAACTGGAAGAATTTATTCGTCGTTTCAGTGCTAACGTGGCCAAGTCTAAACAGACTACCAGCCGTAAGAAGATGTTGGAAAAATTAAACATCGAAGAGATCCAGCCTTCTTCTCGTAGATACCCGGGAATATTATTTACTCCTAATCGCGAACCTGGTAACCAGATTCTGGAAGTAAAAGGTCTTACCAAGAGCATCGAAGGTAAATACTTATTCAAGGATTTGAATTTCAATGTCGAAAAAGATGACAAGATTGTATTTATTAGCCACGATCCTCGTGCTATGACGGCATTGTTCCAGATTATCAATGGTGAAGAAAAGGCGGACGAAGGTACTTTCCAGTGGGGACAGACTATCACAACGTCGTATCTTCCTTTGGACAATACGGACTATTTCAACTCGGATTATAATTTGATCGACTGGTTATCACAGTTCTCTCCAGATACTAACGAAGTATTCCTGAAAGGTTTCTTAGGACGTATGTTATTCTCAGGTGAAGAATTACTGAAGAAGGTAAATGTCCTTTCCGGAGGTGAAAAGATGCGTTGTATGATTTCAAGAATGATGCTGACTGATGCCAACTGTATCATTTTGGATACTCCTACCAACCATCTGGATCTGGAATCTATTCAGGCTTTCAATAATACATTGAAGACTTTCAAGGGTAATATCTTGTTCTCAAGCCATGACCACGAATTTATTCAGACCGTGGCTAATCGTATTATAGAATTGACTCCAAATGGAATTATCGACAAGATGATGGATTATGATGATTATATTTCTGATCCGAACATTGCCGAACTTAGAGAAAAATTATATAATAAATAATTTATAAACTCAAGCAACGAGGTTATGTTTTCAGAGCATAACCTCGTTTTTTTATTCTATCCCTATGAAAAAAAGACTTTTATTTCTGATTGCTCTGTTCTTTTCATGGCTTCCTGTATTCATGATACAGAAACCTTTCTTCATGTTCTATAACCGTTCCATGACCGAGCAATTGACCTTCACCGATTATCTGGAAGTAATGTGGCATGGTTTGAAACTGGATATGACAGTTGCAGGTTATCTGACTGTTCTTCCTTTAGTATTGGTACTTATCTCGACCTGGCTGAATAAAGAATGGCTGACAAAGATATTAAAAGGTTATTTTGTGGCCACAGCTTTAACCATCGCTGCCATATTCTCGGTAGATATAGCTCTTTATGCTTTCTGGGGATTCCGTTTGGATGCGACCGTTCTGTTCTATCTGAAATCGCCAACCGAAGCCATGGCCAGTGTTCCGTTGAAACTGATTCCTCTTCAGACGGCTATTTTCCTGATCTATTCACATTTCACCTATCATTTCCAGGCGAAGTTCATTCTACCTTTACTGGATGTAAAAGCTTCATGTAACAGATGGCTTACAAGTCTGTGTATATTGCTCCTTGGAGGCATTATGTTTATTCCAATCCGAGGAGGAGTTACAACGTCAACAGCCAACGTAGGAATGGTTTATTATAGTGACAATACATTTCTGAATCATTCAGCTATCAATCCCTGTTTCAGTCTGCTTGCATCTGTTTCCAAGCAGCAGGATTTTGCAGAGCAATTCAATTTTTTCCCGGAAGAACAACGTAAGGCTATTTTCGAAGACAGATATAATCAGAAAGAAATAACAGAATCATACGATTTATTAAAAAATAAACGACCGAATATCATTATCCTTATTCTCGAAAGCTTTTCAGCCAACACGATCGCTACAACAGGAGGAGAAGCAAATGTAACACCCAATCTGAATAAATTAAGTAAAGAGGGAGTTCTATTTACCAACATGTATGCCAATTCTTTCCGCACCGATCGTGGACTTGTTGCCGTATTGAATGCTTATCTGGCTCAGCCTACAACATCCATCATGAAATATCCGGCTAAAAGTCAGACATTGCCATCAATAGCCAAAAGTCTCGACAGTCTTGGTTATACTTCGGACATGCTTTACGGAGGAGACATAAACTTCACCAATATGCAAAGTTATTTCTACAGTTCCGGTTATAGCAGAATTACCTCCGACAAGGATTTCCCTATTACTGAATTACTGAATAAATGGGGAGCTAATGATAATGTCACATTCAATCATCTATATGATGATATTAAAGGAAGACCCGCTGACAAGAACTGGATGACTACTTTTTTAACGTTAAGCAGTCACGAACCTTTCGAAGTTCCTTATCAACGCTTTGAGCATCCATACCTAAATTCGGTGGCCTTTACAGACAGTTGTCTGGGAGAATTTATCCGAAAGATGAAGGAGCTTCCAGTATGGGATAATCTGCTTGTCATTATGACCGGCGATCACGGATTTCGCTATCCGGATCATATTAAAGATTATGAACCATTGCGTTTCCGTGTCCCAATGCTTTGGATTGGTGGTGCTATAAAAGAGCCGAAAGAAATCAGTACAATCTGTAATCAGACAGATCTGGCTGCTACTTTATTCGAACAGATGGACGTTCCTCACGAACAGTTCCGCTTCAGCAAGAATGTTCTGACACACGATCCGTTTGCTTTCTATACATTCGGAAATGGTTTTGCCTACATAGATAGTACCGGATTTTCAGTCTATGATAATGAAAGTAATCGCATCTTGAAACAGACCGAACCTGTGTCGGATACACAAAACGAAGAACGACTGAACAAAGGGAAAGCCATTCTTCAGACATTGTATGATGATTTAGGTAACCGATAAAAAGTTAATCACATATCGTTGAAAGGGGAAAGACAGAACCAGAGTCTTTCCCTTTTTAGAACTAGTCAAAATTCTTCATTGGCCTACATTCCATTCTCTCAAGAGAAAGTCCATAATCAGACAGGATAAACACTTTTCTCTCTGTGGAAAGAACTTTTCCTGAAGGATTAACTCTTTCCGCAATCTGTATCAGCTAAGCCGGATGGATTGATTCTTTCCGCTATGAAAATACAATTCAAAATAGTTAGGGAACAGATACACAAAGGTGAGAAAGACAAAAACGCCGATGAATAAATAATCCATCGGCGTTTATTTCATTTACATAAAAGAAACTTAAATCTTACACTCCTGTGCTTCCTTCATGTCTAATTCATTATTATTTTCATCGAAAAACTTGTATTCCAAAAATGCTAGACTTTGGTTAGGAACAATCTTAAGGCCGTGAGTATATTTCATTTTCCACTGCCAACTTAAAGGGAACAGGCCCTTATTCAAATATGCTGCAACATAAGGATGTATGTGCATCGAAAACTTACGGTGATGATGTTTATTCACTAAACAATCAATCTTACCTTCCAAGCTATCGGTAAATAAAATAGATGATTTCACAGTACCAGTACCAAAACAAGACGGACAGGTTTCAGAAGTTTCTACATCCATCGCAGGACGAACACGCTGACGAGTAATCTGCATCAAACAAAACTTACTTAAAGGTAAGATATTATGTTTTGCTCGGTCGTTAGCCATTGCCTGAGTCATATGTTCAAAAAGCTTCTGTTTATTAGCGTTATCATGAATGTCAATAAAATCGATCACCACAATTCCACCCATATCTCGTAAACGAAGCTGACGCGCAATCTCGTCAGCAGCAGCCAGGTCTACATCTATAGCCGTTTGTTCTTGATCATCACTACTCTTTGCTCTATTTCCACTATTAACGTCAATTACATGCATGGCTTCGGTGTGATCAATCACCAAATACGCACCACTTTTGTATGTCACTGTACGTCCAAACAAAGATTTGATCTGTTTTGTAATAGCAAAATTATCAAAAATAGGTAATCCGCCAGTATATAAATGAACGATATCCTCGCTTCCAGGAGCGATCAGACTCACATAAGAACGGATATCATTATATACATCCTGATCATTTACATAGATATTCTGAAAAGAAGGATTATAAATATCACGCAACAAAGCGACAGCTCTCCCTGTTTCCTCGTATACCAACGCAGGAACATTGTCTTTCTTAAATTTTGCGACACTCCCCTCCCAACGTTTCACCAACGTTTTCAATTCATGATCCAGTTCTGCAACTCGTCTTCCTTCGGCCGAAGTACGAACAATAACTGTAAAATTCTTTGGTTTGATACTCTGTATCAACTGACGCAGACGTGCACGCTCTTCAGCAGTTTTAATCTTGGAAGAGACCGACACTTTATCACCAAACGGGATCAGAACAATATATCTTCCGGCAAACGATAACTCAGAAGCCAGACGAGGGCCTTTAGTTGAAATCGGTTCTTTTGAAATCTGAACCAGCACTTCCTGACCAGCCTTTAACACATCTCCAATACTTCCATCCTTATCGATTTCCGGC
The DNA here is from genome assembly GCA_020026285.1 of Parabacteroides sp. The sequence continues at coordinate 19,865 of JAHHQS010000030.1, read as the reverse complement.
TCAACAGAAAATTTAGAAATTGAAACAGCTTTCTTAGGGTCGGCCAAGACCTGTTTCAGAAATTTCTGCTGTGTATTAAAATTAGCACCTAAATCTTGATAATGAAGAAATGCATCCTTTTTATAACCTACATCAATGAAAGCAGCATTCAACCCAGGCATAAGTTTTTTAACCTTGCCTAAATAAATATCCCCTACAGCAAACTGAAGATTTCGAGCTTCTTTCTGTAACTCTACGAGACTCTTATCCTCAAGAACTGCAATAGACATTTCTTCTGGTTCTACATTTACAACTAATTCACTAATCATTCGGATTATTTTAAGAATGGAGACCTTATAAAATAAGCAAAGAACAAACTTAAAAGGTCTCTTGTTAAGTTTGTTCTTTTGACATTTAAATAGACTTACTTCTTCTTATGTCTATTCTTCTTTAGTCTTTTTTTACGCTTGTGAGTAGACATCTTATGTCTTTTTCTTTTCTTTCCGCTTGGCATCGCTTTAAAAATTTAAATGATTAAACGTATATTGTTAATTATTTCACTTCGTTCAAGAATGTCTTAGCAGGCTTGAATGAAGGAATATTATGCTCAGGAATAATGATTGTCGTATTCTTTGAAATATTACGAGCTGTTTTCTGAGCTCTTTTTTTAACTATGAAACTACCGAAACCTCTTAAATAAACGTTTTCATTCTTACCTAATGAATCTTTAACGATTTCCATGAATGATTCAACGCTTGCCAATACTGTCTGTTTATCAATTCCAGTATTTTTAGAAATCTCGCTAACGATATCTGCTTTAGTCATGTCTTATAAATTATTTTAATTAATTTGACCTTATAATTTTTTGGAATGCAAATATATAGCTTTTTCTTGAAGTGCAAAAACAATTCAGTCTCTATTTTAATTAAATTTTATATATACATTCTGATTTATATCCGTATGTTTGCATCCGTCAAACACTTATGTTGAATTTAACGGTAAAATGATTAATGGTATTTACGACAAACAACGATGATTACTTTAGCAGTACTTTAATCAATTGGTATCTGATAAACAGAAGAATACTTCCTTGGAGAAATACAACTGATCCATATATTATATGGATTTCGGAAATCATACTGCAACAGACCAGAGTGGCTCAGGGATTGGATTATTTCAATCGATTCATACATCGGTTCCCTGATGTTTTCTCTCTAGCCAATGCTGATGAAGATGAAATACTGAAATACTGGCAGGGACTGGGGTATTACAGTAGAGCTAGAAATCTACACGCTGCAGCCAGAACTATCGTTGAAACTTACCATGGAGTATTTCCTAAAACCTTTGCCGAAATCAAGTCTCTCAAAGGTATCGGAGATTACACAGCTGCAGCCATAGCCTCCTTTGCATGGAATCTGCCACATGCTGTTGTTGACGGAAATGTATATCGTATTCTTTCCCGTCTATTTGCTATAGACACACCGATTGATACAACTACCGGAAAGAAGGTTTTTGCCGAACTGGCTGCAGAATTACTTCCGGACGACCAACCGGGTCTTTACAACCAAGCTATTATGGATTTTGGAGCATTACAATGCATTCCGCAGAATCCGGACTGTAATATATGTCCTCTGATGAATCATTGCCTTGCTTTCGCCCGGAATGCGGTTCAAAGTTTTCCGGTCAAGCAGGGAAAGACCAAGACTCGTAATCGTTACTTCTATTTCTTCCACATTATAAAAGGGGATAACACATGGATTCAGAAAAGGAATCAGAATGATATATGGAAAGGACTATATCAGTTTCCATTGATAGAAACCGAACAGCCATGTGACTGGATACAACTCCAAAAGCTTGATGAATTTAAAAGGCTTTTCAATGAATGCGGAAAGATCAAAGTCAATCTTATCTCACCGGAAATAAAACATATTCTCTCACATCAGAAACTTTTTGCCACATTCTTACAGGTAGAAGTTGAAAGCAAAGGGGATTTAAGTTCGTTCTGTCAGGAAATAAAGGGTGAAGAGCTGGATAAATATGCTGTTCCGAAATTAATTCTTCGCTATCTGAACGATATTATGTGATGTTATTCCGCTTCCTCAGCAGCAATAACAAGGCCGATTACTTCACCGTAGTTGGCCAATCCGGTACGGATTCCGTTTGTTTTCAGATGGAAATCGTACACTTTACTCTGAACCTTATCTAAAGCAGATCTCCTCAAACTCTCCCAATGGTCGCATTTTTCATTATAAAGTTTCAGAATCTCCGGACGAACAGTCTGTAGCCAGGCTTTTCGTTTATCTTCGGGATAAGCTCGCATAGCTGTTGACAAGACGTATGGGAACAATCCGAAATAACCTGAAAATCGAATTTCCTGCACAGATGATTCCGTACACATCTTATAGCCATAGAAATTAGCCTCAGCCTCGCTTGATATTCCCAAGACATGAGACATCTCGTGTGCGTATACAGAGGCATATTGACAGGGAAGAAGATCCCGATTCAAATGATATTCGGTAAAGAACGGATTAAAATACCCCAAAACACCCACACTACTTTGTACCCAGTTAAAAAGCATCGGTTTCGGGTGGAAACGGTCTGCTGGTTTCAACAATCCATATTTGGAATCCAACGACCGATATGCTGATTTGATTGTCTGATCAACCAGCCTATAACTGATTGTATCAATACTGCAATAGGTTTCATTCAGATTCCCGGTATATCGTTCAAGAAACTTATCAAACTGTTCTTCTGAAAATTTCTGTCGTTCAAATCCGGTACGGGTATAAAAATCATCACGAAAATAATTTACAGCCCAAGCCAGGTAAACCCAGACAAAGGTCACCACCAATGTTTCCAAAGCGGATAAGAGACGATTTTTAAATCCTTTGTTTCTGATAATACCCCATAGTAATACAATCACCAAAACGACGATAGTTAAATCGCCCAAAGAGAAAGGGAAAAAGGAAGAAATAAAAGAAAATCCGCTGAAATATATTGGATAAATATTTTGGGCATACCATTCACCTCCTCCAGGCAAATAAACAAGCATCCCGATAAAGGATAATAATATCACCCATATAATCCAGCGGATTTTTTTACTCATTATTTTTAATTTACTTCTTATGATTCAAGACTTCGCTCAAGACTTTATTCTTGGCGATTGTTGCCTGAAACTCCTTCAAATAGAAAGGTTCGAAATAAGCAACACTTTCAAATGCCTGCTTCTCGAAACGTTCTTCAGCCAAGGCCATCATATTTACAGCTATCGGATGAATATCCCCTATAAAACAAGCATTTTCATGCTCGATAACTGACTTGCATTTATCTGAACCATTTCCAAAGAAACAGACTTTTCCCTGCTGTAAATATTCATCATACAATTCCGGTGTTACTATTTCAGCTTTCACTTCACGATGTTCTTTTAAGTGACTGGTATAAATAGCCGAATAAACTTCCATTCTGCGAGCGTCAAGCATAGCACAATACAGACAATCCTCCTGATTATTTGCTTTAACTGCCGTTGCAGCCAATAACTCCAGAGTAGGAATACTGATTAATGGAATATCCAAACCAAAACAAACTCCTTTGGCCATTGAAACCCCAATTCTCAAACCTGTATATGATCCGGGACCGGAACTTACAGCAACAGCATCCAAAGTCAATCCTTCTTCTTTAGCTTTATTCAAACATTCAGAAACATATACGCCTAATAAAGACGCGTGAGAGTGATCTTTATAAGATACTTTCTCTAATATCACAGTACCATTGTTAGTCAATGCTGCTGAACAAACATCGGTTGATGTATCAATATTTAAAATACAAGGCATAATATTTTTTCTTTATCTACGAACTGCAAACTTACACAATCCGCAGCAAATTCTAACAAGAGCAAGTTTTAATTTTTACTCTTTACCATCATTATTTTCTACTAAATAATCGAGCCAGCTCTCCTATCCAAAGGACAAATGATGTAGAACCAATAATCATTCCCCAGTCTGTCCATGACAATGGAACGACATTAAACATCTGACCACCAAATGTTACAATCAGATACTGGCCGACCAATATCATAAGAGCAACTAACAGGAAGCTTTTTGATTCTTTCAGATGAGCGAAAGCGGAAGCTCCTTCCAAAAAAGCTTTGGCATTAAACATATTCCAGAACTGAAGCATCACAAAAAAGCTGAAGAACCATGACAAGTCGTGAGCAGACAATCCTTCTGATGAATGGAAATGTAATAACAGCCCCATCAATATGATAACGAAAAGGAAGCCTACACCAAAAATCTGATATGCCATCGGATGTGAGATGATAAAGTCTCCATCTTTTCCACTTTTACGAGGTTTGTCCTTCATAACTTTTTCATTAGGAGGCAAAGAAGCCAAAGCACCGGCTGCAAACGTATCCATAATCAGATTCACCCAAAGCATCTGGGTAATAGTCAATGGAGACTCTGTACCAATCAAAGAACCTAAAAGAACAATCACACAGGCGGCTACATTAATCGTCAACTGGAACAGCAGGAATCGCTGGATGTTTCGATACAGGGAACGTCCCCACATAACAGCTCTGGTAATACTGCTGAATGAGTTATCCAGAATAGTAATGTCACTGGCCTCCTTGGCTACAGAAGTTCCATCTCCCATTGACAAGCCAACCTGAGCAGCCTTCAATGCCGGAGCGTCATTCGTTCCGTCGCCCGTTACTGCCACGACAGCATTTTTTTGCTGCAACAGCTTGACCAATCTCTGTTTATCCGTTGGACGAGCACGACACATAATCTTCAAATCCAGCACACGATTCAAGGCTTCTTCATCACTCAAAGCTTCAAATGCCGGGCCAGTAATAATATTACGATCCGTATCTTCTTCTTTCCAGATACCAATCTGACGACCAATTTCACGAGCCGTTCCCGGAGTATCACCCGTTACAATCTTGACAGCAATTCCGGCATCCATACAACTCTGTACTGCAGGAGGAACATCCAGACGAACCGGATCAGAAATAGCGACAATACCCAAATAAGTCAGATTCAAATTCTGATTCAATCGTCCATTTGTATATGGAGCCGAATCTTCGTTTTCATCCAATATCTGATAAGCAAAACCTAAAGTTCGCATGGCCTTGTTCTGATAAGCCAACAACTGTTCTTCAATCATTGGTTTTACAGAATCAACTGAAGCAAGCTCACCTTCCAGAGCAACCTGTTTACAATTAGAGAGAACAATTTCAGGAGCGCCCTTCACATACAAAACCTTCTTTCCTATCAGATGAGATTCAACCACTGTTGCCATGTATTTTCGTTCGGTTGAGAATGTCAACTGACTAAGCACTTTGGCAGATTCTCTCAGATCCAGATAATCTTCTCCCTGCGCATTCAGCCACAACAGCAAAGCAGCTTCAGTCGGATTACCTAAAGTCTTTATCTTATCACCTTCTTTCTCCAGATTGGCTGTAGAATTCACGGCAATACCTTCTTTAATCAGAGAGCTCAGTTCATCTTTCTTCAACTTCTGATCAGCAAGCTGATAGAATTTAGTTTCATGAATCTGCATCTGATTTTGAGTCAACGTACCAGTCTTGTCCGTACAGATAACAGTTGTTGCTCCCATTGTTTCGCAGGCATGCATCTTACGAACCAGATTGTTCGTCTTCAACATTCTGTTCATACTCAAAGCAAGACTTAAAGTCACACTCATAGGCAGACCTTCCGGAACAGAAACAACAATCAAAGTTACGGCAACCATAAAGAAATTCAACAGATGCGAAACAATTTCCATAACAGAATAATCCTGTGAACCTAAAAACAATTTGGCTGTCAAAGCAATAAAGGTTACAATAGCAATTGTATAACCAGCTTTACTGATTACGTCAGCCAGCCCTTTCAACTGGATCTGCAAAGGAGTATCAACATTGTTTTCTATCTGGGAACCTTCATAAACCTTCCCATAACCGGTCGCATCACCAACCTGTTCAACTATCATAACACCATGACCGTCAACAACAGTGGTTCCACGCATTACTACATTTGAAGGATAAGTTGCATCCTTATCGAAATCTTCTTCTTTGATTGTTTTATCAATTATAGGTTCTCCTGTCAGAGTGGATTCATTTACCTGTAAAGATACAGCTTCCATCAAATGACCATCGGCTGGTATTTCTTCTCCTGTATTTAAGATAACGACATCTCCCACGACAACATCCTTTCTTGAAACCTCTGTGATACGTCCGTCACGAATCACTGTAACGAGAATATCATCATTTACCGTATTCAGGACATCGAAAGCCTTATTAGCCTTCACTTCAAAAAAGAATCCTACACAACTTGCCAGCATGATGGCAAAAAATATACCTAAAGGCTCCAAAAATGCAGAAAATCCGACAGCTTCCGGACCCCAGCAATGAACACCTGCAATGATCATTGATAAAACCCAGGCTACTAATAAAATCTGTATGATAGGATCTTCAAATTTTTCCAGGAACTGTTTCCATAAAGGAGTTTTTTCCGGAGGAGTTAAAACATTTTCACCATGCAAACGACGACTTTCTTCCACCTGAGCAGAAGTAAGTCCCTGGTATTGCTGATTATTTTCCATTACTCATTGAATTAATTGGGTTAATTAAAATATTATTGTTTTATATAGTTAGTCCAAAATAAACTATTCACCATCTGCCTGCAGATAAGAAAGAAAATTTCCTGCAAAGAAAATAAAATTTTATTATCTAACATCATATAGTCGGCCTTGCCACGTATTTCTTTCAGCAAAACGCTTATTCACCTTCGCTGTAAACTCATAATTTTTCAAGCCCCAGTCTGGTGCTATCAGCAATTCTTTAGGAGATTGAGAGACAAATCTCTCTACAACAAAGGAAGGATTCAAACGTTCTACAAAATCAATGGCCAGGTCAATATATTCGTCTACCGAATACAGATGAAAATCGGAAGGATCTTCTGCATATTCTCTAGCCATACGTGTATTCTTGATTAATTGTAACTGATGAAGTTTCAATGTAGTGATAGGAAGTTCAGAAATCCGAGCGGCATGACCAATGATTTCTTCGCGAGTCTCACCCGGTAAACCTAATATCATATGAGCTCCTGTATAAATACCTTTAGCAGCCGTCCGTCTGATCGTCTCTTCCGATTCCAGATAGGTATGTCCACGATTTATACGTTTCAGCGTTTTCTCCAGTGTACTTTCCACCCCATATTCTATCATCACAAAAGTCCTTTTAGAAAGATCTGCAAAATAATCGAGCAGTTCTTCCGGCATACAGTCAGGACGTGTTCCTACAATCAGACCAACAACTCCCGGATAAGACAAAGCTTCTTCATACCTTTGTTTTAATGATTCTATTTCATCGTAAGTATTGGTATAGGCCTGAAAATAGGCCAGATATTTCATATCAGGATATTTGCGTGAAAAGAAATGTATTCCTTCCTCCAGCTGATCTTTAACACTCTTCTCTGTATGACAATATTCCGGACTAAATGTCTGATTGTTACAATAAGTACATCCTCCGTAGCCCTTCCTTCCATCTCTGTTAGGACAAGTAAATCCGGCATTAATGGATATTTTCTGAACTTTTCCAGAGAAACAACTTTTTAGAAATTCACTAAATTCTTTATAAGGCTTCTTTTGTTCCATAGTGCAAAGATAACATATAGTCTGTTAAATACTTTCAATCACTAAAACTTTCATTACTCTAATTCTGTTTTAACAATAAAAACAGTATATTTACGCAGATTACATAACATTATAAAAATTTGAAACATGAAAGGAATATTGTTTAATATAAAAGTGATAATCAGTATTTTTTCACTGAGCTTATCTTCCATATTTTGTATTAATGCCCAAGACAAGGTCAATAAAGAGGGTGAAACAGCACAACATATTCAGAAAGCTTTAGACGAAAAGGACTACATTATAAATATAGATTACATGTATCCGCAACAGGGAAGAAGCAGAGCTTTGACTAGTTCATACTTTGTAAAAATAAAGAATGATTCTATATTCTCATACCTGCCGTATGTTGGCAGAGCCTACAGTGTGCCTTATGGTGGTGGAGATGGTTTAAATTTTAATCTTCCTATTCAATCGTACTCATCCAAGAAAGGGAAAAAAGGAACAACAATCATTTCAGTAAAAGCAAAAAACTCGGAAGATAATTATACTTATACTTTAACTGTTTACGACAATGGTTCTTCACAATTACATGTACAATCGAATAACAAGCAATCCATCTCTTACAGGGGGAAAATGGATTTGAAAAAAGAATAATTCTGTTATTTTTCTTTTCTACAGACAAAATGTCAAAATGTCAAATTTACATCTCTATAAATCGCATATTCCGCAGCTATATACGAGTTGCGTACCGATATGCGACCCATAGAGAGATAAAAAGTCTATTTTAACCACTAACATCCTATTAATAAACCATTTATCTACGAAATTATCAATTTAAACAAAATTGATTTAAAAATCACAAAATCGATTTTTTCAGCATCATTTCCACGCAAAAATCAAAAGAAGTCTGAAAACAGAAAAATATCTCCCACGTTTTCCATAAAATCTTGAGGCTTTAGAGAAAAACATCTAAATTATTTTGAAAAAAGTCGTAATAAAAATCCTCTTTCAAAGGACTTTTTCTCCCTTCTAAACAATAAAAAAACATATTTTACTGCATAAAACTTAGACAGAGTTATTTTTTATCGTTTTTTAGGATTTTCATAATCATCTTTTAATGACAACATGTTCAAAAATCCGCATAATTCCAAACAAAATGATTATCGCCTAACTAAAGAATAAAATCTCACTATAAGATGTCTCAATATTATTTATAAAATTTATTTCAAAACTAATCCGTATTAAAAATAAAAATCTTAATTTAGCAAAAAAATAGACCTCATATAAAATATATAAAAGAACTATGCAAAACAGACGTGAATTTTTAAAGAGTGCTTCATTACTTCTTGCTGGAGGTATGGTAGCACCTCATTTGCTTTCATCTTGTGGTGGAAACGCAACTAAGAAAAACATTGGCTTACAATTGTATTCTCTACGTGATGATATCAACGAACTAGGTATCAAGAAAGTACTTGAAATCGTTTCTAAAATGGGTTATGTAAACCTTGAAACAGCCGGTTACAATGGCGAAGGTAAAATCTATGATACAGACCCAACTGAATTGAAGAAAATCTGCAGCGACCTTGGTTTGAAATTAATGAGTGCTCACCTGGGTCATAACATGAGCGATGATATCAATAAAGATATGGCTTGGTGGAACACTGCAATCGAAGCTCATAACAAAGCTGGTATGAAATATATGGTTATGCCTTCTTGTCCTATCAATGAAAAATCAACAATGGACGATTTGAAGAAGTATTATGGTGATTATTTCTATCAGATTGGTTTAGCTGCAGCAGGTGCTGGTATTCAGTTCGGTTATCACAACCACGCTCACGAATTCAAACAGATTGAAGGTAAGACAATCTATGACGCAATGCTTGAATATTCAAGTCCAGATCATGTTCATTTCGAAATGGACGTTTATTGGGTTCAGCGCGGTGGTCAGGATCCAGTAGCTTACTTGAAGAAATATCCTAACCGTTTCAATTTGCTACACATCAAAGATGAAACAGTTATTGGCAAGAGCGGTAAATTAGATTTCGAATCTATCTTCAAACAGGCATATGCTAATGGTATTAAAGACTGGTTCGTTGAAGTGGAACGTTATGACGGAACTCCTCAGGAAGACGTTAAACAGAGCTTCGATTTCTTGAACAAAGCTGCTTATGTTAAATAAGGAATAATTGACCAGATCAATATAAAACTAAAAAACGGTTGAGAAGAATATTATCTCAACCGTTTTTTTATTTCTTTACAACCTCCATCAATAAAGGCCAGTTTTCGGCTAATTCCACCATACTCGAGAATAACAGATTTGCTCCTTCACGAAGCAAGACTTCATCAGCCAAAGGGCCTGTATTTACTGCTATCGTAAAAATACCAGCTGCTACTCCAGCATGTACTCCTAGTGGCGCATTCTCAACGACAAAAGCTTCATTCGCTGCCACACCTGCTTTCTCCAATCCCATCAGATATGGTTCCGGATGAGGTTTCCCTATTTTTACATCGTAGGCAGTAACCATCTTTTCTGCACAAAAACATCCCGGATAACTATGAGTCAATTTATCAATCAGACTCTTCTGACCGGACCCCGTCACTACTATTCGTTGCATGCCAGCTTCTTTTACATGCTCAAGAACTTCAGCTGCACCAGTCATAGGTTCGCCATCGTTATAACGACTGAACAAGGCGGATTTCTCTGTGTAAAATTGTTGTTTTTCCTCCTCGGTCGCATCCCTATGATACGTACGTTGATATAATTCATTCACAGTACTGGCACCAGTGCGACCTTCAAACATATAAAAGTCGGCTTCAGTACATTTCAAATGCCGGGTATCTGCCACTTCTTTCCAGGCACGGGCATGAAAACGCATGGAATCGTACAAAACACCATCCATATCAAACAGCACAGCCTTTGGATTCAGTATACAGCCACCATGTGATTGTTCATAAGCCTGAACAGCTTCTTTTATAATTTGTAAATCCATTTTCTGATAAAAAACCTTTCATAAAAAAACACAGATTACATGAAAGAACTGGACATATAAAGTCGCATGCCTTTCAAGGAATCTGTGTTTCTTATTTAAAATAAAATCAGCTTATTCTTATAATCTGCTCTTAATTGCTTCGCTTTCTTTTTCGTATCCCGGTTTGTTCAATAAAGCAAACATATTTTTCTTGTATGCTTCAACACCCGGCTGGTTAAATGGATTTACACCCAGCATATAACCACTTACACCGCAAGCTTTTTCAAAGAAGTAGAACAGTTGTCCGATGTAATAAGGAGATACTTCAGGCAAAGTAATCTTGATATTTGGAACACCACCATCAACATGAGCCAATTGAGTTCCTAATTCGGCCATTTTGTTAACTTCGTCTACATGCTTGCCAGCCAAGAAATTCAAACCATCCAGATTAGCTTCATCAGAAGGAACTATAGTTGAATATGTAGGCTGTTCTACAGAAATTACTGTTTCAAAAATTGTACGTTCACCTTCCTGAATCCACTGACCCATTGAATGTAAATCAGTTGTCAAGTCAACAGCTGCCGGGAAAATACCCTTACCTTCTTTACCTTCACTTTCGCCATATAACTGTTTCCACCATTCACCGATATAGTGCAATTTTGGATGGAAATTACATAAGATTTCAACTTTCTTACCGCTCTTATATAATTCATTACGAACAGCAGCATATTGTAAAGATAGATTTTCAGCAAAAGGGACATTCTGATCTGTTGCCTTTTCCATTGAAACAGCACCAGCAACCAAATCACGAATATTAACACCAGCTACAGCGATTGGCAATAATCCGACAGGAGTCAAAACAGAGAAACGTCCACCAACGTTATCAGGAATAACAAATGTTTTGTAACCTTCTTTATCAGCCAAAGTACGTAAAGCACCCTTACGAGCATCTGTAATAGCAACAATACGTTGTCTTGCTTCTTCCTTACCTACAGCCTCTTCCAATTGTTTCTTCAAGATACGGAAAGCAATTGCAGGTTCTGTTGTTGTTCCTGATTTAGAAATATTGATAAGACCAAACTGTTTGCCCTTCAAAACTTCTGTCAGTTCATGCAAATAATCTTCACCAATATTATGACCAGCATATAATAAAACTGGATTCTTGCGATTAGTAGTATTCAACCAGTCGAAACTGTTATTCATAGCTTCAACTACAGCACGAGTTCCTAAATAACTTCCACCAATACCAATGGCAACTACAACTTCACACTTTGAACGCAATACATTCGCAGTATTTTCAATGTCTGTCAGTTCCTTATCAGTAATAGATGATGGCAAATGCAACCATCCTAAAAAATCATTACCAGCACCATTACCTTCATGTAATGTTGCCATACATTTGTTAGCAGTAGCTTCCTGAGCAAAAACTTGTTCTTTAGAAACAACTCCTAAAGCTTTTTCAAAATTCAAGCCAATATTTTTCATAAGGCATAATCGGTTATTTAAATGTTTGTGTTAACTGCTTGATAACGACCCTTGGTGATTTACGCTCATACAAAATTGCGTAAAGAGCATCGAGGATTGGCATATTAACTTTATATTTTTCATTAATTTCATGGATACACTTGGTTCCATAATATCCTTCAGCAATCATTTCCATTTCGATCTGTGCTGTTTTTACGGAATAACCTTTACCAATCATTGTACCAAATGTACGGTTACGGCTAAAACGAGAATATGCAGTAACAAGTAAATCACCCAAATATACGGAGTCAGTAATGTCACGTTCCAGACCATGTACGGCAAAAAGGAAATTTCTCATTTCCTCAATCGCATTACATACAAAAACGGCCAGGAAATTATCTCCATATTTCATTCCATGACAAATACCCGCAACAATTGCATATACGTTCTTCAAAACAGAAGCATATTCGATTCCTGTTACATCTTTACAACAATAGTTTCTCAAGTAATTATTACGGAAAACAGGCGATAACTGATAAGCATAATCAATGTTCGGACAGCCTATAGTGATATATGACAATCGTTCTAATGCGATTTCTTCAGCATGGCAAGGTCCACCAATTACAGCTATATGATCTATTGGCACATGATAATAATCTGAAATATAATCAGCAACCAACAAATTCTCATCCGGAACAATTCCTTTAATTGCAGAAATGACAAACTTGTCTTTTATTGGAGTCGTCAGTTTTTGCAAATGTTGCTTCAAAAATGGAGAAGGAGTTGCAAATATCAACGTATCAGAGTCTTCTACAGCCTTATTAATATCGGAATAGAAATCAATACGATCGGTATCAAATTCAACAGATGACAAATAACTTGGATTATGACCTATTTGAAGAAATTCCTGTATTTGCTCATCACGTCTCATGTACCAATTGATACGTTCTTGTGTTGAAAGTACAATTTTGGCTAAAGCGGTAGCCCAACTACCGCCTCCCATTATTGCAATTTTTCCAGGTAAATTCATTATCGTTTAGATTTTATTTCGAAGCATTGTCAATCCAAAGGGAAATCGTTTCTGCTTTTGGATTTTCAAGCCCTAACTTATATTTCTTATTAAGTTCGCAAAGTTCCTGTCTTACTTTATTAGGATTTGCATCTTTCAAAGATTCTACTGTAACATAACCAGCTTTCTGTAATGCTGGAATCCAATTTTCATCAACACCAATTGCTGTATATTTATCAGCTGAATCTTTCTTAACTACTTTTTCCGGACGCATCTGAGGGAAGAATAAAACTTCCTGGATAGTTGACTGTCCGGTCATTAACATAACCAAACGGTCCATACCAATACCCATACCAGATGTTGGAGGCATACCATATTCCAATGCACGAACGAAGTCCTTATCAATAATCATAGCTTCGTCATCACCCTTTTCACTCAAACGCATCTGTTCTTCGAAACGTTCCAACTGATCAATCGGGTCATTTAACTCAGAATATGCATTACACAATTCCTTACCATTAACCATCAATTCGAAACGTTCTGTCAAATCTGGATTTTCACGATGGCGTTTAGTCAATGGTGACATTTCAATTGGATAATCAGTAATGAATGTAGGCTGAATATAATTACCTTCACAGAATTCGCCGAAGATTTCATCAATCAATTTACCCTTACCCATTGTCTCGTCAATCTCCATCTTCAGTTTGTTACAAACTTCACGAATCTGGTCTTCATTCATACCTGTCAAATCATATCCGGTGAATTCCTTAATTGAATCCAACATGGTAACACGTTTGAATGGAGTTTTGAAATTGATAAGATTTTCACCAACTTGAACTTCAGTTGTTCCATTTACATCCAAACAGATCTTCTCAATCATGTTTTCTGTAAACTTCATCATCCAATTGTAATCCTTGTATGCAACATAAATTTCCATACATGTAAATTCCGGATTATGAGTACGGTCCATACCTTCATTTCGGAAGTTTTTACCTATTTCATAAACACCTTCAAAACCACCGACAATCAGACGTTTCAAATAAAGTTCACTAGCTATACGCATATACAATGGTATATCTAATGCATTATGGTGAGTGATAAATGGACGAGCTGCTGCGCCACCGGCAATAGATTGCAAGATTGGAGTTTCTACTTCAAGATATCCATGATCATTGAAGTAATTACGCATAGAATTAAAGACCTTTGTACGTTTTAAGAAAATGTCTTTTACACCGTCGTTCACAACCAGGTCAACATAACGCTGACGATAACGCAATTCTGCATCGTTGAAACCATCGTATGCAACACCATCTTTATATTTTACGATAGGTAGAGGTCTTAATGATTTAGAAAGAACTTTCAGTTCCTGTGCGTGTACTGAGATTTCTCCCATCTGAGTACGGAAAACAAAACCTTTGATACCGACAAAATCACCGATATCTAATAATTTCTTGAATACAACATTATATAGGTCCTTATTTTCGTCAGGACAAATGTCGTCTCGAGAAATATATACCTGAATACGACCTCTAGAATCTTGCAATTCCATAAATGAAGCCTTACCCATGATACGACGACTCATTATTCGACCAGCAATACATACCTGGCGAGGTTCTGCATCCTTAAATGTCTCTTTTATTTCTGTTGAAAAAGCATTTGTTTCATACTCTGCTGCGGGATATGGTTCTATTCCCATCTGACGCAACTGTTCCATACTGTTACGTCTAATGATTTCTTGTTCGCTCAGTTCTAATAGATTCATTGCGCTTTTAATTTGTATAATACAGCGCAAAAATATAAAAAATTATCGGGATTCTAAGACTTATATGAAAGCTTTTCTCCTAGAAGCTAAAAATATAGTGCATAAAAACACAAAAGAGGCTGGATTTTTATTTTAAATCCAACCTCTTTTTTCAATGAATTATTTAGATTATCCCAAGAAACCTAACAATATACCAGCAGCAACGGCTGAACCAATCACTCCTGCTACATTCGGGCCCATAGCGTGCATCAACAAGTAGTTGCTTGGATCGTATTCCAATCCTACATTCTGTGAAATACGAGCAGCATCTGGAACGGCAGATACACCTGAATTACCAATCAATGGATTTATCTTATTACCTTCTTTCAGGAATAAGTTGAAGAACTTAACGAATAATACTCCGGCACAAGTTGCAATAACGAAAGATAAAGCACCCAAACCGAAAATCTTGATAGAGTTTATTGTCAAGAACTGGGTAGCCTGAGTAGAAGCACCAACGGTGATACCTAACAACATTGTAATAACGTCGATAAGTGGACCACGAGCTGTTTCTGCCAAACGACGAGTTACACCACTTTCCTTACATAAGTTACCAAAGAATAACATTCCTAATAATGGCAAACCTGAAGGAACCAAAAATGCAGTCAACAACAAACCGATAACTGGGAATAATATCTTTTCAGTCTGTGAAACGACTCTTGGTGGTTTCATTCGAATCAAACGCTCTTTTTGAGTTGTCAACAAACGCATAAATGGAGGCTGGATAATTGGTACCAAGGCCATATACGAATAGGCCGAGACCGCAATAGCTCCCATCAGATTAGGCGCAAGTTTTGAAGACAAGAAAATAGCTGTAGGTCCATCAGCACCACCAATAATACCTATAGCACCAGCCTGACTTGGATCAAATCCCATCTGTAAAGCGATGATATAAGCACCAAAGATACCAAATTGAGCAGCCGCTCCGACAAGCATCAATTTCGGATTAGAAATCAATGCCGAGAAGTCTGTCATGGCACCGATACCGAGGAATATCAAAGGCGGATACCACCCTTGTTTGACACCTTGATACAAAATATTAAAAACAGAACCTTCTTCATAAATACCTAATTGCAATCCAGCTTCTTTAAATGGAATATTACCAATAAGAATACCAAAACCAATAGGAATAAGAAGCATTGGTTCAAACTCATATTTTATCGCAAGAAAAATGAACAACAAACCAATGAGCAACATTACAATGTGCCCTGGAGTTGCATTAGCGAATCCTGTATACGACAAGAACACTTGAATGTTTTCTGCCAAGAATTGCAAAAAACTTTCATTTGCCGCTGCCGCTTGTAATAATATTGACCCAACCATAATATTAACCGATTACGACGAGGTCAGCACCTTCCAGCACAGAATCGCCTTTGTTTACTTTAATTTCTACAATCTTACCGTCACGGTCAGCATTAATATTATTTTCCATCTTCATGGCTTCCAATACTAAAATCTTCTGACCTCTCTTAACGACGTCACCAACTTTGCAATCAATACTCAGGATAACTCCAGGAAGTGGAGATTTTACTGCACCAGCCACACCTGAAGAAACAGGACGAGAAACGACAGGAGCGCCAGCTGCTGTTGTAGGGGCCTGAACCGGACGTTTCAATGCAACGATCTGCTTCTTTGCAGGTTTTTCCATTTTTACTGAATAAGGTGTACCATTTACTTCCACCTCTGCTACATCATCAACAATTGAGTTAATGTGCACTTTATATACGTTACCATTAATGGTATATTTAAAACTTTTCATTCTTCAAATCAATTTTAAGGATAATTACTTTTTAGTTGGAGTCTGGCGTAAGCCATAAAGTTTAGAACTCCATGGTGAATAACTACGTTGAACTTTTCGGATAGTCAAAACTGTATTTTCAATATCATGATTATCATCATTCATTTCATACAGTGCCATCGAAATAGCAGCAAAGATTTCTCCTGATTCCTGACCGGCATCAGCAGAAGCGATTCCACCTTTAGCTTTAGCTGCCTTCTGTGCATTTCTCTGACTAGCACGAATAGCCATATTACCTGTCTGCTTGAATACCATGTATAAAACAAACAAACCTAAGAACACTACAGCCATAGCAGTAATAGTCATACCAATACCCCAAGAGTCATTTCTTTGGAAGTTTTCTACTTTTTCATTTGTATTCAAAGTTACGTTATTCGTACTTGGTGTAACTTTACTCAAAACGCCCCATTCACCAGTACCATCCATATCCAGACCATAACTGATATCCGGTTTCTGACCTGCAGGAATAACAACCTCATCAATTAAAGTTGTACCATCCGCATCATACAGTGCAATATAATTATCCTTATTAGGATCTAATGTAAAATTAATATGGAAAGTTCCACGTGTTGGTTGATCATCAGCCCAAAACAAAGTATGCTGATAAGGAGGAATCTTTGTCAACACATCTCCTTTTGGTATCATGTACTTCTTGTGATTGTTTTTATCGTCTGTCAAGAAACATCCGCTTAAATCAACAGTACCGGCAGAATGATTGAATAATTCAATCCAAGGCTGATGTTTACCATAGTCGTCAATAAAATTATCTTCATTGACAACTAATACTTCATTTATTCTTACAGAGGTTGTCAGCTGTGCCTTGGCTCCAAAAGTAAACAGAGTCAACAACAGCAACAATACTCCGAACTTCTTATTCGTCATACGCTTTTCATTTTTTAGAATTATAAAGGCAGATTATCATGTTTCTTAGCAGGATTGCTCAACTTTTTAGTCTGCAACTGTTGTAATGCACGAATAATACGGAAACGAGTATTACGAGGTTCAATCACGTCATCAATATAACCATACTGAGCAGCATTATATGGATTAGCAAATGCTTTCTTGTATTCAGCTTCTTTTTCTGCAGCACATGCTTTAGGATCTTCTGCAGCAGCAACTTCTTTGGCAAAGATAATTTCAACTGCACCACTAGGACCCATAACTGCAATTTCTGCTGTAGGCCATGCATAATTCATATCGCCACGTAGATGTTTAGAACTCATCACGCAGTAAGCACCACCATAAGACTTACGTAAAGTAACTGTAACTTTTGGAACAGTGGCTTCACCGTAAGCATATAATAATTTAGCTCCATGAAGAATAACACCATTATATTCCTGACCGGTTCCAGGCAAGAATCCAGGAACATCAACAAGTGTTACCAATGGAATATTGAAAGCATCACAGAAACGCACAAAACGAGCTCCCTTACGAGATGCATTACTATCCAAACATCCAGCCATCACCTTAGGCTGATTTGCAACGATACCTACAGACTGACCATTGAAACGAGCAAAACCAACAATGATGTTCTTCGCGTAATCAGCATGTACTTCCAAGAATTCATGATTATCAACAATGGTACCAATTACTTCATACATATCGTATGCCTGGTTTGGATTATCTGGAATAATTTCATTCAAATAATCATCCAATCGATCAATTGGATCCTGACATTCTAACACTGGAGCTTCTTCCATATTGTTTTGTGGTAGATAACTTAATAACTGACGGATTAATTTCAAACCGTCTTCTTCTGTATCTACAGCGAAATGAGCTACACCAGATTTTGTTGAATGCACACTTGCTCCACCTAATTGTTCCTGGGTTACGTCTTCACCCGTAACTGTCTTAACAACTTTTGGACCAGTCAAGAACATATAACTAGTTCCGCGAGTCATGATATTGAAGTCTGTCAAAGCAGGTGAATAAACAGCACCTCCAGCGCAAGGGCCAAAGATTCCTGAAATCTGTGGAATTACACCTGAAGCCAAAATGTTTCGTTGGAAAATTTCTGCATAACCAGCCAAAGCATTTACGCCTTCCTGAATTCGAGCGCCACCAGAATCATTTAAGCCAATAACCGGAGCTCCCATTTTCATGGCCTGATCCATAACTTTACAGATCTTTAATGCCAACATTTCAGACAAAGCGCCACCAAATACGGTAAAATCCTGTGCATATATATATACCAAACGACCATCAATTGTTCCGTAACCAGTCACAATACCATCGCCCAAGAATTTTTTCTTATCAATACCAAAATTAGTACAACGGTGTTTTACGAACATATCTATTTCTTCAAAACTACCTTCATCAAGTAACATGGAGATACGTTCACGAGCTGTATATTTTCCTTTCTTATGCTGTGACTCTATTCTTTTCTCACCACCTCCCAAACGTGCTTGTTCACGTAAAGCGATAAGTTCTTTTACTTTTTCAAGCTGATTACTCATTGTATTAAGATTTGTTGTTAGTAATTTTTGATTATAAAAAAGTTAGAAGACAAATAACTCGCACTAACTTCTATAAAGTTTTTTTGATTATTTTTCTTCTAACTTTCAATTAATTATTCATGTTTACCTGGCATGCATAGCTCTGTTAAAACACCGCATGTTGTTTTTGGATGTAAAAATGCAATATCCAAACCTTCTGCACCACGACGAGGAGCCTTATCTATCAATCTTACGCCCTTTTCTGCAGCTTCATCCAAACAAGCCTGTACATCAGAAGTAGCAAATGCTATATGATGAATACCTTCTCCTCTTTTTTCGATAAATTTGGCGATAGTGCTATCTTCACTTGTAGGTTCCAACAACTCAAGTTTGGTTTGACCTATTTTAAAAAATGCAGTTTTCACTTTCTGATCTGCAACTTCTTCAACGCTATAGCATTTCAACCCTAAAACTTGTTCATAATAAGGAAGACATGCTTCAATGCTTTTTACAGCAATTCCTAAATGTTCAATGTGTGAAAGTTCCATTGTGTTTAGAATTTATAAGTTAATATTTTAAGATTTTCATTATCCTTGTTGACAAAGATACACTTCTTTTTGAATATTAGCGAAATTTTTCCACATTTTATATTCGAAAAAAACGACCATAAAATAGACAAAAGACAGTAATGGAAAAACGAACAAAAAAAAGTCTAACCTCAATTTTTATTATTTAAACGAATCTAAACAACAAAAATTAAAGTTAGACTTTTTATATC
>JAHHQS010000003.1 GCA_020026285.1 Parabacteroides sp. | reverse complement strand
AGCGTTCTATATTTGCTCTTCTTATAGTTTTGTTTATATGTATTTTCAAAATAGGGTATCGGCCTTTATTTCCCCACGCAAAAGTTTTTAAAAATGTTTCCTAAGACCTGATCAGTGGTCACTTCCCCTACGATATCTGAAAGATGATAGATACATTCACGTAAATCTTGAGAAATAAAGTCGCCGGAAAGCTCTGTCTTTAACCCTTCCTGTACACGTCTGATTGCTTCCAGTGCATGAGTCAGTGCTTCATAATGACGAACATTGGTGACAATAATATCACTTTGCTGAATAGCCGGAATAGCCGCTACTTCAGTTAACAGCTGTTCTAGATCAGATATATGAAGTTTACTTTTGGCTGAAATTGAAATCATATGCCATCCTTCTGTTGGAAAAGGAAATTTTATATCAGTACAGACCGATGGAACATCACATTTGTTCTTTACCAAGATCACTGATTTGTTTTCAAGGTGAGAAGCAATCTCCTGATAGAAATTGTTGAAATCTTTTAAATCACGCGTTAAATCGTACATCAGAATGACGATTTGTGCCTGGTCTAATGCCTTGAAGCTTCTTTCTATACCTAAGGCTTCAATCGTATCGTTAGTCTCGCGAATACCGGCTGTATCAATAAAACGGAAAAGCTGGCCGTTGATATTGATTGTATCTTCTATCACATCACGGGTTGTTCCATGAATATCGCTTACAATGGCTTTGTCTTCATTTAGGAGTGCATTTAGCAGGGTGGATTTGCCGGCATTGGTCTCTCCAATAATTGCAACAGGAATACCGTTTTTGATAGCGTTTCCGACACTGAACGATTTGGCTAATTTAGCAATGACTTCTTCTATATGGTCTGCTAAAGCACGAAGTTCACTTCTGTCGGCAAATTCCAATTCCTCATGGTCACTGAAATCCAGTTCCAGTTCCATCAAGGAAGTGATATGAAGCAATTGATTGCGAAGTTCTGATAGTTCTTTGCTGAAACCTCCACGCATCTGGCTTAAGGCCAGGCGATGTTGGCCGGCCGAAGTGGAAGCAATCAAGTCAGCCACAGCTTCTGCCTGACTTAAATCCATTTTCCCGTTCATGAAGGCACGCTGGGTAAATTCTCCCGGCAAAGCCATTCGGCATCCGGCATTGATCAATAATTGAAGAATCTGTTGCTGGATGTAGATGGAACCATGACAGGTAATTTCGACCGTGTCTTCACCTGTGAATGAATGAGGAGAACGAAAAACTGCTGCAACCACTTCATCTATTGTCTGATCGTTGGTACCTACAGTTCCAAAAGAAAGAGTATAGGCTTTCTGTGTCTGTAATTTCTTATCGGCCTTTTTTGCTTTAAATATCTTATCACAAATAGAAAAAGCTTCAGGTCCGGAAATACGGATTACAGCAATACCTCCAACACCAGGAGCAGTTGATATAGCACAAATTGTTTCGTTCATAAGTATGTTCCTTGTTATATATATAACTTATTAATATGAAATCATAAATGGAATTTCAAACCAAAAATATTTTAGAATATATAAATAATATGTATGTTGTTATTGGTTATTGATTCTTTGATCAATGAAATGAAATATTTCGTCCTTCTGATCAGGATGAAACCAGGTAATATCTTTATCGCGTTTAAACCAGGTCATTTGTTTACGGGCATAAACACGGCTGTTTCGTTTGATTTTCTCGACGGCCAGATCAAGAGTCCATTCTCCATCAAAATATTTGAAGAGTTCTTTGTAGCCTACCGTATTCAATGAATTTAAATGGCGGAAAGGATAGACACGACGAGCTTCTTCCAATAAACCGTCTTTCATCATCTGTTCTACCCGAAGATTGATACGGTCACACAATTCGGCTCGATCACGATTAAGACCAATCTGAATAATATTGAATGGGCGTGTCTTTTGTTTCTTTATGCGAAACGAAGAGTAGGGAAGTCCTGTCTGACGACAGATCTCTACAGCATGAATAACTCGTTTGTAGTTGTTACGGTCTACTTCATCATAATGCTTGGGATCAGCTTGTTTCAGCTCTTCCAAAATAGGTTCCAGTCCTTTTTCTTCATATTCTTTCCAAAGGGCAGAACGAATTTCAGGCAAGACTGTAGGAATATCGTCAATACCTTTGGTCACGGCATCGATGTACATCATACTTCCACCTGTCATAACAACTGTTGAATGAGTCTGATACAAGTCATCCAATAGTTTGATAACATCTTCTTCAAACTGACTGGCACTGTAGTAGTCGGTCAGATCAAGAGTACCGACAAAAAAATGTTTTACACGTGAAGTCTGTTCAGGAGTGGGAGCAGCTGTACCGATTGGAAGATCTTTATAAAGCTGACGGGAGTCGGATGAAATAATCGGAGAATTAAAATGTTCTGCAATCTGCAGACTCAGTTCCGTTTTTCCAACTCCTGTCGGCCCAAGTAATATAATTAAAGTATTCATTCGCAATTAATAACGATCTTCATCGTAAGGATTATCCATATTGAAGTTATCCAAACCTTCAAAACCGTTTTTGTCA
Source organism: Parabacteroides sp. (assembly GCA_020026285.1). Next base: position 74,400 of record JAHHQS010000003.1, on the reverse strand, counting down.
AGCTCGTCCATATCGTATTCAGAATCGCCATAAAAATCTTCACCCACATCGTTTGATGAAGCCATTTTGTTGTCAAAATCGTCGATAGACATTACCTGAGCAGGAGGTAATCCTTTAGATTTAGTACAGGTTGCTGCTGGTAAATTCTTGTTAGGAATGATTTCTCTCAATTCCATAAAGAAAGCACGTTCAGTAAGATAATCAAATACATAAAGTAACTTTTGATGTTCCTCCTCAAGTAACTCGTCCAGATAGGTATCGGCCATAATATAGTTGTCGACATCTGAAGATGTATCCATTTCCACTAAAGTGATTTCAGTTTTTTTGCTCCAGTCTTCTTCGCAGACAAAGAATGAAGCCATTTGATTTTTATCATAGCCAACTGAATCCAGAATGGCATTATGTAAATCTAAAAACGTCTGATCTGAATTAATCTGAATCTCACGTTTGAAGTCGTCCACTTCATCCGATAAAAGCAGGAATCTAAATACCATAGTTGTTTCTTTTAATTGTTGTGTCAAAGGTAGTAAAAAATCTTTAGAAAAATAGGTGTGAATAATTCTATTATTTTATAGGAAGTTCGTGGTTTAATCTATTTCTACACAATGTGTGAGGGGCGTATACTATTAAACGATTGAGGTTTAGGAGTGATAATTTTTTTCTTCCCGAGTTTTGGAAAAAACGTGGGAAGTTTTTATGAAAATGTCAGACCTTTTCCCAAAAAAGTCGTTACATCTTTTTATCTGATGGCTTATATGCAAAATAAAAAAGCCTTGCCATTTATCAGGCAAGGCTTTTATCCTGTTTATGTTAGAATTTAAATTTCATCAATAGAACCGCGAACAATTCCACGTTTTGAAGACTTGATAAAATTAAGAATCAAATCACGTTCAACACTAGGTTCATATTCTGTTTCAATGGCTCTCATCGCATCCGAATTATTCAATCCGCGAGTATACAAAGTACGATAAATATCCTGGATCAAGAAAATCTGCTGATTGGTGAAACCTCTTCGGCGGAGACCTACGATATTGATACCACAATAAACGATAGGATCGCGGCCGATTAATGTGTAAGGAGGAATATCTTTACCAATACGGGAGCCACCCTGAATCATTACGTGTTTTGAAATACGTGAGAACTGGTGAACAAGGGTTCCTCCACTAACAATAGCGAAGTCATCAATTTCAACTTCTCCGGCAATCTGAGAGGCATTTCCAATGATAACATTGTCTTTTACTACACAATCATGAGCCACATGCGAATAAGCCATGATTAAACAATTGGAACCAACAATAGTTTTACCTTTTGATGCAGTACCTCTATTGATTGTTACACACTCACGCAATGTTGTGTTATCTCCGATTTCGGCTGTTGTTATTTCTCCTTTGAATTTCAAATCCTGAGGAATACCTGCTATAACAGCTCCTGGGAAAACTCGGCAATTTTTACCAATACGCGCTCCATTTAGGATTACTGCATGTGAAAATATATGGCAATTATCGCCAATCACAACATCTTTCTCGATGATGGCAAAAGGATCGATCTGTACATTCTGACCAATCTTTGCTTCTGGATCGACTACAGCTAATGGGGAAATATTCATATTTATAATATATTATTTGTTTTTGATTATCTGAGCCATGAATTCTGCTTCACTTACCAGTTTGTCGCCAACAAATACATATCCTTTCATTGTAGAAATGCCTCGACGGATAGGGGCTAGTAATTCTAATCGTAAGATTAATGTATCTCCTGGAACAACTTTCTGGCGGAATTTGACACCGTCAATTTTCATAAAGTAAGTTGAATAACGTTCTGGTTCATCAACAGAGTTCAATACAAGCAAACCTCCTGTCTGAGCCATGGCTTCAATTTGAAGGACACCTGGCATAACCGGTTCCTGAGGAAAATGTCCTTGGAAAAATGGTTCGTTTGTTGTGATATTCTTTATACCTACAATATGGTTTTTTCCTAATTCAATGATTTTGTCAACCAACAGGAACGGATAGCGATGAGGCAATAGCTCACGAATGCGATTGATATCCATTATTGGCTCAATGTTCGGATCATATACAGGAGCCTGAATATCATTCATCTTGATCTGCTTACGAATTACACGAGCTAGTTTATTGTTGATGCCATGTCCTGGGCGTGTCGCTATCAGGCGACCTTTGATTCGTCTGCCTACCAGTGCCAGATCACCAATGATATCCATCAATTTATGACGGGCCGGTTCGTTATCAAAAGCAAGAGGCTTGTGGTTGATATATCCTAGTTCATTAATATTCTGATGAGGCATATTCATCATATCAGCCAATTTATCAAGAGCTTCTTGAGAAATCTTCTGATCATAAATAACGATGGCGTTATCTAAATCGCCTCCTTTTATCAAATTATGCTGTAAAAGCATTTCCACTTCGCGAACGAAAACAAATGTGCGACAAGAAGCTAGTTCTGTTGCAAAATCATCCAGTTTTTCTAATGATGCGAATTGATTGTTTAATACTGGAGAATTGAACGAAATCAAAGCATTAGCGCAAAAATGATCGTCAGGAAGAAACATCAATGATGCTCCAGTTTCTTCATCTTTCACTTCAATTTTGTTTTTGACAACAAAATATTTTCTATTTGCTTCCTGTTCAACTAATCCAACCTTTTGTATTTCTTCAACGTAAAAACTTGCACTGCCATCCAGAATAGGAAATTCAGGAGCGTTGACTTCGATCAGACAGTTGTCGACTCCCATTGCATATAATGCAGCCATTCCATGTTCGATAGTACTGATCTGAATATCTTTTTTTGAAACAACTGTACCACGTTGTGTGTTGACAACGTTTTCTGCAACTGCATCAATAACAGGTTGTTCAGGCAAATCTACACGTTTAATTTTATATCCATGATTTTCAGGAGCTGGATTGAAGGTTATATTGATATTTAATCCAGTATGCAAACCTTTACCTTGCAAGCTAAAGCTCGCAGCTAGTGTCTTTTGTTTCTGCATAGTTATTTATCTTTATTTATTAACTCTTTAAGTTCAGAAATTTCACGTTGAAGCTGTCCCATTGTACGATACATATTAGGTAAGCGTTTAAAGATTGCACTTGATTTCATGAATGCTTTTGCAGGGATGGCAGGAGCACCTAAAACGGCTGTTGGTTCTTTTATGTCACTCATCACACCTGCTTGTGCTCCAAAATTAACATGGTCGCCAATTTTGATATGACCGGCCAAACCTACCTGACCACCAAACATACAATGTTTTCCGATTTTAGTGGAACCGGCAATTCCTACCTGTGCAGCCATTACTGTGTTTTCTCCCACTTCCACATTGTGTGCAATTTGAACAAGATTATCCAATTTGACACCTTTGTGAATAATTGTAGAATCCATTACGGCACGGTCGACGGTTGTATTAGCTCCAATTTCAACATCATCTTCAAGAATAACATTCCCTAGTTGTGGAATTTTCTTATATCTTTCTCCTTCAGGAGCAAATCCGAAGCCGTCAGCTCCAATTACTGATCCGGCATGAAGTATACAGTTGTTTCCAACAGAACATTCTTCGTAAATTGTAACATGTGGATATAAAATACAATTGTCGCCAATTGTAACATTATCGCCTATATAAACATTTGGGAAAATGCGGCAATTCTTACCGATTTTGGCATTTGTTCCAACATAGGCAAAGTGACCGATATAACAATTCTCTCCGACAGAGGCACTTTCTGCAATGAATGCTGTTGAATCAATTCCTGTTTTGTGCTTTTGCTTTTGCTGGTCTACTAAATTTAATAGCATAGCCAAAGATGCATATGCGTTTTCAACACGAATCATAGTGGATGAAACTTTTTCAGAAGGAGTGAAATCCTTGTTCACCAGAACGATGCTTGACTTTGTACTATAAATATAGTGTTCGTATTTAGGGTTGGCCAAAAATGATAATGAACCAATTTTCCCTTCCTCTATTTTTGAGAATGTACTTACTTTTACTTCCGGGTCACCTTCAATGGTACCATTCAGGAAGGCTGCTATTTGTTGGGCTGAGAACTCCATTATTAAATCTGTTTTATTCTAACAGATGCAGACAGTCGGTATTTTACTGCGTTCTGTCTGCCCTAAATCATTAATATTATTATATAATTCCTTTATCTTTTAAATAACCAGCCATTTCAAGCTGAACTTTTTTAGCTGCTTCACGAGAAGCTGAAGCAAAGTTTTCTGTCTTATCTACATAGATAATAGCTCTGGAAGAATTGACCAGCAATCCGCAATGATCATTCATTCCGTAATCAGCAACTTCTTTCAAGCTTCCGCCTTGAGCTCCGATACCTGGAACCAACAAGAAATGATTCGGAACACATTTACGAATATCGATAAACATTTTTCCTTGAGTAGCGCCAACCACATACATCATCTGGTCATCGCTTGCCCATTCCTGAGATTTCTTTAAAACTTTTTCGAATAAACGTTCTCCGTTAGCATCTTCTGTCAACTGGAAATCATGAGAGCCTTTGTTTGATGTCAACGCTAATACGATAACCCAAGCTTCCGGATAAATAAGGAAAGGCTTAACACTGTCTTCTCCCATGTAAGGAGCAACAGTTACAGCGTCAACTTTAATATGATCAAAGAAAGAACGGGCATACATTTCAGAAGTATTGCCGATATCTCCACGTTTTGCATCAGCAATGATAAACTGATCCGGATAGTTTTCGCGTAGATAAGAAACTGTCTTTTCGAAAGCCATCATGCCTTTGACACCTAGACTTTCGTAGAAAGCCAAATTTGGTTTGTAGGCTACACAATAATCTGCAGTAGCATCGATGATTGCCTTGTTAAAAGCGAAAATAGGGTCTTCTTCATTCAATAAATGCTGAGGAATTTTTTTTATATCTGTATCTAGTCCAACGCAAAGAAAGGACTGCTTCTTTTTTATATTTTCAAATAACTGTTGCTTGTTCATAGCTATTTTATCTTTTAGTGATTATAACTCTGATTCTTTTAGACGCTCAGCATTTTCGGCAACGATCAGATGATCTATACAATCTTGAATGTCTCCATCCATAAATGCTGAAAGATTATATATCGTGTAATTGATACGATGATCTGTAATTCTACCCTGAGGATAGTTATATGTTCTAATTTTAGCAGAACGGTCGCCTGTGGAAACCATTGTTTTACGACGGCTTGCGATGTCATCAATATATTTTTGATGTTCTTTGTCATAAATAAAGGAACGAAGACGAGTCAATGCTCTTTCCTTGTTCTTTGGCTGGTCTCTTGTCTCAGTACATTCAATAAGAATTTCCTCACTCGTTCCTGTTATTGGATTCTTCCACATATAACGCAGACGAACACCTGATTCCACTTTATTTACATTCTGACCTCCGGCTCCACCAGAACGGAATGTATCCCATTTGATTTCACCTTCGTTAATTTCCACGTCAAATTCATCGGCTTCGGGCAGAACTGCCACTGTTGCAGCCGATGTATGTACACGACCTTGCGTTTCTGTTGCCGGAACACGTTGAACTCGATGAACTCCCGATTCATATTTTAATGTTCCGTAAACTTTCTCTCCTGTTACAGAGAAGATGATTTCTTTAAAACCTCCGGCAGCACCTTCATTGAAACTGGATATGGCTATCTTCCAACCTTTTGCTTCACAGTATTTCACATACATTCTGTAAAGGTCGCCTGCGAAAATGGCTGCTTCGTCACCACCGGTACCACCTCTGATTTCAACAATGGCATTTTTGTCATCTTCCGGATCAGCAGGAACAAGAAGCAATTTGATGTCTTCTTCAAGTTTCGGAATTCTGGATTCACAGTTAGCCGCTTCTTCTTTGGCCATTTCTCTGATCTCCGGATCGCTTTCTGTCATCATCATACGTGCTTCTTCTAAACCATTTAAGCATTGCATATATTCTTTGCGAGCTTTCATGATTTCACTTAAATCCTTGTATTCCTTTGTGAGCTTTACATATCTTTTCTGATCTGCTATCACATTAGGGTCGGTAATAAGTGTGCCTATTTCTTCGAAGCGTGCAACTAAACCTTCCAGTTTTTCTAATAATGAATTGTTGTCGGCCATCTATTTTATTATTTCTTTAACAATCGTTGAACCCAAGTATATTGTTTCTTGATAATTTGATACGTAATATCTATCCAACCTAATGCAGCAATAACAGGAATACTTGAACGAAAACTGAAAGATTCAAAAAGTCTTTGCGAGCTATTCACTGTAAACTCAACCGTTACTAAGATACTTCCGATACAAATCCAGATGAAAATGATTTGTCGTATGCAAAAAGGTATTAAAGTTAGCAGTGATCCTTTTCGGATATACGAAAGAAGAATAACTGCTAACCCGATTATGATAGTTATATAAAAAACAATTGAAGTATATTCAATCATAATATATAGTTATCGATGTGTATCAAATATCATTGAATATCAATCAATACTTGAATTCACCGAATTCACTGCGAATGATCAATTCTTTTTTATCGCTTTCTTCGATGCGACCAATGATCTGAGCATCAATATTGAATGATTTGCTGATTTCGATTACTTCTTCAGCATGCTCAGCAGGAAGATAAACTTCCAAACGATGTCCCATGTTAAATACTTTGTACATTTCAGACCAATCAGTATTGCTTTGTTCTTTAATAGTACGGAATAATGGAGGAACAGGGAACATATTATCTTTAATTACACGGCAGTTGTCACCGACAAAGTGAAGAACTTTTGTCTGAGCTCCACCAGAGCAATGAACCATACCGTGAATCTGAGGGCGCAATGTATCTAATAATTTCTTAACAACCGGAGCATAAGTACGAGTTGGAGAAAGAACCAGTTTACCTGCATTGATAGGCGAACCTTCCACTTCGTCTGTTAATTTCAAACCGCCAGAATAAACAAGTTCTTCAGGAACTGCAGCGTCGAAGCTTTCAGGATATTTTTCTGCCAGATATTTAGAGAAGACATCGTGGCGAGCACTGGTCAAACCATTACTTCCCATACCGCCATTGTATTCTTTTTCATAAGTAGCCTGACCAAATGATGCCAAACCAACGATTACGTCACCCGGTTTGATGTTTGCATTATTGATAACATCTGCTCTTTTCATACGACAAGTAACGGTACTGTCAACAATAATAGTACGAACCAAGTCGCCCACATCAGCAGTTTCACCACCTGTAGCATAGCATCCAACACCCATCTCACGAAGTTCTGCAAGCAATTCATCTGTTCCATTAATGATAGCTGAAATAACTTCGCCTGGAATCAATAATTTATTACGTCCAATAGTAGAGGAAACTAAAATATTATCAACTGCACCTACACAAAGCAAGTCGTCGATGTTCATAATCAAAGCATCTTGCGCAATACCTTTCCAAACAGAAAGATCTCCAGTTTCTTTCCAATACAAGTAGGCCAATGATGATTTAGTTCCGGCACCATCAGCATGCATGATGTTACAGTATTCAGGATCACCTCCTAAAATATCAGGAATGATCTTACAAAAAGCTTGTGGGTAAAGACCCTTATCGATGTTCTTAATTGCATTGTGAACATCTTCTTTTGATGCGGATACTCCGCGTAGATTATAACGTTGATCGCTCATTGTTTATATTGTTAGGACTGCAAATATACGTTTTTTTATCTTATTTATCTAAGTTTTAATACATCTCCTTCTTTAGGAACAAAATCTTTGTCTTTTTTATTCAGTTTATACAGACTCTTGATTTGTATTCCATATCTCTGAGAAATACTATACATAGATTCGTTCTTTCCAACTCTATGTTGATAGAGCGGTTTATCAGCTTTGCTTTTTTTCTTTTCCAAATAAATAATATCATTGGCCCGAATAGGATAACCTTTTGGAAGTTCATTATATTTTCTTAATTTTCGGGCACTGATTTTCATATCTTCAGCTATGCTTTCTAATGAATCTCCATATTTAGCATGGACATAAAGTAATCCGTTCGCTTTATAAATTGTATGTCTGAACTGATTGATTTGGGGTTCGTGACTATGTTTTTTCTTTTTATATCTGTCGTATTTATAAAGATCGTAGTCTTCTATAACTTTGATTAATTTAGATGAATATTTTCTATCAGTGGCATAACCACATCTTTTTAACCCTTTAGCCCATCCTTTATAGTCGTAAATACTTAATTTGAATAAAGAAGAATATCGACTTCTATAAGCCAGGAATTTTGAATGATCGATATATGAATCAGCTACTTTATTATATTTACGAAAACATTCTCCGTGTCTGTCATCATTGTGGTAAACACGTTTTCCTCTCCAGTCACTACCGCATTTTATACCGAAATGATTGTTACTTCGTCTGGCTAAATCACTTTGTCCGGCTCCTGATTCGAGAAGACCTTGAGCCAGAGTAATACTTGCCGGAATCTTATATTTATGTTGTTGTTCGATAGCTAGATTTTTATAAGTCTGAATATATCTTAAATATGAACTTTTCTTTTCCTGATTTTCAGCAGAACAAATTCGACTGAAAGGAATATTGATTAGAAGTATGAATAATGTAAGAAAGTAGGTTTTCATATTCCTGATTTTAATTTTATTTTGCAAAGATAAAAGATAAATTCGTGTAAATAACGTAATAAGAAATGTATTTTACTTATAAGTCAATACATATTAATTATAAACAATACAAAGAAAAGTCTTTTATTCATATAACAAGAAACTATTTTTCTTAATAAATCTTCTTGATTATCCTTAATAAAGGATAAAAAGTCGTTTCTAGATGTATATAATATGATTTATATGTCTATACTCTTTAGAATAATTTGTTTCTTTGTTGAAACGGAAAATTGTATCACTAATGAAAACGAAGTGTAGTACACGAAATTCGAAGTATAAAGATGTTAAAAGTAAAGCCACTTATCAGGATGAACGTATAATCTTTTTTGATACTTTACATCATATTCGTTGTAATGCACGTACACGTGTAGAATCGCATATCGTTGTATTATGTTTGAAGGGAAAAGCATCTTTATTTGTTAATGATCAGAATTATGAGTTGCAGGCTAATGAAATTTTAATTACTCATCCCAATATAACACTTGAAAGTAGTATGGTTAGTCATGATTTCAAATGCCGTTGTATTTGTTTGGCTCCAGAATATATCAAGGAACTTTTTTCAATAACAAGTGATAATTGGGATATCAGATTGTTTTTAGAAAAGAATCCTGTAATTGCAATTACCCCGGAAGAGAAGAAATTGTTTTGCAGATACTATGATTTGTTGAACATGAAATTGACCGGTTCGAAATTATTATGTAGAAAAGAAACTATTGATGCTTTATTGAAAGCTTTTCTTTATGAATTTAGCGATATTCTAGTTCGTTTTATGTCGTGGAGACCAGCTTCATATTCTTCAGGGGAAAAGATTTTCAAATTATTTATTGAAGAATTGACTTCGACCTATCCTAAAGAAAGAAGTGTGACTTATTATGCAGATCGTCTATATGTTACTCCGAAATATTTAACATCAGTCTGTAAGGAGGTTACAGGTCATCCAACATCTTATTTGATTGATAAATATGTTTTGAAAGACATCAATTATTTATTGTGTAAGACAAAAAAAAGCATAAAGGAAATTGCCAATGAATTACATTTTACAAATGTGTCGTTCTTTGGTAAGTATGTAAAAAGACATTTAGGTATTTCACCTCGCGAAGTAAGACGAAAATTAGAGGAGGAAGGTAACGAATTCGTATAAGGAATTTGGATTATGATTTATTGTTTTTTATCTTTCTGAAAAATATAATTTATGGGAAGATGAAAGAACTTGAAAAACAAATATCCTATAAGATGATGTCTGTTTCTGAAATGGAGGAATCAGATCGAAAATTATATCTTGCCGCATTGGAAGCTTCAGATAAAGCTTATGCACCATACTCGGAATTTCAAGTCGGAGCGGCTGTTTTATTGGAAAATGGTGAAATTGTAACCGGATCGAATCAGGAAAATGCTGCTTATCCATCCGGATTATGTGCCGAACGTGTTGCTTTGTTCTCGGCAGGTGCATTGTTTCCGAATGTGCCTGTTATAGCATTGGCTATTATAGCTCAAGCTTCTGGTGAAGTGAAAGAAACGATTTCTCCTTGCGGAGCTTGTTGTCAGGTGATGGTTGAAACAGAAATGCGTTCAGGAAATCAGATGCGCATCCTTTTGTGCGGAAAAGAAAACGTACAAATAATAGAATCTGTTTCCTCTCTTCTTCCGTTTAGTTTTTCAGCCAATCAGTTGGATTAGGAGTTTATTTAAAGTGGAAAACAAAAAGACCGGGAACGAATATTTGTTTCCGGTCTTTTTTATTAGCGTTATGATAAATGTATCAAAGTATCTTAGATACCTAGAGAAGCTCTGATTGCATCGATCTTTTCAGTTGCAGCTTTATCAGCGGCTGGCAACTCTTCAATGCTATTTACTTTAGAATGAACTTCACAATAGAACTTGATCTTAGGTTCAGTTCCAGAAGGGCGTATAGAAACTTTAGTTCCATCTTCTGTAAAATACTGAAGAACATTGGAAGTAACAGGCATATCCAAAGAGAATGTTTCATTTTCCTGATAGTCGATACCTTTCAGTGTTGAGTAATCCAAGAAAGAAACGACTTTAGAACCAGCAATTTCACTTAATGGGTTTTCACGGAAGTGCTTCATCATAGCTTCAATTTCTTCAGCTCCGCTCTTACCTTTCTTAACTACAGAAATACCTTTTTCTTTAGAGAAACCATATTCAACATAAATATTCTGTAATAACTGGTACATAGTGAGACCTTGATCTTTAGCCCATGCAGCAATTTCTGCCAGCATAGCACAAGCAGAAACAGCATCTTTATCACGAACGAAATCTTCACACAAGAAACCATAACTTTCTTCACCACCTCCAATATAGTTTAACTTGCCTTCGTTTTGTCTCATGATGTTTGCAATCCATTTGAATCCTGTATATACATCATAGAAAGCAACACCGTTACGGTCGGCAATAGTCTTGATAGTTTCAGTTGTTACAATTGTTTTAACGATATATTCCTTACCGTTGATTTTACCTGTTTCTTTCCAGCGAGTAATCAAATAATAAACAAACATCAATGCTGTCTGGTTACCATTTAATAATACCCATTCTCCTTCATTATTCTTGACAGCAGCACCAACACGGTCGGCATCAGGGTCAGAAGCCATAACCAGATCAGCATCTGTTTCTTTTGCTTTTTGTACAGCTAAAGCCAGAGCAGCAGGTTCTTCAGGGTTTGGCGAAACTACTGTTGGGAAATCACCACTTACAACATCTTGTTCAGGAACATGAATGATATTAGTGAAACCAAAAGCAGCCAATGCCTTAGGAACTAATTTAACACCTGTACCATGAATAGGAGTGTAAACAATCTTCATGTCATGGTGACGTTTGATTGCTTCAGGAGAAAGGCTGATTGATGTTAAATCTTTAATATAAGCGTTATCAATATCTTCGCCGATAATTTCGATTAACTTTTTATTTCCTTTAAATTTGATATCAGCAGCAGAACGGATTTTGTTAACTTCTGCGATTGTATTTTTGTCATGAGGAGAAATCATCTGAGCTCCATCGTTCCAATAAGCTTTATAGCCATTGTATTCTTTTGGATTGTGAGAAGCTGTCAAAATAATACCACTCTGACATCCTAATTTACGAATAGCATAAGACATTTCAGGTGTTGGTCTCAAGCTGTCGAAGATATAAACTTTGATACCGTTAGCAGAGAAAATATCAGCAGAAATTTCTGCAAACTTGCGGCTGTTGTTACGGCAGTCATGGCCGATAACGACTTTAATCTGATCAAGATTTGCAAATTCTTGTTTTAGATAATTAGATAATCCTTGAGTTGCAGCACCAACAGTATAAATGTTCATACGATTAGAACCAACCCCCATGATACCACGTAAACCTCCTGTACCGAATTCCAGATCTTTATAGAAAGATTCGATAAGTTCTGTAGGATCTTCTTTGTCTAGCAAAGCTTGTACTTCAGCTCTGGTTTCAGCGTCATAACTTTCTGTAAGCCATCCTTGTGCCTTACTTCTCACTGTTTGTAATAATTCATTGTTATCCATGTCTTTCACAATGTTATGTAGATTAATTTTTTTATTCTTTTATATAAAACAAATGTACGAAATTTTTAATCAACTACAATCTTTTTTATAAAAAAGCAGCTTTTGCCATTTTATAAAGAGAAAGAGTGATTATATTCTGTTTTATTTCCAGCAGCATCCTTTACTACTATATGTAATGAATGTTTCCCTTTTTGTATTTTAGCAGGATCAATTTTATAGCTGATAACAGATTTGTTACTCATACAAAATAAGGCATATTTTCCATCAATAGTTCCTCGATAACTTTCAATTCCACTCAGATTGTCGGTAAGCTGGAAGGCGAATGTCTTATTCTTCATCCACTGTTCCGGTTTGACAGGATGGATTTTGGGGTTACAGGTATCTGCCGCTATTGTATAGATACCTAATTCCTTGATATTTCCTGTAATCCATCCGTTATCATACTTGCCACCAATCCAGGATCCACGTTTCCCTTTCCATTGTACAATTCCATATTGGGATTTGTTGGCAATGGTATCGCGTAAAACACGCAATGAAAGCTGGGCACCTTCATGTAAAGGTGTTGCTTCGTTATGCAAAATATGAATATCTCCTAATCTTTGACTATCCTCTTTTACACGATATTTGAAATAAATATCCGTATATAAATTATTTTTAGGAATAGACAGACGGATTCCTTTTGCACCAAACAGATTTAGCGAACGATATGAAAAGTATTCTGATCCCTTTTGGGACGGAACGGGTATATCTTGTTTTTTCCCTACGATTTTAAGATTTAGTTTGGATCTGTTACCGAAAACATCAGATATAATGAATGAGAACAGATAGTTTTTTTCTTTATCAATTGTAAATATACCTCTGTTCTTGGCCTTCAGAAAAGGAAGTTTGTTTCCCGGATCGATAAAACATTTGGTGTAGAATAAATGTCGGTTACTCCATACCGGGTAATCAATCCAACTGTTTATATAACGGGTTTCACTAAATGCAAAACGATTCAGATCAGAATGAAAGATTGTATCTTTTCCTTGAATCACCTTGATATCACGTACACCATAGACGTTTGATGTCTCGTTCATGTAATCATTAGCCTTTATACCGAATCCGATCTTTCCCCAGGCAGTGATTTCTGCATTGATAACCGGCATCTGATTTTTATTGTAGCTAACTTTCAGTTCTGTTTTTCCTGTCTTCCCATTTACAATGCCACTTCCTCGTTGGGGATATATCATCAGTCCTGTGAATTTAGGAGCTTTGTTATCTTTCAGTAGATGTTTGTAATGGGGAAGAGGATCAAGGATATCTTCTGTTTTAGTATCACGTATTTCAAAATGTACATGAGGTCCTCCGGAACTTCCCGTATTCCCGCTATAGGCAACAATTTCTCCCTGTTTTACAGGAAACTGATCTGGAGTGAATTTCAAATCGAGGGCAAATCGTTCCTGCTTGTATTGTTGTTCTTTGATATATTCAGCCAATTTAGGAACGAAACCTTCCAAATGTCCGTAAAGGCTGGTTGTTCCGTCAACATGGTCTATATATAAAGCTTTACCATATCCCCAAGGACTGATTGAAATTCTGGAAACATGGCCGTCTTGTACGGAGTGAACTGCCTTTCCGATAACTCCTTGGGTTTTCATGTCGATACCAGAATGAAAATGATTCGGGCGCAGTTCTCCAAAGTTTCCTGCCAGATATAATGGAAATTCCAATGGGTTATGCCATGGTTTCTGACTCCATCCAAAAGAAGTCATTGAAAGTAAAAAAAGTATAAAATAGTACTTATGCATTCTTTGTTTGATTTTTGAGTAGCAAACTTACATAAATTTTAGCATTTTATCCGTTTTACGAGTCAGGTTACTGAAACAAAATGTATTTTTACCGATAAAAGAATTTTCAAAAATAAAATCAAGATATGATTATCAAGTCAATATTGGATACGGATCTGTACAAGTTTACGACCTCGTATGCTTACGTGAAATTATTTCCGAATGCTATAGGAACTTTTACTTTCAAGGACCGTGATGAAACGATTTGTTCGGAAGCATTTTTAGATAGTCTGGAGAATGAAATTAAGAATCTGGTATTGCTCAGGCTGACAGACGAAGAACTGGAATATATGGCTTCCCGCTGCCGTTTTGTTCCTCGGGTTTATTGGGAATGGCTTTCGTCATTTCGTTTTGAACCGAAAAAGGTTCAGATTTCTTTAGACGAGGAAAAACATTTACATATGGAAGTAACCGATTATTTATATAAGGCTACTCTTTATGAAGTCATCTTGTTGGCCATCGTTACTGAATTGAGAAATCTGCATTCAGGTAATATTGCAGACCAGGACAAAGTGAAAGCCAAGTTGTTTGAGAAGGTGGAATTGTCGAATAAGCACCAGATTTATTTTTCAGAGTTTGGAACTAGAAGACGTTTCTCTTATGGTGTCCAGGATGCCGTTATAAATTATCTGAATGAATATGCCTATTATTGTTCGGGTACTTCCAACTGTTATCTGGCAAAGAAGTATAATATGAAAATGATAGGAACGCATCCGCATGAATGGTTCATGTTTCATGGTGCTCAGTTTGGTTATAAACATGCCAATTACATGGCTTTGGAAAATTGGGTGAATGTTTATGATGGAGATTTGGGTACAGCCTTGTCTGATACGTATACTTCTGAATCATTTCTGACTAATTTCAGTAGGAAACAGGCCAAATTGTTTGATGGAGTGAGGTGTGATTCTGGAAATGAGTTTACTTTTATTGATCAGCTGATAAGTCGTTATCAGGAATTGGGGGTTGATTCGACAACAAAGACTATCATATTCAGTAATGCTCTGGATTTCGTAAAGGCATTGAAGATAAAAGAATATTGTGAAGGAAAGATTCGCTGTGCTTTTGGTATTGGAACAAATCTGACAAACGATACCGGCTACAAGCCATCGAATGTGGTCATGAAACTTTCACGTTGCAAGATGAACGCTTCCGGAAAGTGGCGTGAATGTATCAAACTCTCGGATGATGAAGGAAAACATTCTGGAAGCGACAGGGAAGTTCAGGCTTGTCTCTATGAGCTTGGATTAGATTAACTGATAGAAAATAAAAAGCCCTTTCCCGGTTGAAACAATCAGGAAAGGGCATAAAAAAAGTCCGGTCATTTTCATCACGAAAGCGACCGGACTTATATATTATCTTAATGTGGAAAATGATTACATCATACCACCCATACCGCCCATTCCAGGATTCATAGCTGGAGCAGCAGGAGTTTCTTCTTTCTGATCAGCGATAACGCATTCAGTTGTCAGGAACATACCTGCGATAGAAGCAGCATTTTCCAAAGCTACACGAGTCACTTTGGCTGGGTCGATAACACCTGCAGCGCACAAGTTTTCGAATACATCTTTACGTGCATTATAACCGAAGTCACCTTTACCTTCTTTGACTTTCTGTACGATAACAGCACCTTCTTTACCAGCGTTAGCTACAATCTGACGAAGAGGTTCTTCGATAGCGCGTTTAACGATTTCGATACCAGTTGTTTCGTCATCATTTTCGCCTTTCAGGTTATCTAAAGCAGAGATTGCACGGATGTAAGCAACACCACCACCAGGAACTGTACCTTCTTCGATAGCAGCACGAGTTGCATGCAAAGCATCATCAACGCGGTCTTTCTTTTCTTTCATTTCAACTTCAGAAGGAGCACCTACATAAAGAACTGCTACGCCGCCTGCCATCTTGGCCAAACGTTCCTGAAGTTTTTCTTTATCATAATCAGATGTTGTATTTTCCATCTGCATTTTGATCTGGCTGATACGATTCTGGATAGCCTGTTTGTCACCAGCACCGTTAACGATAGTAGTATTGTCTTTATTAACAACGATCTTTTCAGCAGTACCAAGCATATCCAATGTTGTACCTTCAAGTTTCATACCTTTTTCTTCTGAAACTACAGTACCGCCTGTAAGAACTGCGATGTCTTCCAACATAGCTTTACGACGATCACCGAAACCTGGAGCCTTGACAGCACAGATCTTCAATGAACCACGAAGACGGTTAACAACCAAAGTTGCTAATGCTTCACTATCGATATCTTCAGCGATAATCAACATAGGACGACCGCTCTGAACAACTGGTTCAAGGATTGGAAGAAGATCTTTCAATACAGAGATCTTTTTATCATAGATCAATACGTATGGATTTTCCATCTGGCATTCCATCTTTTCAGTATCAGTTACGAAGTATGGAGAGATGTAACCGCGGTCGAACTGCATACCTTCAACTACGTCAACTGTAGTTTCAGTACCTTTAGCTTCTTCAACAGTGATAACGCCTTCAGTTTTAACTCTGTGCATTGCTTCAGCGATCAATTTACCGATTGATTCGTCACCGTTTGCAGAAATCTTAGCAACATGTTCGATTTTTTCGAATTTGTCACCAACTTCTTCAGCCTGATCTGCGATGCTTTCAACAACTTTAGCAACAGCTTTGTCGATACCACGTTTCAAATCCATTGGGTTTGCACCAGCAGTAACGTTTTTCAAACCAACACCGATGATTGACTGAGCCAATACAGTAGCAGTTGTTGTACCGTCACCAGCATTATCGTTAGTTTTTGAAGCAACTTCACGAACTAACTGAGCACCCATGTTTTCGAACTGATTGCTTAATTCGATTTCTTTAGCAACTGTTACACCATCTTTAGTAATGTGAGGAGCACCGAATTTTTTATCGATGATTACATTACGGCCTTTAGGGCCTAAAGTTACTTTAACGGCATTTGCCAATTCATCCACGCCTTTTTTCAAAAGGTCGCGAGCATCCATATCGTATAAAATTTCTTTTGCCATGATTTTTTTAATTTTAAAATGTGCTTTTTTTAATTAGTTAGTTGGAATTAGATAATAGCCAAGATGTCTGACTGACGCATGATCAAGTACTTTTCACCTTCGAATTCGATTTCAGTACCTGCGTATTTGCCATACAATACAGTGTCACCTTCTTTTACAACCATTTCTTCATCTTTAGTTCCGTTACCTACAGCTTTAACTTCACCTTTTAAAGGTTTTTCTTTTGCTGAATCAGGAATAATGATTCCACCTACAGTCTTTTCTTCTGCGGCAGCCGGTAAAATAATTACGCGGTCTGCTAATGGTCTAATGTTCATACTTTTATAATTTTAAAATTTATAATTCTTAATTTTAATTCTTCTGAGAGCTTTTCGCGTTCTCGATTTTATAATATACGAATAACGTGCCAAACTGTTTTTGGAACATTTTCAACTGACATATTTGCTGAATCTGACAGATTGTTTTTTCAATCCGAGACATACTGTCAGTTATGAATTAAATCCTGTGATTTATTTAATGATTCTTGCGTAACCTTCTTTTCTTTCTTTGCGAGGTGATGGCTCTGCTGCCGGATATCCAAGGGCAATAGCTCCAACTCCGCCTAATCCTTCAGGTAGTCCCATCTCTTTCATCAGAGCTTTGCCTTCCTCTGTCGCGAACATTTCTATTTCTCGATTAATCCAGCAGCTTCCCAGACCTAATGAATGAGCGGCAAGCATCATGTTTTCGAGAATACAGGTTGCGTCCTGAATACCAAATTGACAGTCGGTAGGTGAAAAGACCAGGATATAAGTAGGGGCATCGTAATAAGGATTTCCATTTTTACCTCGGACTGCAGCATTCATCTTTTCAAGTTTGGCTTTCATTTCCGGGTTTTGTACGGCAACTATAAATGATGATTGCCATCCCATGCCACTAGGTGCAAAAGTTCCTGCACGTAAAACTGCGTTTAATTCTTCGTCTTTGATTTGTTCTGCAAGGTATTTGCGACAACTTCTTCGTGTTTCTATTAATTCTAGAAATTTGTTTTCCATATATCGATTTATTATTTAATTTTTTTCGGTGCAAATGTAAAGAATGTACGCCATTTGTCAAAATGTCAAATTTGCTATCTTCTATTTTGTCTGTATCAATGGATGGGCTGGAAGTTTTTGTTAGAGACGTCTCCTGGAGAGTTGAGTTTTGACGTTATGTCGGTAAAAATGTGTCGTAGGAGTACTTGTGAAAATAGATGATGATTTTATCGGTATGATTTATTAAAAATGTTTCTTATTTATTGAAAATGATAACTTTATGATATCTTGTCTTGAACGTGTTTTGATGAATTTAAAAAGAGAAAACGGTGATTTTCCTCTTTAGATATGATGATAATCGTCTTTTTTAGGATGAAAAACTGTTTAGAGACTCTGTTTTGAATCTTAAACAGTGGAAAAGAGGACAAAAAACAGAGATAACTGTATTTGTTCGTTACATACTTTTTAGAAAAGAAAAGGAACTTTTCTGAAAAAGCTTTGACCTTTTGACGAAAAACTTTGACGTTTTGTTCGTTTTGTGACGAATTCTATCCGAAAAATAGTCTTTTATTTATTTTATTGCCTGTTTAAATTTAAATAACTGTTATTGAAAATGGTTATAACGAGCCTTTTTGTCAAATAAATTAAAGTATTGTAATCATAATGATTCTCTATAAATCAGGATTTTCTGGAATTTCTTTTTACATTGATCAGTCTGGTTATAAATACAGATAATAATCTTTGGCTATAGCAATGAATTCATCTGTATAAACGTGACGTTCTTTTTCTATTGTCAGTTTCTCTGTTGTTGTTTTCCCGGAACAAGGATATGTTATTTCCACCAGCAATCTTTTGGGCTGTGAAGTAGGAGTAGGATATACAACTGTCTCTTTTTTTAGAAAAAGATTTTCCTTATATATATAATGTATAAGAAGCTCGCGCTGGTCGAAAGGAAGGACCAGACAAATCTTGCCATTAGATGAAAGTAACTGTTTACTCCCTCGAATTAATTCCTCCAGAGGTAATGTATCTGTATGTCGTGCCGTATTTCTCTGCTTGTCGGGACATTTTAGTGAGTCGATGAAATAAGGAGGATTGGAAACGATACAATCAAAAGATTGTTTTTGAATATTGTCTTTTACAAAATCGCAAAGGGGCTGGTGGATTACTTTTATCCGAGAAGCGAATGGAGATCGATCAGCATTTTCCTGAGCTTGAATGCAGGCAGATTCATCTATATCCAATGCGTAAATATCGGCATAACTTCTCTGTGCAAGCATCAGACTGATCAATCCGGTTCCACATCCTATATCTAAAATACGTTCTGACTGATTAACGTCACTCCATGCCCCAAGTAATACACCATCGGTACCAACTTTCATGGCACATTTGTCATGCCATACGGTAAATTGTTTGAATTTAAAATACGGGTTTGCCATTTTTTTCTGATTATCAGTACAAAATTAGATAGATTATCCTATTTTTAGTACCTTTGGCACGTTTATTGTATAAAAATTTATACAACCGCTTAATAAGACGTATGAATAGTAAAAAGAAAATATTCGCTACCCCTCCTTTTGAGATGGATGAACCAATGGGAGTAGTAATGCCAATCCTGACAGACTGTGATGTCGATGAAGATTTCACCGAAGGTGTAGACAAACTGGATACAGATGTACCTATTTTGCCCTTGCGAAATATGGTTTTGTTCCCGGGTGTTGCCATGCCTGTAATCGTAGGCAGAGAAAAATCTATGAATCTTATCAAAGACTGCGCTAAATCAAAGAAGTTGATAGGTGTGGTTTGCCAGAAAGAAATGACAACTGAAGATCCAAAGATGGAAGATCTGTATCCGATGGGAGTGATTGCCGATGTAATTCGAGTTCTGGATATGCCGGATGGTTCTACAACTGTGATTCTGCAGGGAAAGAAACGTTTCGAACTGAATGCGATCACACAGGAAGAACCTTATATGAGAGGTGAGATTACTTTGCTTGATGAAATTCTGCCAAAGAAATCGGACAAGGAATTTAAGGCATTGCTTTCTACTATCAAAGATTTGATGTTGAAGATTCTGATGGCATCAAATGAGGCTCAGCGTGAATTGATTTTCTCTATAAAGAATAATCATAATCCGTTATATCTGACAAGTTTTGGCTGCTCCAATTTAGTGGGTGAAATAGGTCAGAAACAGGTTTTGTTAATGATTAACGATCTGAAAGACCGTTCTTATAAGTTGCTTTCTTATCTGAATCGTGAATTTCAGCTGATCGAACTGAAGGCTTCTATACAGATGAAGACTCAGGAAGATATTGACAAACAGCAGAAAGAATATTTCCTTCAGCAGCAGATCAAGACTATTCAGGAAGAACTGGGTGGATCTGTGAATGATAGAGATGTTGAGGAACTGAAAGATAAGGGCTTTATCAAAAGATGGCCACAGGCTGTTGCTGAAATTTTCGATAAGGAACTGAAAAAATTGCAACGTTTGCATCCGCAATCTCCGGATTATTCCGTTCAGATGCAGTATGTTCAGACAATGGTTAGTCTGCCCTGGGAGACTTACTCAACCGATAATTTCAATTTGAAGCATGCTCGTAAGGTGCTGGACCGTGATCATTATGGATTGGAAAAGGTGAAGGAACGTATCATTGAACATCTGGCTGTTTTGAAGCTGAAGAAAGATATGAAATCACCTATCATCTGTTTGTATGGACCTCCGGGAGTAGGAAAAACATCGTTAGGTCGTTCAATTGCGGAAGCATTGGGACGTAAATATGTCCGTGTCTCTTTGGGTGGTTTGCATGACGAAGCGGAAATTCGTGGTCATCGTCGTACTTATATTGGTGCAATGTGTGGACGAATTATCAAGAATCTTCAAAAAGCAGGAACTTCAAATCCTGTATTCGTATTAGATGAAATAGATAAAGTTTCAAATGATTTCAAAGGTGATCCGGCTTCTGCTTTATTGGAAGTCCTGGATCCGGAGCAGAATAATGCTTTCCATGATAATTATCTGGACATCGATTATGATTTGAGTCATGTCATGTTTATTGCTACGGCAAACAATTTGAATACGATCTCTCAACCATTGTTGGATCGTATGGAATTGATTGAAGTAAGCGGATACATTCAGGAAGAAAAAGTGGAAATCGCTTCTCGTCATTTGATACCGAAACAGGCTGAACTTCACGGATTGTCAAAGAAAGAAGTGAAATTCCCTAAAAAAACTATTCAGGAAATTATCGAATCGTATACACGTGAAAGTGGCGTACGTGAACTGGATAAGAAGATTGCCAAAGTGATGCGTAAGCTGGCTTATAAGAAAGCTTCAGATGAACATCTTCCTGATCAGATCAAGCCTGCTGAATTGTATAATTATTTAGGTCCGGTGGAATATACGCGTGATAAATATCAGGGAAATGATTATGCCGGAGTTGTAACGGGACTAGCCTGGACAGCAGTTGGTGGAGAAATTCTATTCGTTGAAACAAGTTTGAGCAAAGGTAAGGGTGGAAAACTTACTTTGACTGGAAATTTGGGTGATGTTATGAAGGAATCTGCTATGTTGGCTTTGGAATACATTCGTGCTCATGCAGGTTTGTTTGGTATAAAGGATGATATGTTCGATAACTGGAATGTACATATTCATGTTCCGGAAGGCGCTATTCCTAAAGACGGACCAAGTGCCGGTATCACAATGGTGACTTCTTTGGTTTCGGCCTTCACTCAAAGAAAGGTCAAGAGTAATCTGGCTATGACAGGTGAAATTACCTTGCGTGGAAAGGTTCTTCCTGTTGGTGGTATACGCGAAAAGATTCTGGCTGCCAAACGTGCTGGAATAAATGAAATTATTCTTTGTCATGAGAATGAAAGGGATATTAATGAAATCAAGCCTGAATATCTGAAAGGTGTTACATTCCATTTCGTAAAAGATATCAAAGAAGTGATTGATTTGGCTTTGTTGGATGAAAAAGTAGCAGATCCTTTATTCTAAAGGTATCTCTATAAATATAATGTGTAGTTGGCAGAATTATTCGTTAGAGTAGTTCTGCCAATTTTTTATCTTGTCATATCTGTTCATAGAAAGACATAAAAAAAGAGAATGTTCTGGATTCGTTCCAATGACATTCTCTTTTTAGTTAGTGGTTTTGGATTATAAGGTCAAAAGATACAGACTGGTGAAGAATTCATTAATAATGTATTCCGATCAGTCTGAGTAAAACTATGAATAAGTGATATATTAGAAACCGTATTGAATACCGATTGATGGAAGCAATGCTGTAACATTGTAGTGTCCACCAAATGTTCTAGGCTGTCCTAACAAATCAGAGTCAGTATAAGATCCGTCACGACCAAAACCTGTAATATATGAGAAAGAGAAATCTACAGATATTGATTTGGTAGGGCGGAAGCTTAAACCTGCTGTCAAGGCTAACTTATCCATACTAGGTGTTTCCGGATTTAGATAATCATCTTTAACAGGAGATTCGTCGTAATAGGCACCAAAACGAATATCGAAACGTTTTGTGGCTGCGAATTGTGCGCCAACTCGATAAATACGAGTGTTTTGATATTCTTTCGGAGCATTTATATTGTATGTTCCTAATTCATTTTCAGGCTGGAATTCAATATTAAGGTTTTTGTAAGCTCCCCATCCAACAAACTGAACTTCACCAGAAACAATCCATCTGTTAGTTGGCTTGTAAGTCAATCCTACACCCCAGTTATCCGGCATAGGAAGCTGGGCGGTAAAAGTACCTCTATCCAATGGAGGAACATTAATTCCGTTAGCAGGTAATCCTGGAACGCCCATCTTGTTGGCCGCTGCAATCAACTGATTGATATTAGTCAGCAATGCATCAAAATGTTCTTTGTTTGCATAACGTAGAGCGATATCTCCTTCTGAAACCTTCAATTTGATTTTAGAACGGTAAGCAAGACCTACGGTAAATTTCTCGTTAATATCGAACATGGCACCAACATTGAATCCGAATTTAAGACCTGCGTCACCTTTCAGCGTAACAGAAGCTGCTGAAGCATCTTCGTAACGTTGCATTTCAGACATGATTGGATCAATTGCTGGTTTTAGCATAGGAAGTAAAGATTGTGGTAATTTACCAACCATTTTTTTTGCCATATCATTCATTGAACCAGGACCAATTAGTGCACGGTTAAGAGTTATATTACCAAATTCCATCATCAATCCGGCTCCGACACTTAATCGATCCATGATTTTCCATGAAAAAGTAGGTTGGATATTGAATGCTTGTAATGAAATATCTTGGATAAGATGAGCACCTGCCCAGTCGTTACCCCAATTAATGCTGCTTCCGTATGGAGTATTAATCATGACTCCGGCTGCAAGATTATCGTAAATTTTGAATCCGGCGTTTATATAGAGAGGAGTGTTGGGAGCAACTTCTGCTTTGTATGTAGTGTTATTTGTTTTACATTTTGAGAAAGGGAATACACCTGTAACACCTGCACTCAAATCGATGCTTTTGTTAAGGTAAACTAATCCGGCTGGATTGAAATGCATGCTTTCTGCTCCTAATTTCATGGCTGCGCCAACATGAGCCATACCGGATTGTTTGGCGCTAAGCGCATTCACTTGATAACCTTCGGCTGCAGAATAAGCAAATGGCAGCATAGAAAGACTCGCAATAGCGATAAATCTCTTCATAAAATCTTAATTTAGTTAATAAAATACACCCGTTTGGTGCAAAACGGGGGCAAAGGTAGTTTTCTTTTTTGAATAATTGCACAAATATTTTAAAAATGTGCGGCACAAAAAGCGGAGTTTTGTGCAACTATTTTTGTTTCTGTGATTTACAGAAGAATAATTTTTTCGGAAAAACTTTCTATATTTGTCCCCGAAAAGAAGATTTTCTTTTCCGTGTGCTTGTCAAACCACGATTAAAAACAAGATTTTTTATGGAAAAAAAAGAAAAAGCAATGGTATGCTTCTCTGGAGGACAGGACTCTACTACCTGTTTATTCTGGGCAAAGAAGCATTTCGCAAGTGTAGAGGCTGTATGCTTCACTTATGGTCAGAAACATTCTCAAGAAATTGAGGTGGCTCGAAAAATAGCTGCCGACGCCGAGGTCCCTTTCCACTTATTGGATGTGTCATTAATCAGTCAGCTCGATCCGAATTGTTCATTGGTCAATCAGAGTATTGAAATGGATCAGGATAAGCCTGCTGGTTCATATCCAAATACTTTTGTCCCGGGAAGGAATATGGTGTTTCTTACTTTTGTAGCTATTTTGGCTCGAAGTAAAGGTATTCGTCATTTGGTGACAGGTGTTTCTGAGGCCGATTTTAGTGGCTATCCAGATTGTCGTGATACATTTATTCGTTCGCTGAATGTTACTCTTAATCTGGCAATGGATGATCATTTTGTAATCCATACACCTTTGATGGATAAAGATAAAAGCGAAGTTTGGGAACTATCAGATCAGTTGGGTGTTTTTGATTTGGTTCGAACACAGACCTTGACTTGTTATAATGGTGTAATAGCTGATGGATGTGGTCATTGTCCTGCTTGTAAATTAAGAAAAGCCGGACTGGAAAAGTATTTGAAACGAAGAATTGAAAACAGAAACCGTTAAATTAGATCAAAATGGATACAAGAAAAGAAGAGAACGAGTTACATTTATTAGGAGGAAATACAGTCTATCGTCAGGATTATGCACCGGAAGTATTAGAAGCTTTTACAAACAAACATCAGGAAAATGATTATTGGGTTCGGTTTAACTGTCCTGAATTTACAAGTTTGTGCCCGATAACTGGACAACCGGATTTTGCTACCATTTATATTGATTATATTCCGGATGTGAAAATGGTAGAAAGTAAAAGTCTGAAACTTTATTTGTTCAGTTTCAGAAATCATGGAGACTTTCATGAAGATTGTGTAAATAAGATTATGAAAGATCTGATCAAATTAATGGATCCCAAATATATCGAAGTGACAGGAATATTTACTCCTCGTGGAGGAATAAGTATTTATCCTTATTGTAATTATGGACGTCCGGGTACAAAATATGAAAAATTGGCAGAACAACGATTGTTTAGCCATAATGTAAAGTGATAGATATAGGTTTTTGGAAATACTGTTAGATTCCAAACGAATAGCACAAATCAAAAGGATTAAGTCTTTTACTGATTTGTGCTATTTTTGTGTTATTATATTATTTGATAATCATATATATCATGAAACTTCTAAAAGCTTGGTCTGTGGCTACTAAATATGCAATATATTTTATAACTTTGCACGCTATAATTTTAGAATAAATAATATAAAACTGAATATACAATGGCAAAAGAACTGAAAGAACTGACTCCGAGAAGTGAAAATTATTCTCAATGGTATCAGGATTTGGTAATTAAAGCTGATTTGGCTGAAAATTCTGCAGTACGTGGTTGTATGGTTATTAAACCTTATGGATATGCAATCTGGGAAAAAATGCAGCGTATTTTGGATGATAAGTTTAAAGAAACTGGTCATGTGAACGCTTATTTCCCATTATTAATTCCAAAATCTTTCTTAAGCAAGGAAGCTGAACACGTAGAAGGTTTTGCTAAGGAATGTGCTGTAGTTACTCATTACCGTTTGAAAACTAATCATGACGGAACAGGTGTTGTTGTTGACCCTGCAGCTAAATTGGAAGAAGAATTGATTATTCGTCCAACTTCTGAAACTATTATCTGGAATACTTATCGTAACTGGATTCATTCTTATCGTGATCTGCCAGTATTGTGTAATCAGTGGGCTAATGTAATGCGTTGGGAAATGCGTACTCGTTTATTCTTGCGTACAGCTGAGTTCTTGTGGCAGGAAGGTCATACGGCTCATGCTACACGTGAAGAAGCTGAAGCAGAAGCAAAGAAGATGCAGGAAGTTTATGCTGATTTTGCAGAGAACTATATGGCAATGCCGGTTGTTCGTGGTGTGAAATCAGAAAGTGAACGTTTTGCCGGTGCTTTGGATACCTATACTATTGAAGCAATGATGCAGGATGGAAAAGCTTTGCAGGCTGGTACATCTCATTTCTTGGGTCAGAATTTTGGTAAGGCTTTTGATGTTACATTCGTAGACAAAGAAGGTAAGACTGATTATGCCTGGGCTACTTCTTGGGGCGTTTCTACTCGTTTGATTGGTGCTTTGATTATGTCTCACTCAGATGATAATGGTTTGGTATTACCTCCACATTTGGCTCCAATTCAGGTTGTGATTGTTCCTATCTACAGAAGTGCAGAACAATTGGAACAGATTCGTGCAAAAGTAGATGTGATTGTGGCAAACTTAAAGAAGTTAGGCATTTCTGTTAAGTTTGATGATGCTGATAATCGCAAGCCAGGTTGGAAGTTTGCTAATTATGAATTGAAAGGTGTTCCTGTTCGTTTGGCTATGGGTGGACGTGATTTGGAAAACAATACGATTGAAGTAATGCGTCGTGATACTTTGGAAAAACAGACTGTATCTTGTGATGGCATTGAAGCTTTTGTTCAGAATTTGTTAGAGGAAATTCAGCAGAATATCTACCAGAAAGCTTTGAAGCGCCGTGAAGAAAGAACAATCACTGTTGATACTTACGAAGAATTCAAAGAAAAGATCGAACAGGGTTATTTCATTATGGCTCATTGGGACGGTACTCCTGAAACAGAAGAGTTAATTAAGAACGAAACTAAAGCAACCGTTCGTTGTCTTCCATTGAATGGTGATATGACTCCAGGTAAATGTATGGTAACAGGAAAACCTTCAGCTCGTCGAGTATTGTTTGCTAAAGCATATTAATCAGAAGAGAAATATAAATCTTGGAGATATATTATAATAAAAAAGAGAATGTAATTTTATTAATTACATTCTCTTTTTTATTGGGGATATTAATTATTATGCGATAGGGATTGTATTAATCTCTGTTTGAAAAATATTTCATGAATTGAGAACGTTCATATAACGCAAGATTAGGAATATTGGCATAGTTCAATTTTCCTATAAAATCATCCAATGATTCGTAATGTGTTTGATGCATCCATTCTTCAATACAAGTGTTAATCTGGGTGATAATCTCAGGTCCGTGAGTATAAATTGCACTGCACATTTCAACGGCTGAGGCTCCAGCTAACAAACATTTGATAACATCTTCCCAATCGTGGATTCCTGTTGAGGAAGCTATACTGATATTAGGAACTTTTCCGGAAGAAATGGCTGTCCAACGAATCGTATCACTTAAATCAGAATGATTGCTGAAGACATTTCCTGATACTAGTTGCATAGTATTCAAATCGATATCAGGTTGATAGAAACGATTGAATAAAACAACCGCATCTGCTCCATTAGCCTTTAACTGATTAACTAAAGCTGGAACGTTAGACATATATTTTCCTAATTTTATAATAATTGGAATTGTAACAACTTCTTTTACTTTCTTAAGAATTCTAATGTAAGTCTGGTACAAATCGTCACTTGTTTGATTAATGTCTGTTTCCAGGAAGAAAATATTTAGTTCTAAAGCATCAGCTCCTGCTTCCTGCAATTTTTTTGCAAAATCAATCCATGTATCAATGCGATAACAGTTGATGCTTGCGATAACAGGAATAGTACAAACTTCTTTTGTTTTTCTAATTAATTCAAGATAGTTTTCTACTTGATTGGATTTTACATATTCTCGGATGTAATCAGAAGCTTCTGGATAATCTGAATCTTGCAATAGCTTGTCACTGTGCATTTCAATTTGTTCTTCAAATAAAGATTTAAGAACAATGGCACCAGCACCGGCCTTTTCAAATTCTTTGTTTCGTTCTACATTATTTGTCAGTCCAGAACTACTGACGATAATAGGGGATTGAAGTGTCAATCCTGCGTATTTAGTCTGTCTATTAATCATATCTGTTTGTTTTTAGACAAAAATAAGAAATTATTCTGTGAAACCATTAAGAAAAGGAGAATAGATCAATATTCTCTATTTCCAAAAATATAAGTTCCTACTCGAATCATGTTACTTCCTTCTTGAATAGCTAGCTTATAGTCGTGAGACATTCCCATTGATAAAATAGAGAAGTCTTTAGAGTCTCTGAATGCTGTTTGTTTTAACTCTTTAAATAGTTCTGACAACTGATGGAACTCCTTTTGTACTTGTACATTATCATCAGTAAATGTTGCCATTCCCATGATTCCACAGATTTTTACATGTGGAAGATCCGGTAGTTGTTTAATCATTTCATGGCAATCAGTCAGACTGAATCCATGTTTTGTCTCTTCTTCTGCAACGTGTATCTCTAACAATACCTTAATGATTCGTTCATTTTTTGCAGCTTGTTTTTCAATCTCATTCAATAAACGTAAAGAATCAACACTATGAATCAAACTGATAAAAGGAGCAATGTCTTTAACTTTGTTTGTTTGTAACGAACCAATAAAATGCCATTCTATATCTTTAGGAAGGACCTTTTGTTTTGCAGTCAGCTCTTGGGCTCTACTCTCTCCGAATACACGTTGTCCGGCATCATAAGCCTCCTGCAAAGCTTCAACCGGATGGAACTTTGAAACGGCTACAAGAGTCACCCCTTTAGGAAGTGACTTTTGTAGTTCGTGAATATGCTGAGCTATATCCATATTAAAAATAAATTAAACGTTTGTTTCTGCAGCTTTCTTTTGTTCAGCAATTAGTTCTTCGCCTGATTTAGGTTCCGAAGGAATGTTGTTTGGGTCAAAAGGAAATACATCCATAATCTGAGTTTCTGCTACTGAAGCAATGGTATAATCAGAAATAGTACCTTTCATACCATCTTCTAGAACGCTGATAGCTTCTTTTAAAGTGGTAGCTTGGGCTAGCATCTGTGCTGCGGTTTTCTTTTCAGCGCCACTCTTTTCGTCAAGTGTTATGAAGTATATTTTAAATTTGAAATAACGGTCGCCATTCTCATTGAAGAAAAGTTCTGAAATGCGAGCGCGTTTGATATCTGTAACAGTAAATTCACCAGTAATAAAGGGACGAATTTCATCAATGATACGCGCTTCTGCTTCTGTAAAAGACAGAGCATCCACCAAATAAGGTTCAGTTACTTTCTTTTGCATACCATTTTCAAGCATCTTTTCATAAGATACTTTACATTCAAACCAGTTGTGCATCATTATTATTAATGTTAGTTATTATCTAATTTTCTTATCACAAAGGTAATAGCAATTTGTAAATAAACAACGTGTTTTATGTAATAATAGTCTTCTCTTATTCTATAAATACGTGTATATACATGATTTATTTGTACTTTTACAATTAAATAATTATAGAAATCATTTATGATAAAAAATAACATGAAGACATTACTTTCATTGCCGCCTAATCTGGTGGATTGTTTTCATAAGATAGAAAATGTTTCGGAAGAAGACTGGTTCTGTACTTCCGATCCGATAGGAGCACGTTTAGGTTCTGGCGGAGGAACAACTTGGTTGTTGGAATCATGCTGGAAAAAAGATAGTAGAGATGAGGATTTTTCTTCCTGGTTAGCTAAAGATAAGCGTATCCTGTTACATGCAGGCGGGCAAAGCCGCCGTTTGCCTTCGTATGCTCCTTCCGGAAAAATACTAACTCCTGTTCCCGTTTTTCGTTGGGCTAGGGGACAGAAGCTATCTCAGAATTTATTGTCTTTACAGCTTCCTCTTTATAGAGAAATTATGGATAAGGCTCCAGAATCTTTGCATACATTAGTCGCCAGTGGAGATGTTTATATTCGTAATAGCGAGCCTTTGCAGAAGATACCCGAAGCAGATGTGGTTTGTTATGGACTGTGGGTTGATCCTAATTTGGCAACCAATCATGGTGTTTTTGTTTCTGATCGAAGTAAACCGGAAGAACTTGATTTTATGCTTCAGAAACCTTCTTTGGAGAAATTAGCTTCGTTATCACAAACACATTTGTTTCTGATGGATATTGGAATCTGGTTATTTAGTGATAGAGCTGTTCAATTGCTTGCCAGACATTCTAAAAATTCGGCGGGCGAATGGAGCTTCTACGACATGTACGGTGAGTTTGGTTTGGCATTAGGAGCAAATCCTCAGGTTATAGATAAAGAATTAAATCAATTAAGTGTGGCAATTCTTCCATTACCTGGAGGTGAATTCTACCATTATGGAACTAGTCGTGAGTTAATCTCTTCAACATTAGCAGTACAGAATTTAGTTCGTGATCAAAGAGCTATCATGCACCGCAAAGTCAAACCACATCCGGCAATGTTTGTGCAGAATGCTTTAATAGACCATCCTTTGACTGCTGAGAATTCGGAAGTATGGATTGAAAATAGTCATTTGGCTGCAGGATGGGATTTGGAACATCGTCATATCATAACAGGAGTTCCTAAGAATAACTGGACAATTCACTTGCCCAAAGAGGTTTGTGTAGATGTTGTACCGTTACATGAATCCGAATATGTTGCTCGTCCGTATGGATTTAATGATCCTTTTAAAGGAGGAAGTATGGATGAGAATACATTGTGGATGGGAAAATCAATAAAACAATGGCAAAAGGAACGTAATATAAGTTTACCTGAATTTAAGGATTTGCAGGAAGCTTCTTTATTTCCTATCTGTTCATCGGTAGAAGACTTAGGAATAGTTTTACGTTGGATGATTTCTGAACCAAAATTGACAGAAGGTGCTCAAATCTGGAAAAAGGCAGAAAAAGTTTCTGCCAATCAGATTTCAGACCAGGCTAATTTGGTACGACTGATTGAGCAACGGAATATGTTTGCTAAGGAAAATTGGTCATTACTTGCCAAAAATCATGCTAGAAGCGTGTTTTATCAGCTTGACTTGGCTGATGCAGCGAATGAATATTCTCGTTTAAATCTTCCTTTGCCTGAAGATTTGCCATTGGATGAGCCTATCATGAAAAGGATTCATGATCACATGTTCCGTTCAAGAACTCTTTCTCTGAAAGGTGAATCTGGCGAAAAGGAACAGCAGGCTGCATTTTCTCTATTGCGTGAAGGTTTACTCCATACATTGGAAACTGATTTGCAAAGACCGCATCGGAATGTTTATCCTGATCAGATAGTATGGGGAAGAAGTCCGGTTCGTATTGATTTGGCAGGAGGCTGGACCGATACTCCGCCGTATTGTCTTTATTCTGGAGGAAATGTGGTAAATGTTGCTATAGAATTAAATGGTCAGCCGCCATTGCAAGTTTATGTCAAACCTTCAAAAGAGAATCATATCACATTGCGTTCAATAGATTTGGGAGCAATGGAACAAATTAATACCTGGGAGGAACTTTCTGATTTTAACAAAATAGGTTCTCCGTTCTCCATACCAAAAGCAGCTTTGGCTTTAGCCGGTTTCCTTCCTCAGTTCTCTATGGATAAATTCTCATCGTTAGAAGAACAGTTAAAAGATTTTGGAGGAGGTCTGGAACTTACTTTGCTTGCTGCTATACCTGCCGGATCCGGATTAGGAACAAGTTCTATTTTGGCAGCAACCGTGTTAGGTTCTATTTCTGATTTTTGTGGATTAGGCTGGGATAAGAATGAAATAGGAACGAGAACATTGATATTGGAACAACTTCTGACAACAGGAGGCGGATGGCAAGATCAATATGGTGGAATCTTACATGGATTAAAGTTGTTGCAGACCAATGAAGGCTTCTATCAGGTACCACAAGTTCGCTGGTTACCGGAACATTTGTTTACGGATCCATGTTACCAGCCTTGTCATGTTTTGTATTACACCGGAATTACACGAACAGCCAAGAATATCCTGGCAGAAATTGTTCAGGGAATGTTTTTGAATAGTGGTACACATTTAAGTATTTTGTCGGAAATGAAACATCATGCGTTAGATATGTATGAGGCTATTCAGTTTGCTGATTTTGAACAATATGGGCGGTTGGTCGGAAAGACCTGGATGCAAAATAAAGCTTTAGATTCAGGGACAAATCCGGCTGCAGTGGAAGCTATAATCGATAAGATTAAAGATTATGCTTTAGGCTATAAATTACCAGGAGCTGGTGGAGGAGGATATTTATATATGGTAGCAAAAGATCCGGAGGCGGCATTACGTATTCGTCAGATTCTGGCTTCTTCTCCATTCAATGAGAATGCCCGTTTAGTGGATATGAAATTATCTGATAAAGGTTTGCAGGTAAGTCGTTCTTAAAGTATTCAATCAAATAGATTCTAGAAAAAATACCCTGTAGAATTGTTCAATCAAGTTGGATTATAAAAATCTACAGGGTATTTTATTTTGTTATTCTTCAGGTTTCATTACGACACCCATACTTTTCTTTCCATCCATTTTAATAATGATTGGTTTTTCGAACTTTACGTGACGTAAATATTCTGTTTCTTCTATAGCAGGAAGATTGTTCAGATATTCTTCATCGAACCATCCTTCTCCTTTGAAAGAATTGATAGTGAAATAACCGACACCGAATGAAGTCAGATTCTGGAAGAAATGTGTTCCCTGGCTTGGATCAATGCGATAATTTTCCAATCCGCTTTCAACAATGACTTTGGCATTACTTATATGCGGCCATTTAACAGGGATTCCTAACCATGGATCACTGCTTCCCCAACGTCCAGGACCAACCAAAACATAATTCTTATCATCATTATTGAATTGTCTGTTCATCTTTTCAATATCGTAGGCAATCAATTGATTGTTGGTTGCATTGAAAGCTCCTGTCTTTACGTAAATAATATCGTAAACATCATTGGTTATGCCATGTCCAAGTACACTATTCGACGAAAGAATAGTATCTTCTTTCTTGATAACAGACAAATCCTCATTCATGATTTCTTTGTTATCAACTATCGGGCGGATCTGTAAAAGAAAGAATTCAGCCATTCTAGGATCTTCCTTTTTCATATTGATGGCAAATTCTATTTCAACAGGTCTGCCCATTTCTTTTTGACCAATTTTCAATAATTGATCTAGAGTTTGGGCAAGAGGAAAAATATCATGTTCCAGGATATTAACGAAAGAAAGAATTTTTCTCCCTCCCGGATAATATCCATCCTGAATAATCATGTCATACGGATCATAAGTTGACGTGATAAACTTCAAAGAACCATCTTTGTCTGCATCTTTCAGAGTCAGTTTCTGAAGATTGAAATCATCATTAACCGAGAACTTGCCGGCCATTTTTTCCGGATTCATATCAAGAGCATAAAAGCGAGTCTGTGTCTCACGTAAGGCATATTCCGTTGTGCTCATTTGTAAAATATTATGCGGATGGCATGGTGAAAAACGAAGTGTCAGACCGCCATCTACAATATATTTACCTAACCCAAGTGCGATATTGGCTATTCCATCTTCAGCTTTTTCATTACCTATAGGATAGAAGTTCAACGATCTGGCCACACCGGAAATTGTTGGATAGAAATGATCTCTGTATTGAGTTCCTATAACCTCCTGTAATACGATAGCCATCTTTTCCTGATCAATCAGGTTTGAAGTAGCAGTCATATAAGCTTTACTGTCTTTATAGAAGACTGAAGCATAGACAGCTTTGATTGCGTCACTTATAGAATGAAGCGTCTCATATCGGTCTTCTTGCAACGGAACCATGTATGTTGAATAGATTCCGGCAAAAGGTTGGTAATGAGAATCTTCAAGCAAACTGGATGAACGAATTGCTATCGGCCCTTTAACTACATCCGAGAATGCCATCAAATCTTCAATCAAGCTGGTAGGCAAACTGGCCCGAAGAAAATGTTTTAATATAATATCATCGTCTGCATCACTTAAAGCGACAGGATATAATTCGTTCGTTTCCATGAACTCATCAAAGATGTCTGTACAGATAACGACGGTCTTTGGTATGTTTACTGCAAAGTTTTCCTGTTCCAGTTTAGGATAACGCTTGATCATAGCTCCAATAAAAGCCAGACCACGTCCTTTTCCTCCTAAAGAACCATCACCGATGCGGGCAAAGTTACTATATTCATCGAAACGATCTTTTTCGTAGATAGCAACGACACCAGAGTTTTTCATCCTTCGATATTGAACGATCAGATCGAAGATAAGTTTGCGGGCTTCGTTGGTGTCTTTATAGTCGCTGACATCAACGTTCTTCAAGATTTCAGCAGGAGGGAACATCGCTCTTGAATATAAAAAACGAGAGAAATGATTCCTGCTCAAGTGATACATTAATGAATCATCGGGAATCTTGTAGATGTTTTTCTGCAGATCTTTCAGATTCTTTATTCGCATTATTTCTTCTTTGGTTTTCGGGTTAAGTATTACAAAATCACCAAAACCAAAACGTTGCATAATCTTCTTGCGTAAATCCTGAGGATAACTTTTAGAATTTTTATCGATGAAAGAAGCTGCCAGTTCCTTGGCATAAACAACATTATCTGCTTCCGAAGATTCAAGAATGAAAGGTATGATTTTTCCGGTCTTTCGTACATATTGACCAAACTTGTATCCTGCAAAAGGATCTTTTATTCCTTTATGTATGAAACTCATGTCAGAGATAATACCCAGGATATTATTCTGATATTGGTCAAAGATACGAACTGCCTCTTCGTAGGTACGAGCCAGTTTTATTTTAGGACGGCCACGCATTCGTAATGTTTGCTGATGAGGATTCAATGCTTCCTTTG
This sequence comes from Parabacteroides sp., assembly GCA_020026285.1. The sequence goes on along the minus strand of JAHHQS010000003.1, from coordinate 39,801 downwards.
CAAACTCCATACTCTGCTCCAGAATAAACTTGTACAGATGAGGCAGCGTTGAAGAATAGAAGCGAATGGAGTCTTCTACAAGTAGAATGATTTGTACCCCGACGCTTGCTACGTCGTCGGGTGCATTCATTTTATCCTCGACCAGCTTGATGATTGCCATCAATAGTTCCGAGTTTCCCAACCAACTGAATACATAGTCAATTGCGCTGAGGTCTTCATTGGCAACCCGTTTTGAAACCTCTTTAGAAAAAGGAGTCAGAACAACGATCGGTATGTTTGGATAATGATGTTTAATTTCTGTCGCTGCAGCAAAAATGTCACGATTATCCATGTTTGGCATACAGATGATAAGCTCAAAGTTTCTGTTCTTCAATTCTTCCATTGCTTCATCTTCAGTTGTAACCTGAGTAAAGCGAGGAGGATAACGAAGGCTTAATGCTGTATATTCATTGAAAATCTGTTCGTCTATACGTCCGTCATCTTCTAGCATAAAAGTATCATACTTGGTTGCTATCAGCAACACATTATAGATACGTTTATTCATCAGATTGGCAAAGGGCGTATCTCTTAAGACGAGATCTCTTAAGTTTGGAATGCCACTCATATTGTTTTATAAGTTTTCTTTAAGCCACTGTTCAGCCTGCATTAAAGTTTCTTTTTTCCCTACGTCAATTAATTTTAGTTCCGGTACTTCGTAGGCATGAATGTTCGCTTTAGCACAGATTGAAAGATAGAATTGAATAATCGAGAACTTACCGGTCCATTCTTCCATCAAACGAAATATTTCAGGGGAGATAACATGTATTCCACTGAAAGCATAAGCCAGATACTGCTCCGGGTCAAAATAAGGATAATATGATTTGACTTCACCTGTTTCACGATTCATCCAGCCGCAAAGTTGCTTGGTTTTATTAAACAATAAATACCGGGAAGTCTTTCTCTCACTGACTAACAGTGTGGCCAAGGCTTTATTCTGAGTATGATAGTTGTAAAGTTCATTCAAATCGATATTTGAGAATATATCGACATTATGAACAAGGAACGGTTCATCTCCTTCCAGAAATGTGGAAGCATGCTTGATTCCTCCTCCGGTATCTAGCAGATATTCTCGTTCATCTGATATGTGAATATCAATTCCATAATTATTCTTTTCCTTCAGAAAATCGATAATCTGTTGCCCGAAGTGATGAATATTGATAGTAATATCAGTAAACCCTGAATTCTTTAGCTTAAGAATGACATGTTCAAGCATAGGTGTGCCATTGACTGGAACCAAAGCCTTAGGCATGGTGTCAGTTATAGGTTTCAAACGATTCCCTAAGCCTGCTGCAAAAATTAGTGCTTTCATAGGTTTGATTCAAATGTTTGTTCTATGTTTTGTTCTCTATGTGTCAAGTGTACTTTCACTCCGAATTTCTTGTTCAGATGTTCAGACAAATGCTGTGCCGAATATACGGAACGATGCTGACCTCCGGTACAGCCAAAGCAAACACTCAGATTTGTGAATCCTCTGTCCATATAACGTTTTACCGAAGCATCGACAATATGATATACGTGTTCTAGAAATTGGGTGATTTCTCCATCTTCTTCAAGGAAATGTATAACGGGTTCATCTAATCCTGTAAAATGATTATATCTTTCATATTTACCCGGATTATTGATAGCACGGCAGTCGAATACAAATCCGCCACCATTACCTGTCGGATCGTTAGGTATCCCTTTTTTGTAAGCAAAACTTATAACACGTACTTCCAGTGTACGCTTTTTTATGTCGTCAGAGAATTGTTTCAAGTCAGTTAGTTTTCGTAAAATCTCACAGAGATAAGGATATTCCGGATAATCTGATCTCAATAATTGTCTTAGATTTTCGATGGCGAATGGAACACTTTGGATGAAGTGAGGTTTTTTCTCGAAATAACCTCTGAATCCGTATGCGCCCAATACTTGTAGAGTGCGGAATAGTACGAAATGTCTTAATTGGTTGAGGAAATATCTTTCATCAACAGGCATATATTTACTAAGTGCATCAATATAGTCTTGCAGTAGTTCCATTCTTAATTCCTCTGGGTATTTGGCTTTAGCCTGCCAAAGGAAAGATGCAACGTCATAATAAACCGGACCTTTTCGTCCTCCCTGGAAATCAATCAGCCAAGGCTCTCCGTCCTTTATCATGACATTTCGTGACTGAAAATCACGGTACATGAAAGTTGCTGAAGAATTGCGGAGCAATACGTCAGCCATCTTCTGGAAATCATTTTCTAAATAGTCTTCCTGAAACTCCAGTCCGGTAGCTTTCAGAAAACAATATTTAAAGTAATTTAAATCCCAAAGGATAGAACGGTGATTAAATTCCGGTTGTGGATAACATTGATTGAAATCAAAGCCATCAGCACCGGCAAATTGAACTGTAGGTAACAAGCGAATTGTTTTTCGAAGTAATAGTCTTTCTTCTTCATCAAAAACACAACTCTTTCGTCCTTTTTCGATAGCGTCGAATAAGAGAGTATCTCCTAAATCTTCTTGCAAATAGAATTTATTATCCTCAGATGAACAGAATACTTCCGGTACTGGTAGCCCTTTTTTTCTGAAATGTTCTGCCATATAGAGAAAGGCTTGATTTTCTTCAGGAGAAGTTCCGCTAACACCAATGAGGTTCTGTTTCCCTTTGAGACGGAAGTATCTTCTATTTGAACCCGAAGAAGGAAGCTCTGTAATGTTATCAGCCGGTTCTCCTACAAAAGAAAAGTATAAGTTCTTAAGTATCGTTGTTACCATAAATATTAAATAGTATCTATAAATCCGTTTTTATTTATCCGGACGGATTTTTTTATTTATTGTGCTAAGATAAGGAAAAGATTCATGAAAAGACATTGAAAAAACAAAAAAGGAAAATAAAAAATATCCAAACTACAGATATCTTTTTGTAGTTTGGATATTTAAGAATATATAACTTCAATCAGTACATATATAGAATATGTGCTGAAAAGAATTTTTTATATGAATTTTTTAGAGGATACCTTGAGCCATCATAGCTTTAGCTACTTTCATAAAGCCGGCAATGTTGGCACCTTTCACATAGTTTATATAACCGTCTTCCTGTTGGCCATATTTTACACACTGTTCGTGAATACTCTTCATGATGCTCTGTAATTTTGCATCAACTTCTTCACTGCTCCAGCCTAACTTCTGAGCATTCTGTGTCATTTCCAAGCCTGATACAGAAACACCACCAGCATTAGCTGCCTTGCCTGGGGCATATAGAATCTTGGCTTTCAGGAATTCACTGATAGCTTCAGGAGTTGATGGCATGTTTGCTCCTTCTGAAACAGCTATTACACCATTTGCCAATAAGGCACGAGCATCATCACCTGTCAATTCGTTCTGTGTTGCACTTGGCATGGCTATATCGCACTTTTCATTCCAAGGACGAGCGCCAGCAACATATTTTACATTGTAATGTTCTGCATATTCGCGAATACGACCACGGTACAGGTTCTTTAATTCCTGAATGAATTCGAATTTTTCTTCATCAATACCATCTGGATCATAGATATAACCGTCAGAATCAGACATGGTAACCACTTTGGCTCCTAAAGAAATCAATTTCTTTACAGTATATTGAGCTACGTTACCAGAACCAGATACTGCAACAACTTTTCCTTTCAAGTTGATGTTACGGGTTTTCAGCATCTGAAGCAGGAAGTATACATTTCCATAACCTGTTGCTTCCGGACGAACCAGAGAACCTCCAAATTCAAGACCTTTACCGGTGAAAGTACCAGTGTTTTCGCGTGCCAGTTTTTTGTACATGCCGTACATATATGCTACTTCACGACCACCAACACCTATATCTCCGGCAGGAACGTCTGTATCAGGACCGATATGACGCCATAATTCAAGAACAAACGCCTGACAGAAACGCATGATTTCAGCATTACTCTTTCCTCTTGGACTGAAGTCTGAACCTCCTTTACCACCACCCATAGGTAATGTTGTCAGAGAGTTTTTGAATGTCTGTTCGAACGCTAAGAATTTCAAAATAGACAAGTTTACTGAAGCATGGAAGCGAATACCACCTTTATACGGGCCAATAGCATTGTTATGCTGAATACGATATCCCATATTTGTTTGAATCTGACCTTTGTCGTCCATCCATGTGACACGGAAAGTAAAGATTCTATCAGGAATGCAAAGACGTTCAATCAAGTTCGCTTTTTCAAATTCCGGATGTTCGTTGTAAACTTCTTCAATAGTGCCTAAAACTTCTGAAACGGCCTGATGATATTCAGGTTCATTCGGGAATCTACGTTTCAGTGTGTCTAAAACTTCACTTGCTTTCATCTTGTCTTTTTTTAATAAAATTCAACTATATTACTAAGCTTTGTTCCTTTTCTCAAAAAACATGGCAAAGATATGTTTTATTTTTTATCAAAACAAATAAATGATATATAAAATCGATTTTTAATAACAAAACAATTTTTTATGTTTGGTTATACTTACTATTTGTTAGTGTTTCTGCCTCTGAAGTTTTTGTAAATCGGAACAAACACTATGATTGCGGATGCAATAATAGCAAATACGGTTTCTCCGGTTATTTCTTTACTGGCAGAAAGCAGGAGATAGCATAAAAATCCCCACAACAAGGTTAGACAGATAATCTGACTGTTTGTTAATTTACGTCGAGCCATTTGATTTTTATATTTATGTACAGAAATATTTATGTATTATGATACCTTATTTCCCATAATAACCTTTTACAGGCTGATAAATAGGAAAACGTTTTAATCCGATATTATGAAGTTTCTGGGAATCGACCAATTCTTTCAGCCTTCGGTTGGCCGTTGTTCTGGTATATCCGAAAAGCTTTTCAAACTCATTGCGGGTTAAGGTATCATTGTTTTCAAAATAAGCAGTTATAATTTTGTCTGTTTCTTCCGCTGAATATTCTTTGGAATGACTTTTAACCTCTGCACGCTTCAGATGAATATCTTTCAGCTGTTCTTTCAATCTGGCCTCTGGTCGGAATGCTACCGATTTAATCTGAATGGATGGTGCTTTGATTTCATTCTCTTTTTGAATACTTGGGCATGAAAGAGTCAGTTGCAAGTAACCTAATCCCTCGATATAGATACGATTCCCATCTTTTAATTCCTGAACTATGACATCCGATAAAGAAGATAAAACACCTTTAACATCGGCTGTCGTCATGGAACAGCGGGCATGGATTTTGGTCGCTAGTTCGTCTGATGATACTGTTCGGTTTGTTACAATTCTTGCATGATAACTGGTTTTCTTGTCGCCACTTTTATTATTTGGATTTTTGTAGAAGTCATAAATTGCGCTCATGTTTTGTAAAAGTTTAAGATATTATTCCCGATTAACCGATACTTTTATCTTTCCACCTTGGTGGTACATTCTTTCCACTCCGGTGGTACATTCTTTCCACTCCGGTGGTTCACTCTTTCCACGTTAGTGGAACAAGCTTTCCACCAAGGTGGAAAGATAAAATCATCCTTTACAAAGATAAATTTAAAATTGACGAATGCAAAATAAATCTGACAGCAGAAAATCAAAATGATTGAATTTGTCTGTAGTTATGCGAAGAAAATTTTATAAAAGAGTATGACTTAGAGTTTAAAAGCGTTGGATTGCTGATATTTTGTTATAGGTTTCTGTCCTGGTGTATGAATAAAATTCAGTAACTTTGTAATAAAATAACTTTGTATTAACAGGAAGTTGAAGAAGAAAACTTCTCTAATATCTCGATTTTAATGAAAAAAATATTTTTAATGTGTGCCTGTCTGATGAATCTTTTCTCAATATCGGCACAGACTTTCAAAGAATGGTACGATCCTAACATTAATGCGGTAAATCGTGCGCCTATGCATGGAAATTTCTTTGCCTATGAAAATGAGGATTTAGCTCGTCTGGCAGATAAAACCAAGTCTTCTAATTATATGACTTTGAATGGTACCTGGAAATTCAATTTTGTTGAACATGTCGATGCCAGACCCATGGATTTCTGGAAGACCGATTTTAATGATAAAGGATGGGATGATTTTCAGATTCCGGCTATGTGGCAGTTAAACGGCTATGGTATTCCTGTTTATGTTAACAAAGGATTTGCCTGGAAGAATGATTGTCCAAGTAATCCTCCCGCAATCCCTTCAGAAAAGAATTATGTGGGTTCTTATCGTAAGATGGTTGAAATACCTGCTGACTGGGCAGGAAAAGATATTATTGTTCATTTCGGTTCTGTGACTTCTAATATTTATCTTTGGGTGAATGGAAAATACGTTGGTTATAGTGAAGATAGTAAGCTTGAAGCAGAATTTGATCTGACTAAATATTTGAAACCGGGAGAGCAGAATTTAATCGCTTTCCAGATATTTCGCTGGTGTGACGGAACTTATTTGGAAGATCAGGATTTTATTCTTTACAGTGGTGTAGCTCGTGACTCATATTTATATACACGAAATAAGAAACGTATTGAAGATATTCGTATCACTCCTGATCTGGATGAACAGTATAAGAATGGGTCTCTGGATATTGTTCTGGATTTGAAAGGAAACAATACTGTAAATCTTGAATTGAAGGACGCTCGTAACAATATTGTTGTTAGCAAACAGGTAAAAGGTTCGGGAAAACTTACCACAGATTTGGCTGTTGACAGTCCGAATAAGTGGAGCGCCGAGAATCCTTATTTATATACATTGTATGCAAGTGTTGAGGATAAAGGTTCTGTCAGCGAAGTTGTTCCAGTAAAGGTGGGATTCCGTAAAATAGAACAGAAAAATTCTCAAATTTGGGTGAATGGACAGCCGGTACTTATTAAAGGTGTAAACCGACATGAAATGGATCCTGACGGAGGTTACGTAGTTTCTCGTGAAAGAATGATAGAAGATATCCGTATCATGAAACAGTTTAATATCAATGCTGTTCGTACCTGTCATTATCCGGATGATAATTTCTGGTATGAGCTTTGCGATGAATACGGACTTTATGTTGTTGCTGAAGCAAATCTTGAATCACAGGGTATGGGATATGGCGAAAGAACTTTGGCTAAGAATGCTTTGTTTGCCAAGTCTCATATTGAACGTAACGAACGAAATGTTCAGCGAGGATTTAATCATCCAAGTATCATTATCTGGTCTTTAGGAAATGAAGCCGGCTATGGTCCTAATTTTGAGGCGGCTTACGACTGGGTAAAGGCGGAAGATCCAAGTCGTCCTGTCCAGTATGAACAAGCTGCTATTGAAGGTAAGACAGATATTTTCTGTCCGATGTATTATGGTTATAAAGATTGTCTGGAATATGTCAGAAATCCGAAATATACCAAGCCGCTTATTCAGTGTGAATATGCGCATGCCATGGGAAACTCTCAAGGTGGATTTAAGGAATACTGGGATATGATTCGTAAATATCCGAAGTATCAGGGAGGATTTATTTGGGACTTCGTTGATCAGTCTTGTCGTTGGATGGGAAACAAGGGAAAAAGAATCTTTGCTTATGGAGGTGATTTCAATCGTTTTGATGCAAGTCGTCAGAACTTCTGTAACAATGGCTTGATTAGTCCTGATCGTATTCCACACCCTCATATGTATGAGGTTGGATATTTCTATCAGAATATCTGGACGACGCCAGTGGATTTGGCTAATGGTGAAATTAAAATTTATAACGAAAACTATTTCCGCGATCTTTCTGCCTATTATATGGAATGGGAGTTGTTGAAAGATGGGGAACCAATGCGAAGTGGCCGTGTGGAGAATTTGAATGTGGCCCCTCAGAAAGCGATAAATTTGAAACTGGCCTTGGGCGAAACAGATAATGATGGTGAATGGCTGTTGAATGTAAGTTATCGTTTGAAAAATCGTGAAGGACTTCTTCCTGCAGGATTCAAAGTGGCAAAAGATCAGATGGCATTGAGTCAGTATAAGGCTCCTTGTATGACATTGAAGAATGTGGCAGAAACTAATATCAAAGTGGTAGAACCGGTTGTTAAAGACAATAACAAGAATCGTATCGAAGTTGTTGGTGAACATTTCAATATCCAGTTTAATAAAGAGACCGGATATATGGATAATTATAATGTGAGAGGTGTTGATATGATCAAGTTTGGTGAAGCTTTGACTCCTAATTTCTGGCGTGCTCCAACTGATAATGATTTTGGAGGTGATTATCAGCAGGCAAATGTAGTATGGAAAAATCCTGAAATCAAGTTGGTTTCATTGAAACATGATATGGTTGACGGTCTGGCTGTTGTTTCTGCTTCTTATCGTATGGAAGCTGTTTCTGCAGATCTTCAATTAACTTATGCAATTAATAATAAGGGCGCTGTGAAAGTGACTCAGAAAATGATTGCAGACAAGAGTAAGAAAGTTTCTAATCTCTTCCGTTTCGGGATGCAGCTGGTAATGCCTAAGTCTTTCGAAAAGATTTCTTATTATGGTCGCGGACCAATTGAGAATTATAGTGATCGAAATCATTATACAGATTTGGGTATCTATAATCAGACTGTGACAGAACAGTATTATCCGTATATACGTCCACAGGAAAATGGTACAAAAACAGATATCCGCTGGTGGAAATTGCAAAATATCGAAGGTCAGGGTTTGATGTTCTTCTCTGAAGCTCCTTTCTCTGGCTCAGCTCTTCATTATTCTATAGAATCTATGGATGGAGGATTCGTTAAACAACAGACTCATTCTGATGAATTGGAAGAACAGGATTTGACAAATATGTTGATCGATAAGGCCCAGCAGGGATTAGCTTGTGTGGATAGCTGGGGAACTCTTCCTGAAGAACCTTATTTGGTCCCTTATGGTGATTATGAATTTACATTCATTATGGCTCCGTTAGAGTATAAATACTAATATTATAACGAATGTAATTCCCCAGGTTTCTCTTCGAAAGAGAGAGCTTGGGGAATTTTTTATTTATGTATGTAGTAACTGAAATAATCACTATCTTTAGAGAAAAGTTATGCGCATTTAAAAACTAATAGTTATGGATATAAATAGATTATTGGCTGAATTTAAGGAAAAATGGTTGGCTAAGGCTGATATATATGTCAAGAATCCTGAATTGATAAAAAATCTTATTCCAAAGATTAATGACTATGTTTTAAGAGAAGGCTTGTCTGAAGTAAAAGATCGGGTATTATTGGTGATAGATTATTTTAAAGATATTGCAAGTGGACGATATAAGAATTATAATGCCAAGAGTTTGCTTGTTTTGGTTGCTGCTATGATTTATCTGGTTTCTCCTATCGATTTCATACCTGATTTGATTCCTTTATTAGGATTGACAGATGATGTTACATTAATAGTCTTCGTGGTAAGGGAATTCAGTTCCGAACTGGAAAAATATAGAATATGGAAAAATAGCTGAGTTCTTTTTGAATAAAATATAAGTACTAAATTTTACCAGGAGTATAGTATATATACTGAAGTGAAATGTTGTGGTTTTAATCTGTAAAAAAAGTATCTGCCACTTGGTAGGTCTCAACAAAAATACTCTTTTGCTTGTTTATTTATTGCAAACGTGCGAAAAATATTATTTAACTAAGGATTATATAAAATCAAAAACATTTTACTTTATGGTTAATTTTAAAAATTTTAAACTACCATCCACTTTTACAAAATCTGTAGGAATACCAGGCTTATTGGTGTTGATCTTGTTATCACTGTTTTGTGGAATTTTTCCTTTATCGGCTAATAGAGTTCTCTCTTATTGTCAGAATTTTGTATATACAAATTTAAGTTGGGCTTATGTGCTGTTATTTACACTTTTGCTGTTGTTTATTTTGTTATTAGCTTTTAGTGAAAAAGGAAGAATCCGTTTAGGCGATGATAATTCGGAACCTCAGTTTAGTTTCTTTTCTTGGATTTCTATGCTTTTCGCAGCAGGAATGGGAATTGGACTTATGTTCTATGGAATAGGGGAGCCTATGTCTCATTACGCTTTTCCTGCTTTGTCTGATACAGCTGATAAGGCAAAAGAAGCTCAGCTTTACACTTTCTTCCATTGGGGATTTCATGCCTGGGCTGTTTATGCTGTGATGGGGTTGATTCTGGCTTATTTTTCTTTTCGGTATAAATTGCCTTTAGCTATAAGAAGTGGTCTTTATCCTTTGTTGAAAGAAAAGATCAATGGACCGATTGGTGCAATGGTGGATATATTTGCGCTATGTTGTACTTTTTTTGGAATAGCTACCTCTTTAGGATTGGGAGTGATGCAGCTTTGTTCTGGTTTGGTTTCAATAGGAGTTATTTCTGAGTCAACATTTCCATTACAGGTAGTCATACTTGTTATAGTAACTTCACTGGCTATAATGTCTGCTTTGTTTGGTTTGAATAAAGGAGTGAAAATGTTGAGTGAAGTCAATATGGGTATTGCTATCATATTATTGTTGTTCCTTCTTTTTGCTGGGCCAACTATTTTCCTTTTGAATGCTTTCAGTGAAGGTCTTGGATATTATTTGAATAGATTTGTCGATCTTACATTTAATACATTTGCATTTGAAGAAGAAGGCGTCACCTGGTTTACCGACTGGACTGTTATGTTTTGGGCTTGGTGGATTTCGTGGGCTCCTTTTGTGGGACTTTTTATTGCACGTATATCGAAAGGTCGAACTATTCGGGAGTTTTGCCTGGGAGTAATTATCGTTCCTTCATTATTGGTGTTTTTTTGGATGACCATCTTTGGTAATGGCGGTATTTGGGTGGATCAGAATGTGGCTGATGGAGCGTTATCTGCATTAGCAAAAACTCCGGAAAAGTTATTGTTTGCTTTCTTTGACTATCTTCCTATGAGTCGCTTGTTAAGCATAATTTCAATTTTCATGATCTCAATATTTTTTGTTACTTCTGCGGATTCAGGAATCCTGGTGATGAATAGTATATCATCGAATAACAAAGAAAATTCACCATCGTGGCAAAAAGTATTTTGGGGAGTATTATTGATTTCGGTAACAGTAGCACTTATGCGGACAGGAGGGTTGGAGGCTCTGCAAACCATGTTTTTAGTGACTGCATTACCTTTTGGATTGGTTATATTATTACTTTGCTATTGCCTATGGAAGGCTTTGAATATAGATGTGAAGTTTAAAAGGACCAAATTACCTTATGGTAGTCAAAATTGGGATGGAAGCCATTGGAAAGAAAGATTGTCCCAAATAATATCATTTCCCAAAAAGAAAGATATCTGTCTGTTTATGACAGACGTTGTAGAACCTGCTTTTATGGAACTGAAAGACAGATTGGAACAATTGGGCGTTAATGCTGTCGTTTCAAAAGATAAAGACAGATTGTTGTCAATAGAGATACTTATTCCTTATGATAAAATATTGAATTTTAAATATGGAGTTATGGCTGAACTTCAGGATCTTTCTGAATATATCATTACTGAAGAAAATATACCTGAAACTCTTAATAGTGATGTCTATATCCCTATTACGTATTATAATAATGGAAGAAGGGGGAATAATGTACAATATTTTACTAAGGAGGAACTTATTTCAGATGTCCTTCGCGAATATGAACGTTTCATAACAGTCGTGGCTGACAGTAAAAACGAATTGCTTGTAATTGATAAGAGCAATATTGTATAATAACCAATATATTGAATATAAAAGAAGTATATATTATAGTTGGGAAAAGACTTTCAGATATGATAAAAGTTATATGCGTTTTTTTATTGTGCAAAAGAATAAAAACACTTATATTTGCAGTGTATTAATATAGTTCACGATAAAATTTTTATTATCATTAATATAATAAATTAGCGATTATGATTTATTCTCAAGAAGTTCAACACATGTGTGTTGTAAAAAAAGGCGCTAACCATCCTTGCGCTCCGATTCCAGAAGAAGGGAAATGGGTTAGATCTACTCAGATTACTGACATTTCCGGTTTAACTCATGGTATCGGTTGGTGTGCACCTCAACAAGGTGGATGTAAACTTACATTGAATGTTAAAGAAGGTATTATTCAAGAAGCTCTTGTTGAAACTATTGGTTGTTCAGGTATGACTCACTCTGCTGCAATGGCTTCAGAAATCCTTCCAGGAAAGACTCTTTTGGAAGCATTAAATACAGACCTTGTTTGTGACGCTATCAATACTGCAATGCGTGAATTGTTCTTGCAAATCGTTTATGGACGTACACAGTCTGCTTTCTCTGAAGGTGGTTTGCCTGTAGGTGCAGGTTTGGAAGATTTAGGAAAAGGTCTGCGTAGTCAGGTTGGTACTATGTTTGGTACATTAGCTAAAGGTCCTCGTTATTTGGAAATGGCTGAAGGTTATTGTACACGTATGGCTCTTGACGCTGACAATGAGGTTATAGGTTATGAATTTGTTCACCTTGGCAAATTCATGGATATGATTAAAAAGGGTATGGATGCTAACGAAGCACTGGAAAAAGCAAAAGGCTCTTACGGTCGTTTCAAAGAAGCTGTAAAATATATAGATCCTCGTAATGAATAAGAAAACATTGACACGAGTCCTCATCGGGCTGATTTTAATAACATTGATTGTAACAACAATAGTTTATAATGTTATGGTTGAAGAAAAGCCGAATACTGCTTTATTCGTAGCCTGTTGTGGTGGTGTGATTGTTTTCAATTTTCTGATATCTTTATTCCTGATAATTAAGAATTTTAAAAAGTAAAAAATAATTATGGCTTTATTTGAAAGTTACGACCGTCGTATAGATCATATCAACGCGGTTTTAAAAGAATACGGTATCAACGGTATTGAAGATGCAAAAGCTATCTGTGATGCTAAGGGTATCGATCCATATACAATGTGTAAAGAAACACAACCTATTTGTTTTGAAAATGCTTGTTGGGCATATGTTGTTGGTGCTGCTATTGCTATCAAGAAAGGTTGTGTAAATGCTGCCGATGCTGCTGAAGCTATTGGTATTGGTTTACAGGCATTCTGTATTGCTGGTTCAGTTGCTGATGATCGTAAAGTAGGTTTAGGTCATGGTAATTTGGCTGCTCGTTTGCTTCGTGAAGAAACAAAATGTTTCGCTTTCTTGGCAGGTCACGAATCTTTTGCTGCTGCAGAAGGTGCCATCAAGATTGCTGAAATGGCAAACAAAGTTCGTAAAGAACCTTTGCGTGTTATCTTGAATGGTTTAGGAAAAGATGCAGCTAAGATCATTTCTCGTATTAATGGTTTTACTTATGTACAGACTCAGTTTGATTATATGACTGGTAAAGTTAATGTTATTTCAGAAACTCCATACTCTGAAGGTCTTCGTGCAAAAGTAAAATGCTATGGCGTTGACGATGTTCGTGAAGGTGTAGCTGTTATGTGGAAAGAAAATGTGGATGTTTCTATCACTGGTAACTCTACAAACCCAACACGTTTCCAGCACCCAGTTGCAGGTACTTATAAAAAGGAACGTGTATTAGCTGGTAAACCATATTTCTCAGTTGCTTCAGGTGGTGGTACAGGTCGTACATTACACCCTGATAATATGGCTGCAGGTCCAGCTTCTTATGGAATGACTGATACAATGGGTCGTATGCACTCAGATGCTCAGTTCGCAGGTTCATCTTCTGTTCCAGCTCACGTAGAAATGATGGGCTTCTTAGGAATGGGTAACAACCCTATGGTAGGTGCTACTGTCGCTGTAGCTGTTGCTGTAGAAGAAGCTATGAAGAAGTAATCGGATACTAGATTCAAAAATATAAAGCTCCTGTAATCTTTAGAATTGCAGGAGCTTTTTTTATGCTTTTATGTTTGATGTATTTTAAATGAGGTTCAATTCTTTCAAACTTATTTATCCTGTTTTTTTCTCATTTTAATAGAGTTATTCTAATTTATGGATTTTAAAAAGTAAAGATATTTTTTGTAATAAAAAACGTCCCTATAGTTTGACTATAAGGACGTTTAAATCTTTGATTCGGAATTATTCTTCTGTCAATTCAAAATCATCTTTTCCTACACCACATAAAGGACATACCCAATCATCTGGAATATCTTCAAATGCAGTACCAGGAGCTATACCATTATCTGGATCACCTACTTCAGGATCATAAACCCAACCGCACACTGTGCAAACATACTTTTTCATAATCTTTTTCTATTAGTATAACGTTTATAATATTTATTGGTAAAGGTAGACATTATTTTATCACCAATAATATAGTATAAACATTTTTTCGCATTTTTTGTTTCCAGTAGAATCTTGTTTTTTGCTTTATATGCTGATTTTTCTCGTTTTTATAAAGAATTCCGTTTTTTTAGCATCTTGTTGAATATATAATGATTGTAATATTACCTTTCTTTTGGAGGGTAATATTATAGATCTTCTAAATAAGTAGATTGCAATAAATGAGCTATTGTTTCTTAGAAAATCAGATTTCAATAAGTTGAATCGGTTACGTGTGAAATTGTCTGAGAATTGGAAAATGAATGGCATCAAATGTTGGGAGTTTACGATGGCAAATCCATGGTTGTTTATATTGATCAGCAGAAAGCAGGGGAGATAGTTGTATCGGGTAAAATTAAAATTTTTCTTTTCCGATAAATATTGGTAAAAGTACAGAAGTCCATGGACAGGACACGGAAGTTTATATCTGTGATGCTTTGATAGATAATGTGAAAATATTTACTTTTGCGGTGACTCCGGAACATAAAGTTTCTGCTGACGAATCTGTGCTATGGTTGGACTTTGCATCAGAGAGGAATATGGGAACATAAGTTACATCATCTGAAAACTAATTGGAGAAAGAAATCAGAAACACGTTGAAATTTTTTATTCGTAATGAATTATTTGGAACTTGCAGGCACAATTATCGGACTTGTTTATCTGTGGTTGGAATATAAAGCCAGCTATTATTTATGGATTGCGAGTTTGATAATGCCATCTGTTTATGTTGTTGTTTATTATCAGGCCGGACTTTATGCCGATTTAGGAATCAATATTTATTATATTCTGGCTTCTATCTATGGTATGATTTATTGGTCTATTGGTTCAAGAAAATCAAAGGAAGTTGTTCATGAAGAAATACCGATTGGATATACACCTCGACAATTATATATACCTTTGCTGGTTGTAATGACTGTTTTGACAGTCGGTATAGCACAAATACTTATCTCTTTTACCGATAGCGATGTACCTTGGAGTGACAGTTTCACAACAGCTTTAAGTATAGTTGCTATGTGGATGTTGTCAAGAAAATATGTCGAGCAATGGTTGGTTTGGCTTGTGGTCGATATTGTTTGTGCTATTCTTTATGTTTATAAAGGCCTTTATTTTACATCAGGACTTTATGTCCTGTACACATCTATTGCATACTTTGGATATTTGAAATGGAAAAAAATGATAAAGAACCAATAAGTCTTACGTTTGAACCGGAAGCTTTGATTATTGGAGGTGGTGATTTTCCTGTTCATCCCATTCCCCGAAAACTGATAGCTTGTCACGATAAAATAGTTTATTGTGATGGTGCGGCCAATCAATGGGAAAAATTGAATAAGAGACCTTGGAGAATTGTAGGTGATGGTGATTCTCTTTCAGATGAAATTCGCGAAACTTTTAAAGACATTATCCGGCTGGATCCGGATCAGGAGACGAATGATCAGACTAAAGCGATTACATATCTTCAGCATGAGGGTTTTCGTAAAATTGTTATTCTGGCGGCTACCGGAAGACGGGAAGACCATACGTTGGGAAATATCAGTCTGCTGATGGAATATATGAAACAAGGTTTGAATGTTCGAATTTATACAGATCATGGCGTTTTTATTCCTTGCTGTAATGAACAGACATTCCGATGTGAGGCTGGTACGGCTGTTTCTGTTTTTAGTTTTGGAACTCAACACATGACTTCAAGCGGCCTTGCGTATCCTTTATACGATTTTACAAGTTTATGGCAGGGAACATTGAATCATACAACTGAAGAGATCTTCACAATCTCGTGTGAAGGTCAATATCTGGTTTATTTATCTTATGAAAACAAGAAGCTAAGAGATAAATAAAAGGGATATATTCATATTCTGTGTGTTCTCATTATTTAATTTATTAGAGTGAATTATTTTAATCGTATAGACAAATCGATTAATTCATAGCTGTGAATTAAAGAAAACATAGGACATTTTTATTAAAACATCCTATGTTTTCTTTAGTATCTCCCGACTTTCATGTAAAAGTCTCCCTTAGAGAATGAAAAATCAATCTTTTTTGAAAAAATGATGGATTTTATCGGGGGAAGAATCTTTCTGAAGAACTTTTTTGTCTTTATCTAATAAGTAAATAGTCGGGAAACCCAGTAAATCGTATAACTCTTTCGAATAGACTTCATCATCTTTGTCATAGCCTATTTCCCAAGTCTTGGACATGGCTCCTTGCATAGTCTTCCACATACTGCTTTTTGGTCCAGGATATACGGCAACAATAGAAAGTTTCTTGTCTTCTATAAGTTTACTTAACATTGAATCTTTTTCTAATTCCTGAATAGCCATGTGGCATTCGTTGCAATCCGGATCAAAGAATATCAGAATAGTCCATTCAGTCCGACTTTCAGAAAGAGATTTTTGAGAACCGTCGGCTTTAGTATATTTAAAATCGGCAGCAGTCGTTCCTACGCGATTTTTATTGGCCGAAGCTAGCAGCATGGAAGGACGAATCTTGTCATCTTCACTTAATTTATTTGAAGCAATCAATTTTTCAAGTACAGGAATGAAGTATTGTTCGTTTCTCATCGGTGAGCTGACATCATATAAATATCTTTCAAATGTATTGTAAAAGAATAAGAATCCATTTAATGTGACGGATGCCTTGTCCATCAGTTTGGAAATAGATTCTTCAGCTTCCTGAACAGGTATAAGCTGGAATATATCAATGTAATCTACAACAGCCTGTTCTATATCTTCCGGTTGATTCATAAATTGCAGACTGTCGGCAAATGAGAAATTATCCCAATAATGAACTGCAAGGTAGGAAGCTCGTGCATCGGCCGATTGAATGGCTGATGGTATTTCCGGAAGGGAAAAACTTTTCTTTTTATTTTGAGCAAACAGAGTGGCAACGCATATGAAATAAAAAAAAACTGATATGAAAAGTTTGGAATACAGATTCATGAGACTTTGTCTTTTTATTTGATTGTTTGTTGTTTTCGAACAAAATTAATAGGAAATACGGGATTTAAAAACAATCTGGAGGATTTTCTGACATAATTTGTTTCGAAGAAAATGTTTATAAATTGATTCAGTTTTGTAATTTTGTATCTTAATTGGAGAAAAAGTTGAATGATAGATCAACCCACCATAGAAAGAATACTTGATGCTGCAAACATCATGGATGTGGTATCAGATTTTGTCACACTGCGTAAACGTGGTGTGAACTATGTCGGTTTGTGTCCTTTCCATGATGATAAGAGTCCGTCGTTTTATGTTTCTCCATCGAAGAATATCTGCAAATGTTTTGCCTGTGGTGAGGGGGGCACTCCGGTTCATTTCATCATGAAGCATGAGCAGCTTACTTATTTCGATGCTCTTCGTTATTTAGCCAAGAAATATAACATCGAAATACAGGAACGTGAGCTGTCAGAAGAAGAGAAAAAGGTAAAGAGTGACCGGGAAAGTATGTTTATCGTTAATGCCTGGGCGCAACAGTACTTTTCTCAGATGCTTCATGAACATGTGGAAGGCAAAACAGTGGGCATGCGTTATTTCATTGAACGAGGATTTCGTGAAGAAACAATCCGGAAGTTCCAATTGGGATATAGTCTTGATCAGCGTGATGCTTTGTTTCAGGAAGCTCAGCGGAAAGGTTTCAAAAAGGAATTTTTGGAAAAGACAGGTCTTTCAATTGTTTACGATAATGGCAGGGTTAATGACCGATTCCGTGGAAGGGTTATGTTTCCCGTTCATACGTTGAGTGGAAAGATTGTTGCTTTTGGAGGTCGTGTCCTTAAGAAAGATGAGAAGACCGCCAAGTATGTCAATTCTCCAGAGAGTCCGATCTATCATAAAAGTAATGAATTATATGGTATCTTTTTCGCTAAGCAGGCAATGGTCAAAGCAGACCGTTGTTATCTGGTGGAAGGGTATACGGATGTCATATCCATGCATCAGTCGGGCGTGGAAAATGTTGTCGCCTCATCAGGAACAGCTCTAACGCATGGACAGATCCGGTTGATTCATCGATTTACCAATAATATTACTGTCTTATATGATGGTGATGCTGCCGGAATAAAAGCCGCTCTCAGAGGTATTGACTTATTGCTCGATGAAGGGATGAATGTGAAGGTGGTCCTTTTGCCGTCAGGTGAAGATCCGGATTCATTTGCCCGTTCACATAGTGCGACTGAATTTACCGACTATATAAAAGAACACGAAACAGACTTTATTCGTTTCAAAACGAAACTGTTATTGGCCGATGCCGGAAATGATCCGGTTAAGCGGTCTGCTTTGATTGGAGATATTATTCGTACAATAGCCATTGTTCCGGATGATATAACTCGTTCCATATATATTCGTGAGTGTAGTGCCATGATGGAAATTGACGAACAGATCGTTCTCAATCAGGTAAATAAATTACGCTTATCGAAGAATGAGCAAAACGGTCCGGCTCCTGTAGTTAAATCTGCAGTGATGGATGTTTTACCGGCCGATTATTCTATACAGGAAAAAAAGATTAAAGAAAAGGCTGAGCCGGAGATTATTCCTGTTGATATGAATTCAGAAGCTTTGCCTCCTGATTTTCCTCCACCTCCTGAAGAAGATATCCCGACAGATAATGCCATGCCGGATTTTCCATCGGCAGTACCTGAAGAGGAAGTGGCTCAGAAAAATGCACCTCAGCGTTCTCCTTACGAATCTTTTGAGATTGCTTTGTTGAGATATGTGGTTCGTTATGGGGAAAGAGTGTTGTATGATTTTGATGATGAGGAAACAAACGAACATGTAATATATCATGTGGCAGATTTTATCCGTTATGATCTGGAACGGGATGATCTGTCTTTTTATACTCCGGTTTTTAAACGGATGTTGGATGAAGCGGCAGATCGTTGTGGAGAAGAGAATTTTGTGGCGAGCCGTTATTTCTTGTCTCATCCCGATCAGCTGGTAAGCCGGATAGCAGTGAATTTAATCAGTGAAAAATATCAGTTAAGCAAGTATCATACAAAATATCAACAAATAGAAACGGAAGAAGATCATCTGGATCAATACGTTACTCAGGATCTGTTCGCTTTTAAGGAAGCTTATATCCTGAGAAAGATAAAAGAAAAACAGGACGAGTTGAAAAATATTTCTCCTGACGATATGGATAAAATGTTGTCAGTAATGAAAGAACTTTCCAAGTTGAACGATATAAAAAAAATTCTGTCAAAGGAATTGGGAGAACGAATCATACTGAAGATGTGAACATCTGAATGAATTTAAAATGTTCGGTTCAGCGGGTTTCGTCTCTTTTTGTGATAAAGATTATATAAAATACATTATGGCTATTTTTTTAGAAACTCAGGACGTAGTCAAGCAGTTTGTCAATCATCTGGCGCTTGATAAAGTCAGTATTCAAGTACCAGAAGGACAAATATTTGGTCTCTTAGGACCAAATGGAGCGGGAAAAACAACATTGATTCGAATAATCAATCGAATTACAGCTCCCGATAGTGGATCAGTTCTATTTAATGGAAGACCATCTGTTCCAGATGATGTATATCAGATTGGTTATTTACCGGAAGAACGTGGTTTGTACAAAAAAATGAAAGTAGGGGAGCAGGCCATATATCTTGCTCAGCTGAAAGGCCTGTCTTATTTCGAAGCCAAGAAACGTTTGAAAGTTTGGTTTGAGAAGTTCGATATCATGCCTTGGTGGAACAAAAAGCTGGAAGAACTTTCAAAAGGTATGCAACAGAAAGTTCAGTTTATTATAACTGTCATTCATGAACCACAATTGTTGATATTGGATGAGCCGTTTAGTGGTTTTGACCCGGTGAATGCCGAATTATTGAAAAAGGAAATTCTCGAATTGAAGGAGAAAGGACATACTATCATCTTCTCAACACATAATATGGCGTCAGTTGAAGAAATATGCGATCATATCGCTTTGATAAATCATTCTCATGTCGTATTGAAAGGTTCGGTAAAGGATGTTCGTGATGAGTTTAAAACGCATAAGTATTCTTTACGTATACAAACAGGAGGAGAGCTTTTACCTGTAATAGACAATCCTTTGTTTGAAGAATTGGACCGGAAAATATTGACTGGAGGTGAATTAGAGTTAAGAATACGTAAACAGCCGGATGTGACGAATTCGCAACTCCTTCAGCAAATTTCAAAATCATGGGATATACTTTCGTTTGTAGAGGAGATTCCTTCTATGCACGATATTTTTATTCAAGTAGTAGGTAATAACACTTTAACTTCAACCGATCATGAGTAAATTAGGATTAATAATAAAACGAGAATATTTACAGCGTGTCAGTAAGAAGTCTTTTCTGTTGCTGACATTTCTAACCCCTTTTCTTCTTGCTGCTATGGTTTTTGTCCCTTTGTGGCTTTCAACGATTAAAAGTGAAGATGTGAAGACTGTTGTCATTATGGACAAGGTCGGTAAATATGTTTCAGCCTTTGAAGATACTGAAGAATATCATTTCATGGCTGCTGAAGGCGATATGGAAAAATATCGTAAAAGTGAGGATAAGGAGATCGAGGCTTTTCTTTCTATTAGCGAAGACTTATTAAAGAATCCAAAGGCTGCCATTCTTTATTCGAACAAGCAGATTTCAATGGGATTGAAGCGGGAGATTAATTCGCAGCTCTCTGAAATGTTGGAAAAGGAAAAGTTGGATTCTTATAATATCCCTGATCTACAGAATATCATCAAGGAGTGTACCATTCCTTTTGATATCCAGACGGTGAAATGGGAGGAAGATGGAACTGAAAGTAGTTCTTCTGCAGAAGTTCTGATGGTAATAGGCTTTGTTTTGACGTTTGTCATCTATATGTTTATTACTATCTATGGATCAATGGTTATGCAGGGTGTTATGGAAGAGAAGACTAACCGTATTGTTGAATTGATGGTTTCTTCAGTCAAGCCTTTCGATTTGATGATGGGAAAGATTCTTGGAATCGGATTGGTTGGTCTGACACAGGTCTTTTTGTGGGGAATCATGACTTTTGCATTGGTGAGTGGAAGTTTGTTCTTCTTGGGTGGAGATCCGACTCAGGCTGCCGATGTTATGATGAATGGAAGTATGAATCAGGCCGCAATGGGTGCAACCGTTGATCCGGCTGTTCTAAAAGCTCAGGATATCATTCATTCTATTCCTATTACTTCTTTAGGAATTAACTTCCTGGTTTATTTCATTGGTGGCTATATATTGTATGCCTCTCTGTTTGCTGCAATTGGTAGTGCAATCAATCAGCCGGAAGATGCACAGCAGTTCATGACTCCCATGATGATCTTTATGATCTTCGGGTTGTATGCCGGAATGTATAGTATGGAAAATCCGGATGGACCTTTGGCTTTCTGGTGTTCTTTATTCCCGTTTACATCACCAGTCGTCATGATGGTTCGTTTACCTTATGATATTCCTTTCTGGCAACAGATTCTATCTATTGTTTTATTGTTTGCATCAGCCTTTGGTTCTGTCTGGTTATCCGGAAAGATCTATCGTATAGGTATTTTGATGTACGGCAAGAAACCTTCAATTAAAGAAATTATTCGTTGGGTAAAATCAAATTCCTGATCTGTCAGAAATTGATATATACCAATTGATAAATAAGGAATCCTCATTCTATTATTAGAGTGAGGATTCTTTGTTTTTATAGGATTCGTCGAAAAGTTTATAGGGACTCGTCGAAAAACAAATGAGAGGTCTTGATCGTACTCCTATTTTTGTATAAAAATTATTAGAAACAAGGATACAAGTATGAAAAGAGTTATTTATTTCTTTCTGTTCAGTTTATTTTGTTTGACAGTTTCTGCTCAACAGACAATTATCAGTGGGGTTTTGAGAGATTCTATTTCGAATGAAACGGAACCTTATGCGACTATACGTGTGTATCGGTCGGTAAAGACAGACAAACCTGTTTACATGTCAACAACAGGACTTGATGGTGAGATAAATCAAAAGGTTGAAGGTAAAGGTGAATTTATAATAACATTTAGTTCTGTAGGAAAGAAGGAAGTACGTCGTTCAGTAACTTTATCTGGAGAACCAAAGTTGGATTTAGGTGTCGTGTATATCTCTGATGATGCTAAAACCTTAGGAGGCGTAGAAGTGGTAGCTCATAAACCTTTGGTCAAAATGGAAACAGATAAAATGACTTATAATATTGAGGATGATGTTGATTCCAAATCAAATACCATTCTTGACATGCTTCGGAAAGTTCCTATGGTTGTGGTAGACGGACAGGATCAAATTACTGTAAATGGTTCTTCTTCTTTTAAAGTTTATGTGGATGGAAAACCTAATCCGATGATGACACAGAATGCTTCGCAGATATTCAAGGCAATGCCTGCTTCAGCAGTCAAAAATATAGAAGTTATAACAAACCCAGGATCAAAATACGACGCGGAAGGAACGGCAGGAGTATTGAACATCACGATGAACAGAATGTCTGTAAAAAGTAAGGACTTGAACGGTTTTAATGGAAATATTACGGTAGGAGGTAATAATCGTGGTGCTCGTACTTCTGCTTTTATTAGTGGACAACAGGATAAGTTCACTTATAGTGCGAACGGAATGTATAGTTTTAGAAAAATGGATGGTTCTGAAACTTATATTACTCGTACGCAGCCAAGTACTAACGGAGATATGATCATGAATCAGCAACTTTCTTCAGATTCGAAGGCTCCTTTTGCCATGGGAAATGTAAGTCTGGGATATGTTCTGGATGCTCAAAGTTCATTAAATGCCATGTTGGGTATTACTGACTTTTCGATGCGAAGTAATTCTCATCCTGTTACATCTTTTACAGGAGGAATGTATGGTGATGGTTATTCTTATGGGAATTTCTCGCATACCAAGAATAAGTCTCTGAACTTTAATACGGCAATTGATTATCAGCGTTACCTGAATAAGGATCGTTCAAGTTCGATAACCTTCAGTTATTTGTATTCAACGAGTCCGCGTGATACCGAAAGTAAATCTGTTTTTGATGATGTAACAGGGGACTCTTCTTTGTCATTCGATTTATCTGATCGTTTTTCAGATGTACATACACGAGGTACGGAACATACGCTGCAGTTCGATTATACAACGCCTCTGGTAAAAGGACATATCCTTAATTTGGGCGCGAAATATATTATTCGTGGTAATTCTTCTGATTCAAAATATTATGATTTGAATAATGATAAACCGGTGTTTAATGAAAAAAACAGTGTGAATTATGATGATTCTCAAGATATCCTTGCGGGTTATGCGGAATATGATGGTCATTTTGGCAAGTTAGGAACTAAAGCTGGTTTACGTTATGAATATACATGGCAGAATGTGGATTATAAGTTGGGTTCAGGTGAAAATTTTGATAAGAATTATGGGAATCTGGTTCCTTCTGCAAGTATATCGTATGCCATTTCTCAGACTATGAATATTGGAGTTAATTATGGAATGCGAATTTCTCGTCCGGGCATTTCTTACTTGAATCCATATGTAGATAATTCTAATCCGACCTCCATAAAATATGGTAATTCTAATTTGGATACAGAGAAATCTCATAGTATCGGACTGGTCTTTAATTACTTTACTCCCAATTTTATGATAAATACGACATTGAATCAAACGATATGTGATAATAAAATCGCTCAGTATTCAGTCATGTCTGATCAGGTGCTTCATACGACTTATGGAAATATTGTAGAGAATAGGAGTACCCGATTGAATACATTCATGAGTTGGTCTCCATTAAAAGATACACGTATTCTGGTAAATGCTTCTGTCAGTTACGTTGATATGCAGTCTCCCCGGTTAGGTCTTGAAAATAGTGGATGGCAGGCAAACGGATTCTTTAATATCCAACAGACCTTGCCTTGGGATCTTCGATTGAGTGTTGGTACTTTCGCTAAAAGTCGTAGTAAAACACTTCAGGGATATACAGGAACTATGAGTATGTTTAATGCTTCTTTAAATAAGAGTTTTCTGGATAATAAGTTTAATGTCAGTCTGATGGTTGTAACTCCATTCAGCGACAAGATGAAAATAAAAAGTTATAGTCACAGTGATGATTATTATCAGTATTCAAATACGGCTGTTCCGATGCAAATGGTTGGTGTAACACTAACATATAATTTTGGAAATACGAAGAAGAAATTCAAAACACATACGAGTAAAATAAAAAATGATTTTAATGAAGAAAAAAGTCAGGGTGAAGTGATGAATAATTACGAGAATATGTAACTTGCATATTTGTTATCTACGTTTACTATAAAAGTATGAAAAAAATCATCAGTAATCGGAGCTTAAGATTTTTCGTTATTCAAATGTTAACTTTAGGTTTGTTTATAGCAACCTGGAGTTTGATAACAAGTCATGTGGAACCGGATATAAAAGTTTCAGGAGTTGTTAATAAGTTGGTGTCAAGAATCTTTTTCGCTCTTTGGTTCGTTTTTGCTATAAACTATTATTTATTAGTGCCTAAACTGTTATTTAGTCAGAAGCATAAAGTAACCAAGCGGGTTTCATTTGTTATTCTGCAAGTAGCGAAAATTATCTTTGCGGATTTAGGCCGTATTTCTTTTGTTACTACATTAAATGGTTTTGCTGCAAAGATTGGTTCTTATTCTTTTGTTGGTCTATGGGCTATTCTGAATATAGCAATGATTGGACTGGCTATCGGGCGTAGATATTATGAACAGAAAGTCGCTTTGAAAGAAAAACTGCTCGATGAACAAAGAAAACATACGGAGGCGGAATTGGCCTGGCTTAAAAATCAGCTGAATCCACATTTCCTGTTTAATACATTAAATAATATATCAAGTCTGGTACAAATTAATCCGGACGAAGCTCAGGATAAGATAGGTCAGTTTAGTGATTTGTTAAGGTATGCTTTGTACGAAACAAAACATCAGATGGTTCCTCTTCATGGTGAAATAGAATTTATGGAGAATTATATAGCTCTGATGAGTTTGAGATGTGGTAATAATGTGGAGATTAAAACGAATTATCAGGTGTTGGATTCTACGCTGGAAATAGCTCCCATGCTTTTCCTTTCTCCTTTGGAGAATGCTTTTAAACATGGAGTCTCAAGTAGTAATCCTTCATTTATTCATATTTCTCTTCGAACGGAAAACGGAAGGATTACCTTCTCTTGTAAGAATAGTAATTTCCCGAAAGACAATCATAATCGTAGTGGCTCTGGTATTGGTATAGAAAATTTGAAAAGACGTCTGGAACTTTTATATCATGATTGTTATAGTTATGAACAAAATCTGGAGGATGGAATATATAAAATGAGTATCGAAATATGGAAAAACTGACTTGTATTATTGTTGATGATGAACCTCTGGCTATTCGCTTATTGGAGAATTATGTTTCTCGTACTCCTTTTTTGGAATTGAGTGGTAGTTTTCTTAATCCGATGGAAGCTTTGGATTTTCTTCAAGAGCATCTTGTTCATCTGGTCTTTCTGGATATTCAAATGCCCGATCTGAATGGAATGGAGCTTTCTATGATGGTTCCTTCTGAAACTCGAATTATCTTTACGACAGCATTCAAGCAGTATGCTTTTGATAGTTATGAAGTAAATGCTTTGGACTTTTTACTGAAACCAATTCGGTACAATAAATTTTTGCAGGCGGTAGAAAAGGCCAAGGAATGGTTTCAACTAAAAAATTCTTCTCAGAATAATCAGAAGGCGGCTGCCAGTGACCGAAAGAATTTCTTTATTAAAGTGGATGGAGAATTAATCCGTATAGACATAAATAAAATTTTGTATATCAATGGAATGAAAGATTATGTCATGTTCTATATGGAAGGAGAAAAACGTCCTCTCATAACATTGCTTACAATGAAGGCTTTAGAAGAGATGTTGCCTCCTGATCTTTTTATGAGAGTTCATCGTTCTTATATTGTAGCTTTAGACAAAATACGTTCTGTTGATCGTAACAATAATATTTATATAGGGAATGAGGTTATTCATGTAACAGACGCTTATCTAAAAGCTTTTGAGGATTTTTTGGAACGGAATAGTATGAAAAAGTAATTTTTCTTCTTTGAGGAGAAAAATAATTATGTATATAATGTGTTGATATTTAATAGATAATTGATAATTGGATCTGTAAATAAAAAATATTCTGTTTAAAATATTTGGAATTGGTGAAAAACTTATATACCTTTGCACTCGCAATCAGGAAAGAAAGCTGGTTGATATATCGCGGAGTGGAGCAGTGGTAGCTCGTTGGGCTCATAACCCAAAGGTCGTCTGTTCGAATCAGGCCTCCGCAACTAGGTAAGAGAATCTGAATTTTCAGATTCTCTTTTTTTGTTTCTGTTTAACTCTGATTTAGTTGTGTCTTGTGGCTGGAAAACAGAAAAATGATCTGAATCAAGAAAAAAGAAGTGAACCCGAAACGAGTCCACTTCTAAAAAATTTGAATTGGTTTTTATGATTTTCTCTTCCACAGGGCATTCATATCCTCCAAAGTCTTTCCTTTAGTTTCAGGGACCCATCTCCATACGAAGATTGCGGCTATTACACATATGATTCCATATAAACTATAGGCGAACATCGGACTGAAATCGTACAATGCCGGGAATGTAGAAGACACTAGATAATTAAATATCCATTGGAAAGCTACAGCTATAGCAATCGCTTTGCCACGAATGGTATTTGGGAAGATTTCTGCAATCAATACCCAGCAGATTGGTCCCCATGACATCATGAAGAAGGCTGCATATACAATTACAGATAAAACAGGTATAATACCTTTAATAGCCAGGTGGTCACAGAATGCAACCATGAATGCACCAATGGCCATACCGATAGAACCAATAATCAGTAAAGGCTTGCGGCCAAAACGATCGACAGTTAGAATTGCCACTAACGTAAATATGATATTGACAACACCCATAATAACTGTCTGCATCATTCCACCACCTTCAGCTCCGGCGCTTTCGAAAATACGGGGAGCATAGTACAATACGGCATTGATACCAATTGCCTGCTGGAATACGGAAAGAAGAATACCGATAATGATAACCGTGACACCATAAGTCATAAGTTTTTCGGTCTTTTCTGTAGCGGTAGCCTTGATATCATTCAGTATTTCTTTTGCTTTGGTTGTTCCGTTGATCTTTTCTAGAATACCTAATGCAGTTTCATCGTTACCGGTCATAACCAAATAACGAGGAGTCTTTGGAACGGTAAATAAAAGAAGTCCGAATAATCCGGCAGGAACAGCTTCCGATACAAACATATAACGCCAGCCTTGCTGAACCGTCCACATATCTGACTCAGGACTTAATGACAATAAGCCTGTTGCTGCATCTTTCAGTATAATCGGGTTGGTGTGATCTCCTAAAATCATGAAGTTTACAAAGTAAACGACCAGCATACCAAATATAATGGCAAACTGGTTACACGAAACTAATGTACCACGTATTTCAGAAGGGGCAATCTCGGCAATGTACATCGGACAAACAGCTGATGCGAGTCCTACGCCTATACCTCCAAGGACACGATATAAATTGAAAGTGATCAAAAGACTTAGATTGGCTTTTCCATATTCCAAAAACAAGAATTCCGGATAGAAAGAACCTAAAGCTGAAATGAAGAATAAGACGGCTGCAAGACGTAAGGAATTGCGTCGTCCAAGCAGTGAAGCCAGATAACCGGAGATAGCACCTCCGATAACACAACCTAATAATGCACTTGATGAAGTAATACCGTGCATTACTTTGTCATATTGAAAATCCGTTGCAGTAAGGAAGAAAGCCTCTAGTCCTTTCTCTGCACCGGATATTACTGCTGTATCATATCCAAACAATAGGCCGCCTATTACGGCGACCATTGTTATCGAATATAGATATAGTTTATTACCTTCTGTCTTTGTACTCATGATTGATTAGCAGTACATATTTACGATAGCTTCATACAATTCCTGTTTGCCGCTAGTCTGTTTCGGTTCACCGTTGGCTTTTGCATAAGCAACCAAGTCTTCCATAGTCAACTTGCCTTCTTCAAATTCTTTGCCTTTGCCAGAATCGAATGAAGCATAACGATCTTTCACCATCTGTTTGTATGGAGATTCTTCCAAAATACGAGCTGCACTTTCTAAGGCACGAGCCATAGCATCCATACCAGCGATGTGAGCAATGAAGATATCTTCCAGGTCTGTTGAATTACGACGAGTCTTGGCATCGAAGTTTGTTCCGCCATTAACGAAACCACCGTTACGGATAATCTGCATCATTGCCTGAGTCAATTCGAAAGAATCGATAGGGAACTGATCTGTATCCCAACCATTCTGATAATCGCCGCGGTTTGCGTCAATAGAGCCTAACATGTCGTTGTCAACAGCAACAGCCAATTCATGTTCGAATGTATGACCAGCCAAAGTTGCGTGATTTACTTCGATATTAACCTTGAAGTCTTTATCCAGATTGTGAGCTTTCAAGAAACCGATAACAGTTTCAGTATCTACGTCATACTGATGTTTTGTCGGTTCCATAGGTTTTGGCTCGACAAGGAATGTTCCCTTGAATCCTTTAGCACGAGCATAATCGCGAGCCATAGTCAACATTTGAGCCAAATGTTCTTTTTCGCGTTTCTGATCTGTGTTCAATAAAGACATGTAACCTTCACGACCACCCCAGAATACATAGTTTGTACCTCCTAATTCAATAGTCGCATCCAAAGCATTTTTGATTTGAACAGCAGCACGAGCGACAACGTCGAAATCAGGATTTGTAGCTGCACCGTTCATATAACGGGTATGACCGAATACATTGGCAGTACCCCATAACAATTTGATACCTGTTTCAGCTTGTTTTTGTTTTGCGTATGCAACGATTTCTTTCAAGTTGGCTTCATATTCTTCAATAGTGTCAGCCTCGTCGCATAAGTCTATATCATGGAAACAATAGTATTCTATTCCGATCTTCTGCATAAACTCGAAACCTGCATCCATTTTATCTTTAGCTGCCTGAATTTTGTCAGGATTTACTTTCCAAGGGAATTTTTTTGTTCCGCCACCAAATTGATCGGCACCTTCAGCACATAAAGTATGCCACCAAGCCATGGCAAACTTCAACCAGTCTTTCATTTTCTTGCCCATGATTACTTTTTCTGCATCATAGTAACGGAAAGCTAATGGATTCTTACTGTCTTTACCTTCAAATTTGATTTTTCCGATACCTGGAAAAAATTCTTTTGTTGCCATAATATTATATTTTTAATTGATTATTATAATTGTTTTATTTTGTTCTTGATTCAAGTTCTTCTTTCCATTCTTCATAAGCTACTTCATAAGCTTCTGACTTAGAAGAATCTGGTTCGATCGTATCGATTCGTTTCAGATTAGCAAAAGCTTCTTCGGTGTTTTTATAAACACCTGCTCCTAATCCTCCACCACGAGCAGCTCCTGCTGCTCCGTCAGTATCGAATAATTCGATTGTTGCTCCTGTAACTCCAGCTAATGTGTCACGAAATACTGGACCTAGAAACATATTGGCACGACCTGCATGAATCTTCTTGACAGAGATTCCCATGCCTTCCATAATATCGATACCGTATTTAAAAGAGAAGACGATTCCTTCCTGAGCAGCACGTATCAGATGACGGCGATCATGAAGATTGAAGTTTACATTAGAAATAGAACAGCCTATTTCCTGATTCTCCAGCATACGTTCAGAACCATTTCCGAAAGGAAGAATGTGAACTCCTTCACTTCCGATTGGTATTTCAGCAGCCAGATCATCCATCTGTTTGTATGAGATTCCGTCGTTTCCGACCATTTTACGTGTCCATGAATTCAGAATACCTGTACCATTAATACAAAGTAGAACTCCCAGGCGAGGTTCTTCAACTGTATGATTGACATGAGCAAAAGTATTGACTCGAGATTTTGGATCGTAGTTGATTTTTCCATTTACACCATAAACCACTCCGGAGGTCCCTGCTGTTGAAGCAATCTCTCCCGGATTAAAAACGTTTAATGATAAAGCATTATTAGGCTGGTCACCTGCTCGGTAGGTAATAGGAATACCTGCTCTCAAGCCTAATTCTTTAGCTGCGGCAGATGAAACCTCTCCTTGATAACCAAATGTTGGTTTGATGTCTGCAATTAAAGAGGAATCTATACCATAATATTGTAAAAGTTCTTCAGACAAACCTCCTTTCTGGAAGTCCCAGAACATACCTTCAGACAAACCTGAGACAGTTGTACAGATAGAACCGCTCAATTTCATAGCAATGTAGTCGCCAGGAAGCATAATCTTATGTATTTGTCTGAATAATTCAGGTTCATTCTGTTTTACCCAAGCTAATTTAGAAGCTGTAAAGTTTCCTGGAGAGTTTAGAAGGTGAGATAAACAATAATCAGAACCTAAATCATTGAATGCTTTCTGTCCGATTTCTACAGCACGTGAATCGCACCAGATGATAGATGGACGTAATACTTGCTGGTTCTTGTCAACACAAACCAGACCATGCATCTGATAGGATATACCAATAGAAAGAATATCTTTAGGATCAATTTTAGATTCTGTCATTACTGCAGCCGTAGCAAGTTTCAGATTTTTCCACCAGTCTTCCGGATGTTGTTCTGCCCATCCGCTATGTACAGCAATAATTTCCGCTTCTGATTTAGGAAAGAAAACAGAAGAGACACATTCACCGCTTTCGCTATTAATTAAGCTTGCCTTAACTGAAGAGCTGCCAATATCATATCCTAATAAATACATAACATTAAAATTAAGTTTTCTGATTCTCGTTTTAGATTAGTTTCTCATGTGAAATCATTTGATTTCATGCAAATATAGTAGTTTAATATCAAATTGTACTTTGTACAAATATGTTCTTTAACATGAAGGTTGTAAATATTTGTTATATAGTAAGGTATGTATATGAATAAATATGTTTGAAAATTTATAAAATCAGGTATGATTAGTGTCTGTTCTTTATGATTAAATATTGTTTTTATATCAACGGAATTTATTAATTCGCCTTAATTTCTTACATTTGCATTCTATTTTTTATTATATAAATATGCAAACTACAGGTATTACATTTCCGGCGGAATGGTTTCCGCAGAGTGCGGTACAGTTGACTTGGCCGCATGAAGATACAGATTGGGCTCCTATATTGGACGAAGTTGTTTCTTGTTTCGTGGCGATAGCCAAAGAAATCATGAAGCGTGAGACTTTGTTGATTGTTTGCCGAAGTGAAGACGAAGTTCGTGCTCAGCTGGGCGAAATTGACGAAGAAAGAGTACGTTTTGTAGAGATGCCAACCAATGATACTTGGGCTCGCGATCACGGGGGTATTTCTGTGTTCGATACTTTTGGTCCTACCGTATATGACTTCGTTTTCAACGGTTGGGGAATGAAATTTGCTGCCGGAAAAGATAATCTGATTACCCGTAATCTGTTTGATGCGGAAGTTTTTGCTGAAAATATTCAGCCGGCAAACATGGCTCCGTTTGTATTGGAAGGAGGCAGCGTGGAATCAGATGGTAAAGGTACTTTGATGACGACTGCTGAATGTCTGTTATCACAGAACCGTAACGAATACTTGCAGCGCGAAGAAATAGAAAACTATTTGAAGGACGTTTTTGGCTTGCACCGTGTATTGTGGATTGAAAACGGATTCTTGGCTGGAGATGATACCGATAGTCATGTCGATACCTTGGCCCGTTTCTGTAGTGAAGATACTATTGCTTACGTGCAATGTACAGATGAATCGGATGTTCATTACGAAGAATTGCAGGCTATGGAGGAAGAAATCAAGGAATTCCGTCAGGATAATGGCGAACCTTACAAATTGGTGGCATTACCGATGGCGGATGAAGTTATTTGGGAGGAAGAAAGACTTCCGGCTACTTACGCAAACTTCTTAATTATGAATGGTGCCGTTTTGGTTCCGTTCTACAATTCACCAAAAGATGAGATTGCTCGTGAAGCATTGCAGAAGGCTTTCCCTGATCGTGAAATTGTAGGTATTAATTGTTTAGCATTAATCAAACAACATGGATCTCTGCATTGTGTTACCATGCAGTATCCGGAGGGTTTTATTGAATAAAGAAATGAAAGTAGGATTAATTCAGCAGAAAAATACAGCGGATATTCAGGCGAATATCGAAAAGCTTCAGAATAATATTCGTAAGGTCGCAGAAATGGGCGCCGAACTGGTCGTTTTGCAGGAATTGCATAACGGACTTTATTTCTGTCAGACAGAAGATACAAATGTCTTCGATCAGGCAGAGCCAATTCCTGGTCCGTCTACAGAGACTTTTGGCAGACTTGCCAAAGAATTAGGAATTGTATTGGTATTGTCATTATTCGAACGTCGTGCTCCCGGCTTGTATCATAACACAGCTGTTGTTTTGGAAAAAGATGGAACAATAGCCGGCCGTTACAGAAAAATGCATATTCCGGATGATCCGGCTTATTACGAGAAATTTTATTTCACTCCGGGAGATTTAGGTTTCGAACCGATTGATACTTCGGTTGGGCGTTTGGGCGTTCTGGTTTGTTGGGATCAATGGTATCCGGAAGCAGCTCGATTGATGGCTATGCGTGGCGCGGAAGTTCTGATTTATCCGACAGCCATTGGTTGGGAAAGCACTGACTCAGAAGACGAAAAAGCTCGTCAGTTGGGAGCTTGGATTACAGTTCAGCGCGGACATGCCGTTGCAAACGGTCTTCCTGTTATTACTGTAAACAGAACCGGATTGGAATTGGATCCTTCTGGTCAGACAAACGGTATTCAGTTCTGGGGAAATAGTTTTGTGGCCGGTCCTCAGGGGGAATTGCTGACAGAATTTCCGAATAATGAAGAAGAAATTCGTGTAATAGAAGTAGACAAGACACGAAGCGAGAATGTTCGTCGCTGGTGGCCTTTCTTCCGTGACCGCCGAATAGATGCATTTGATGGATTGACAAAGCGTTTTTTGGTAAAATAAAAGAACCCTATCGATAATAATCGCCCGTTATCAGTATTAATGCTTGATAACGGGCGATGTTTGTTAGAGAATCAGCCTTACATGCCGATAACTGTTGATTATTTTATACTTTTGCATGAGAATAACGGAAATAATAAACGATTATGCCATTAAATCTTCAAAAGAATCTTCCGGCAATTGAATTGCTTAAGAAAGAAAGTATATTTGTGATGGACGAATTGCGTGCAACTACTCAGGATATACGTCCGTTACGTATTGTGGTTTTGAATTTGATGCCACTTAAAATAACAACAGAAACAGATTTAGTACGTCTTTTAAGTAATACTCCACTTCAGGTTGAAATGGATTTGATGAAAATAAAAGGTCATACTCCGAAGAATACCCCGATTGAGCATATGCGTGAATTTTATAAGGATTTTGATTCTATCAAAGAGGAATGTTATGATGGTATGATTATAACAGGAGCTCCTGTAGAACAGATGCCTTTTGAGGAAGTGACTTATTGGAATGAGATTCAGGAAATTTTTGACTGGGCTCGTACGCATGTTACTTCAACATTATACATCTGTTGGGCTGCTCAGGCTGGACTTTACCATTTCTATAATGTTCCGAAGTATGATCTCCCGGCTAAGATGTTTGGAATATTTCGTCATACCCTGCGAGAACCACATTTACCGATATTCCGTGGATTCGATGATGAATTCTATGTGCCACATAGCCGTCATACCGAAGTGCGTCGGGAAGATATTATGAAGGTTCCGGAGTTGACTTTACTTTCCGAAAGCGAAGAATCTGGAGTCTATATGGTGATGGCTCGTGGCGGACGAGAATTCTTTATCACCGGTCATTCGGAATATTCTCCTTATACTTTGAATGATGAATATATTCGTGACATAAAGAAAGGACTTCCTATTTCTGTTCCGAAGAATTATTATAGAAATGATGATCCGGCTCAAGGACCTGTGGTTCGTTGGCGCGGACATGCCAATCTGCTCTTTACTAACTGGCTGAATTACTATGTATATCAGTCTACTCCTTATCGCAGAGAAGATATTCTTTCATTAGGAGATTTACAATAATCAGGAAAATATAAATAAAATATATGGCAAGAAAAATAGAGTTGTTATCACCAGCTAAAGATCTGACTTGTGGAATTGAGGCAATCAATCATGGGGCGGATGCAGTTTATATTGGTGCTCCGAAGTTTGGAGCCCGGTCTGCTGCAGGAAATACCCTTGATGATATTCGTCAGCTTTGCGATTATGCTCATCTGTACGGAGCCCGTATTTATGTGGCTTTGAATACGATTTTGAAAGATGAGGAATTGGAAGAAGCACGGAAGATTGCCTGGCAGTTGTACGAAGTTGGAACGGATGCCTTGATTGTACAGGATCTGGCCTTGATGAAACTGGATCTTCCGCCGATACCTTTGCATGCAAGTACGCAGATGGATAATCGTTCGGTTGAGAAAGTTCGTTTCCTTCAAGATGTTGGCTTTACCCAGGTGGTCCTAGCTCGTGAGCTGACTTTAAATGAAATGAAGAAGATTTCTTCCGAAACAAAGGTTTCGTTGGAAGTTTTTATTCATGGAGCTTTATGCGTCAGTTATAGTGGGCAGTGTTATCTGAGTGCTGCTTTATCCGGGCGAAGTGCCAACCGGGGAGAATGTGCCCAGTATTGCCGATTGCCATATAATATGGTGGATGCTGATGGAAAAGTGATTGCTTCACAGAAGCATCTTCTTTCTTTGCGAGATATGAATCGTTCGAATGATCTGGAACAGATGATGGATGCAGGAATCTCTTCATTCAAGATTGAGGGACGGCTGAAAGATGTGACCTATGTCAAGAATGTCACTGCTTATTATCGTACTAAAATTGATGAGATTCTGAAACGTCGTAAAGAATATGTGAGAGCTTCGGTAGGAAAGAGTTATTATTCTTTCACACCTCAACTAGATAAGAGTTTCAATCGTGGATTTACGACCTTTTTCCTTTATGGTAGAAATCCGGATATGACTGCTTTCGATTCTCCTAAATCGTTGGGTGAATATGTTGGAAAGGTCAAGGAACTGAAAGGGAACAGTTTTACAGTTGCTGGATTGTCGGTTCTGAATAATGGTGACGGACTGGCTTTCTTCAATCAGAAAGGTGAACTGGAAGGTTTCCGTGTCAATAAGGTGGAAAACAATCGCGTTTATCCGTCGGAAATGCCGAGACTTCGTCCGAAGATGAAATTATATCGTAATTTCGATCAGCAGTTTGACAAACTCCTTTCCAAGCCATCGGCTGAAAGAAAGATAGGAGTAAAGATACTGTTCCGTGATCATGACTTTGGCTTTTCTTTGGAAATGGAGGATGAATCAGGAGCAAGAATCAATCTGGTCAGAGAATTTGAGAAAGAAACTGCCCGCCGGGAACAGAAAGAAAATATCTGCAATCAGTTGTCCAAATTGGGTAATACTCCTTTTGAAGCTCAGAATGTAAAAGTTGAAATGAGCGATAACTGGTTTGTTCCATCATCATTGTTGGCGGATATGCGTCGTGAAGGAGTTGAATTGTTGCTGTCAAACAGAAAGATGCGTTACCCGCGTGAAATCGCTCGTCGTAAGGAAAATAACGATATTCAGTTCCCGATTCAGCAATTGACTTATCTGGGAAACGTGGCCAATGCGAAAGCTCGTTCATTTTATCAGGATCATGGCGTGAAGAGTATTGAGCCTGCCTTTGAACTGAAGCAGGTTGAAGATGTTCCTTTGATGTTCTCAAAGCATTGTCTGCGTTACAGCATGGGTTGGTGTCCGACTTATCAGAAAGTAAAATCTCCATTCAGGGAACCTTATTATCTGTTGTATAAGGATTCCCGTCTGCGTTTGAAATTTGATTGTAGGAATTGTCAGATGTTGGTATTGAATGATCCGGTAAAAAAATAAAATTTTAGAGATATGAAGAAACTATTTGCTTTATTTACTTGTCTGCTGTTTTTGGTTTCGTGTGCCGACAAGTCTTTGGATCCGGGAAAACCGGTTTATGTGAAGATTGCAACCAATATGGGTGATGTAACGGTAGTTTTGTATGATGATACTCCTTTACATCGGGATAATTTTATAAAACTTTGTCAGAGTAATGCTCAGGACGGTGTTCTGTTCCATCGAATCATTAAAGATTTTGTGGTTCAAGGTGGGGATCCGGAAAGTAAGGCTCACAAACCGGGCGTATTATATGGAGACGGTGACGGCGGATATACCGTTCCTGCTGAAATTCGTCCAAACCATTTCAATAAGCGTGGAGCTTTGATTGATGCGAAAGAAAGTGATCAGGTAAATCCACAGAGAGCATCTGCCGGAACACAGTTTTGCTTTATTCAGGGGCGTTTGTGGAAGGATGAAGAACTGGATGGTATTGAGGAAAGAATTAATAATACACGTCGTAACTGGTTGTATTATAAGTTCTGTGACAAATTGAAAAAGCAAGATCCGGAACTGGCGGCTGCCGATAAAAAGGATGAGCTTCATCTTCAGGCAACTTTGATGGTTCAGGATACATTGGCTACCATGGAAGCAATGAAGATTCCTGCAGAGCATCGTGAGGTTTATAAGAAGATAGGAGGCTCTCCTCATCTGGATGGATCTGTTACCATTTTTGGTGAAGTGGTTGAGGGTTTGGATATTGTAGAAAAGATGAGTCTGGTTGAAACAGACGATAATGATCGGCCGTTGAAGGATGTTATCGTATTAAATACGGAGGTCTTTCAGAAATAAGGATTGAAAGAATCTATAAAATAAGCAGAAGAGGATGTCTTTTTGGGATATATTCTTCTGCTTTTTTATTGTGTATCGTCAGATCTTATCCGACGATACACAATATTCGATTTAAGAAACAGAGTATTATTTTTTTTTGTAAATTAACAAAAAGGTAACTCTAATTAACAGACTTTCTCGGATGGAATTTATGCTGATTGTTATCTTTGCGACATTATTATCTGATTTTGATTAAAAAGAAGATATAATTGAAAAACATAAAAAACGGAATAGGAATCTGCTCTTTTAGGAGATTCTGTTAAATAGATTACATTATGGTGAAAAAAAAATGGACGATTACGTTTATCCTGCTGAATCTGATCGTCTGTCTGGTACATGGACAAAACACATCTCCTTTTAGTGTGAAGGGTATTTTATTGGATTCGTTGAGTAACGAAGGTGAACCTTATGCAACTATTCGTGTGCTGCAGAAGGGACAAAAGAAAGATCCCGTGAAATTGGCAGTGACAGATCTTGATGGCAAGTTTAAAGTGGAAATTCCCAAGGCCGGTCATTACACTATTGATATCACTTCGATAGGAAAGAAGCCGATTAGTCGAAATTTTTCCTTAACGGCAAACAAACCTGTATTTGATATGGGTAAAATGTATATCTCGGAGGCGAGTGAAGAATTGAAAGGTATCGAAGTGGTGGCTCAGAAACCTTTAGTGAAAGCAGACATTGATAAAATTTCTTATAGTATAGAGGATGATCCTGATTCGAAAACAAATAGTACTTTGGAGATGCTCCGTAAAGTTCCTTTGGTGACGGTGGATGGTGAAGATAATATTCAGGTAAATGGTTCGAGTAACTTTAAAGTTCATGTAAACGGAAAACCGAATACGCTGATGAGTAATAATCCGAAGGATGTGTTGCGTAGTCTGCCGGCTAATTCTGTAAAATATATTGAAGTTATTACTGATCCGGGAGCAAAATATGATGCAGAAGGTGTTGGTGGTATTCTGAATATTGTTACAACAGGCGGACGAATGCAGGGGTATAATGTCACTTTGGGAGCGAATGCCGGCAATCGTGGTGTCGGTGGCTATGCTTATGGAACTGTTCAGGTGGGTAAATTTACAGTGACAGGGAATTATTCCTATAATTATAATACATCTCCGAGAAGTTATTCAACTTCATTGCGGGAAGATTATACTACTGATAAATATAAATTCTTGAAATCGGATGGCTCATCGAAGAACAAAGGTAATTATCAGTTTGGAAATATCGAGGCCAGTTATGAAATTGATACATTAAATCTGATTTCTTTTTCTGCGAATATTTTTGGTGGCAAGTCTAAATCGAGGGGAGATACTTATACAGCCATGAATAATGTGGATCAGAAAATGATGTATGAGTATTGGATGAATAGTAACAGTGAATATGGTTTTGGAAATACAGGTCTGAATCTGGATTACCAGCATAGCATGAAAAAGAAAGGTGAATATTTCACGGCCTCTTATAAATTTAATAACTCTCCGAATAACAGTGAATCGGAAACTTTTTATGAGGATATCGTCGATGTTCCTTTCCGTCTGACTGATCAGTACTATAAGAATAAAGCTCATACCACGGAACATACTATTCAGCTGGATTATGTTAATCCTCTGAACAAGATACATTATATCGATGCCGGTATGAAATATATCTTCCGTCAGAATGCAAGTGATAGCAAATATTTCATGGAAGGTGAAGACGGACAGTTTATTCAGAACGAGGAACAGAGCAGCTTGTTCGACCAGGGACAAAATATTCTGGCTGCCTATGCTGATTATCAGTTGAAATGGAAGAAACTGGGTTTCAAAGCAGGTGCCCGCTATGAACATACTTTTATGGATGTAGAATATGAATACTTTCCGGAACGAAATTTCGATGCCAATTTTAACGATGTTGTTCCGACTGTGAATCTTTCCTATATGTTGGGAATGGCTTCTTCGTTAAAGGCTAATTATAATATACGTATCCATCGTCCGGGAATCTGGTTCCTGAATCCGTTTCGTAATACCAGCAATCCGAATTATATAAGTTATGGTAATCCGGATCTGGATACCGAGAAATCTCATAACTTAGGATTCACTTACAGTATGTTTTCGGCCAAGTTCAGTATAAATGCTTCGTTGAATTATGCTTTTACTAATAATGGTATCGAAAGATATTCTTTTATGAATAATGGGGTGATGGAGAGTACTTTTGATAATATAGGCAAGAGGCAGAACACTCGTCTGTCTTTGTGGATGAACTGGAATCCTGGAAGTAAAACTCGTATATCGGTTAATGCATCTGGTAGTTATTCCGATTTTAAGAGTGAGAAGCTGGATACAAAGAATAGTGGTTTTAATGGAAACTTGTTTGGTAATATCCAGCAGACTTTACCTTGGGATATCAGATTCAGTGTATATGGCGGAGGAAGTACTCCTTATATTTCTTTACAGGGGAAAGGTTCTTCTTATTACTACTATGGATTTAATTTTAGTCGCTCTTTCCTGAAAGAAAAACGACTCAATGTATCGATTAATGCATCTAATATATTCAATAAATATCAGAAATATGACAATGAGACTGTGACAGACACATTCCGTTCCTGGTCTGAAAGTAAGAGTCCGCAGTCTTCCTTTGGCTTCAGTGTCAGCTGGAGATTCGGAGAGTTGAAGGCACAGGTGAAAAAGGCTAATAGAGGTATTCATAATGACGATATGAAATCGGGAGGAGATGGTTCGTCTGGAGGTGGAGCAGCTTCTGGTGGTAATGGTGTAAAATAGACTTGGAAATATAATTGATATATCTGAAAAGGGATGCATTCTTGTATAAGGGTGCATCCTTTTTGTTAAAGCTTATAATAAACTAATAAAATCATCTTTTGAATAGATTAACTCATAATTGTGAATTGATTAATTTACAATTATGAATTAAT
>JAHHQS010000299.1 GCA_020026285.1 Parabacteroides sp. | reverse complement strand
TTATATGCTTGAACGATTTATTTGCGTGTTCGGGATTAACCCAGACATGCAAGTACTGACAAATCTTTCAAAGAACTCATTTTATTTACTGCCAGAGCAGCTTAGGCTTGGCGGATTTGTAACGAACTACAGATTAATATTTATTTCTGTAGTATCAAACAGCTAACTATCCTCTGCATAAAATAGAGTTGATTTCATTGTTCTAGCCACTTTTTGAATAATACTCCTCGCTCTTTGCTCACAAGAATTTCATCATCTTTGCAGTGAAGTAATCGAACTTTCAACTTTGAGTTGAAATAAGACGTGATTCGTTGCAAAGCTATTATATGAATTAGGTATTGTCGGTTAAGACGAAAGAACTTATCTGGGTTAAGATGTTCCTCTAAATCTTGCATGGTAGTGTTATGCATGTGATATTGCTCACCTTCGGTTGTCATACAACTCAAACCCCTGCCATCCTTAACAAAATAAAGAATATCGGAGACCTGAAGAGGAATAAGTTCATCACCTTTGTACACTACCAGTCTCTCTTTATAATGAACTATTCCATTTATAACTTCGCGTACTTGTTCCGTATTTACCTTGGCACACAATGATGTTTTCTGCATGGCTTGCTGTAACTCCTTTTCATCAATAGGTTTCAGTAAATAGTCAATACCATGATGTTTGATGGCTTGCATCGCATATTCATCGTAAGCTGTCGTAAAGATGACAAAGGAATCAGGCATTATAACTTGAAAAGCTGTAAATACATCACCGTCCGACAGACGTATGTCTGCAAAAATTAAATCATAATCATTATGATGATGTAGATGTTCGATAACTTCTGATACACTGGTTAGGGGACCATCAACTTTGATGGTATCGTCAATCTCATGAATAAGTTTCTCAAGCCGTATGGCACTTATGCGCTCGTCTTCTATTATCAATACTTTCTTCATACGTTATTCGTGGTTTACAATGGGCAAATAAACTGTAAATGATTCCGATGTGTGCAGGATTCTGATATCCTTGCCAAACTTTATCAAATATCTTTTGGCCAGATTGTCCAAGCCCAGTTTATGAGAGGGAATGGATTGCTTTATTTTATAAGCAGGAAGAATGATATTATTGCTCACTACCAACATGTTATCTTTACGTTCTATAACAATAATCAGCTTTTTATTCTGGTTCAAAGCGTTATGTTTAACTGCATTTTCCACAAGCACCTGTAAACTTTGTGACAGAATATAATCATTCGGATGTTTATCCATTGGCTTCATCACCAATTCGACATTTGCATAACGGATTTGGAGAAGAGCTATGTAATCGTCAAGCCAAAGAAAAGCCTCGTCTAAAGACACGACATCACTCTCAATATGTCCCAAAATATGACGATAGATTCTAGATAAACGTATTACATAATTTTCGGCTCGTTTCTTATCTATGTCTATTAGACCTGCCAGAACACTCAAACTATTGAACACAAAATGAGGGTTCATCTGCATCTTTAGTAGTTGCATTTCTAACCGACGGTTTTCTTCATACTTTTGTTGTGACTCTTTATAATAGTATTCAACAGCTACAATCAGTGCTTGTATAGATGAAATTAAGCCCATTAGATAAGCATTTCCCCAAACCTCCCGGTTGGATACTTCGACAAAAATTACATCAAGAATGTTCTCTACAAGAAATGCTAAGAAGGTATCTGCAATTATAAAAAACGCACTAAACACTAGCACTTTCTTTCTTTGAAAAAAACGCATGAACCGACTTCTCAGTAACATTGTCCCGAACCCTAAATTGTAAAGGGCAAACAAAAAACAATAGCAAAGATCTATCCATAAAATTGTACATCCATCTTCTATAAGATTGTTGAATTCTTCATGATCAGCAAGAATCCATACAATATCGTATAAAAAGTACATTAAAATGGCAGTCCACAACCAAGTAATCCAATAATCTTTTGCTTTCATATAAATCAAAAATACAGACAATAAATGTTTTAAGAGCACAAAATGGGGTGAATCCATTTTAACTAGTTCGGTCAATAGTTTCTTGTGTTATGTTTATATTGCCTTAAACAGCATGTCCTACACGGACTGTTTGTCCGCTTGAGGAAATAAAAGCAGTCAACAAGATTAATAAAACTATAACATCTTTCATTCTTCTATGCTCCTTATAAAGTTTAATAAAGTTCTACGATAGTATTGCAAAATTAATTTAGAGTAATTAAATAGACAACCCATTGTGTATCGAAACGAAAAAAAATGGTATTGAACTCTCAAAAAACGGGTAGTGTAGCAAATAGGAACCCCTATTTAAAGTGGCCTTTCGTGGTAAAAGGCGATACTTTGATTGATATTTTATGATAAACAATAATGATATTCTCTCTCTATATATATTAGAGTCTCGGAAGATAGGAGAGAAATCCTAACTAGGAAAATGTGTATAGAACGTAAGTTAAGCAGTTATGAATATATAAATTAAAAATCTTAAGACGAAAGGTGTTACAAATTTCACTTGCTTTATGTTGCTTGATTATCTCATACTCTCTGTCTATATTGTTACATCATGCAGTAATTATAGTTTCAATACTATAAACCCAATGTAGCTTTATATAGTGGTAGATACAAAAAACGTCATCGACTTATCACAAGCAGATGACGGAAGGTACAGTTTGAAAATAATTGCTTACTGCTGACCCGGAGGTCAGCAGTAAGCATTAAAATCAATAAAATTTATGAAATTAATTATTTGAAATTGTCTTTCTCTTGGCACCGTTCCACCATAGGTAGACGGCCAGTACAATAAATGCAACGAGGATGCTTATC
>JAHHQS010000298.1 GCA_020026285.1 Parabacteroides sp. | reverse complement strand
CTTATTCGAGGCGGCAGCCAGGGAGATCAAGAAGGCCGGACTCACCAAACTTCCTTCCTCCGACAAGCTGAAAGCAGAACTGGACGGACTCTCCTTCCGCAAGACCGCCTTGCAAACGGAACTTCGGAAGATACAGCGGGAGGAAAAGGAATATGATACCCTCTGCCAGAATGTGGACGCCCTGCTGGAAAGGCCGAAGGAACAGGAGCAGCAGCGGCAGCGAGGTAACCACTTGGAGTAAAAGTCTATATGTTGTACTGCCACAATAGCAATGCACTATTTTTGCAATCAGAAACACAACATATTGTGTCCATGTCTTGAAAGTAGATCGAAAATGTAGTATACTAATTTAAATATATGCAGAGCATAAACATTTCAAGTTTTTAAAAATGAGTATATTATACGGAGGCATAAATGGCAAAAAAAGAAAAGAAAATGATCAAAGTTATCTACTTTGACGAGGGATCAGCAACAGATTTTATTTATGTGTTAGCGGGTGGCAAGAGTACCGATAAAAAGGAACACATTGTAACAAAAACAACGGAACTGGCTGCCGGAGCAGAAGCTGAAGCAAGTAAATCAGCAGGTATTTTATCTGTTATCTCCGCAAAAGTGGGGGTAGGAGCAAATGCTGATTTCTCCAGGGAAGGTAATACCATTGTTACAAAGGCAATTGAAAATACAATTTTGACCGACTATTTGGAGCATGCTGCAAAAACCGGAAAAGCTTATATTCGTGTGTTTTCTGATTGTAAGCCGTATCCGTACCCAAACTCATTTGCTTATTTCAAAATGCTAACACCTTATTTGAAAATGACAAACGGCGAGTTATACGTTTCTGATGGGCTGTCTTTAAATCTATCGTTGATGGACGAGGCATTGGATAGCGGCAGAGGATATTATGAGTTGATGGCCGAGTGTGATGAGGAAACCGTAGTATTGAGATTTAATATCAAGGCATTTCGTAATAATTACTGCATTGCAGATTTGGTAAAAATGAACTTGGATTATCATGCAATAGAAGTAGGCATGGTTAATATGGGTAGTCTAACGATGGAATCAGAATTCGGAGGCAAGCAACAAAAAGAGATTAGCGGATTTGACTTAGTTGATGCCTCGACCACCAACTTGGATTCGATTAAGGTATACGATGTCATTTTAGCCGGGGTATGCAGATGAATGTAAAAATATTTTATGGTGGTGCGTCTGGCTTTAGAAAAATACTACCGGAAGATGATTACAAGCCTATTGTGGATCTAGCAATTTTAGATGATGCCAGACATCGCAAAATTAAAGTTGATATGGAAGGTAACAGAATAGAAGACGATGAAGAAGATGTTTTACATTTTGACAATGTAGTTGCATTTTCTGATGACTACCCTTCTCTATCAGAAAGTACGATTGAAAGTTTCACAAATTTTGTTTTG
This sequence comes from Parabacteroides sp., assembly GCA_020026285.1. The sequence goes on along the minus strand of JAHHQS010000298.1, from coordinate 1,393 downwards.
CGCTATGATATTGACAATCTGTATCTTCAAAATCCGCCTGATAGTGTTGCAAAACATATTCAGGAATTGTCTTGTGTAGACTGCACTTTGGACAGTCAGGACTACAAAGTAATTGATATGGATTTGCTCAGGAAAATTAAAGCAGGTTTTTCTGAAGCTGTCATTGGGCAAGAAAACGCGCAAAAAAGAATACTGTCTGCTCTATACAATGTTGCTAAGTGCAGGTATAACAAACCCTGTGTGATGTTGTTTTATGGAAGTACTGGAGTTGGAAAAACAGAAAGTGCCAAATTCATTGCAGATAGCCTTAATGAGCATCTTTTTAGAAAACAGTTTTCGATGCTTCACAGTGAGGGATTTAGTTCATATATTTTTGGCGGAAAACATAATCAAAACAGCCTAGCGAAAGAACTCCTAGAGCGAGAATCAAATGTACTTCTGTTTGATGAATTTGATAAACCGCATCCGGTATTTCATAGCGCATTTTATCAACTGTTTGATGAAGGCATCTATGTTGATAAAAATTTTACCGTGAAAATGAAGGACTCTGTAATTATCTGCACATCAAATTATATGTCTGAAAAAGAGATAAAAACTGCTCTTGGCGAGCCGATTTTTTCTCGATTTGATGCAATAATTAAATTCGATAAATTAGATGCAATTGCAATCCAAAAAATCATGGAGAATGAATTTGAAAAGCAATATTCTTCCTTGGAAAAATCCGAACAGAAGATTATTGACCAATACAACATAAAAGATAGAGTTTTTACACTGGTTACAAGATTAGATAATGCCCGACAAATTCGAAAGATTATTAGAGAAGCGTTTAGCGCGGCTTTAATACAAGAATTGCTATAAAAAAGAATGGGAGCGCCACCACCGGACAATATCCGATGATGGCGCTCCGATTTTTATTTAATAAAAGGTGAAAATCCGGCATTTTTCCTATGCAGAAACGATTTGTCGCCCTGCACGGAAAATCATACTGCCCCTACATAGAAAAGCCGCCACAGGCGGTTTTTTCGCCCATTTTGAACCCTAATTCCCGCACTTTTTGGAACGGAGGGAAAGATAGTGCGGACAGGACACCACCGCCGCCCGGAAACTCTGCTTGCAGGGATGAACGCAGCCCTTGCAGAGCTTGTTATACTGGCGCCTGCCGTTCTCGCCCAGGAAAAACGCCCATTCCAGACGCCATTTCTTGCTCCGGCTCATAAATCGCCCAACTCCGGGGGGTTCTTCTGCGGGGCAGGCTTGTCCTGCATTTTCCGCTCGGCACACTCCCTCTTTGCGTCCTCCAGCCGCTCTAGGATGGAGGTTTTTTTCTCCGGCGTGGTTCTGCGCGCCTCGGCCTGGGCTTTCTCCAATTCCTCACCACGGCGGCCGTTGTTGA
>JAHHQS010000297.1 GCA_020026285.1 Parabacteroides sp. | reverse complement strand
CAATCCCCATTTTTCCGTTGGTGAGTCCGAGGCAGGACGTAGAACGTCCTGCCTGAACTAACTCCTTAACCAAGAAATGCTTATTCCCAATTAATAGTGAACCAACCATAGACGTATCCTCCTGCTGGCGTTGTCAACTCCAGCTTATAGTCTCCCCTTTCAAAATCTTCTACAGAAATAGCTAAGGAGTTTTGCTGATCCGAATTTATACAAGAAGAATACAATATCCCCTTCTCTGAAAGAATACGTACAGTAACCTCTCCGGAATGAACTACAAAAGATATATTAAGAAGAGTATTATCTACAAGAGACGCTTCCACAGGTGTCAAAGGGAGTGATTTTGTATGAGTACTACTGAATATTCCTTTCAAGTCCAGATTAATTACACTATTAATTTCATTAGGAGAAGGAAAGGAATAAGATTCAGCATTACCTTTAAGAATGACAGCAAATAGAAAAATAATCGTACTTAATAAGTGTTTCATAGCAATTTTTTTTAGTTAAACATTAATAAACTTATGCTACAAAACTACAGGTTCCGAAAATGAAAAGCAAATTTGAAGATGGACAATATCTCAATATATATCACATAAAATCAGCAACTTACATCAACTCCTTTTTATTTGATGGACAAACTGGTTTGACTACCCGTCCGACAGAAGCCATATCAGGAACTCCAAGTTCAATTTTAAGTCTCTGTTTACGTTTACTCAAAGCTTGAGCTGAAACTCTCAAAATAGCAGCTTGACGAGCATGCTTCACTTTGATATATTCAAAATAACAAATGGCAACCACTCTTCTATCCAACTCTTCATCATGTTGCTTTTGGTACTGATCTATAAATTTTCTCAAAGAATTACCATAGAGCAAATCAATACATTGGAACAATCCTTCCCAATCGTCCACTTTTAAAGTTTTAATTTCTGAAAGATCACATGTTAATATTCTGACCAACAAATTAATTGATGCATATAAGCCAGGAGTATTCTCCATATCAGAATCTTTTAATGACTTTATCTTATAAGACAAATCCTTATTTCGAGCTCTCAAATCAATATTTATAGACAATTGATTTTTCCATTTCTTTTTCAGCTCTTCCAATTGTTGACTAATTTTGCAGGAATGTTCTTTTTCCTGTTCCAAAAGTGCATTTGTCTTTTCTTGCACCTCCAAAGAGCTCTGTTTCTGTTCGCTCTTTAATTGTTCAAGTTTCTCTACATGCAATTTAGAGTCACTCAACTCTGCCAATAACCTTGCTCGCTCTTGTTCATGCGCCTTCATATTTCTATTGAATTCCTCCTTTTCAATCTGTCTTCTACGCCTTTCTTTCATATAGAACACATAGATAACCGAGGTTATACTCAATAATAACAGAATTACCGATAAGTAAGATATGGTGGAATGAAGTCTTTCATTTTCCAATTTAAAAGTGTGGGCTTGCAACGCAGCATTATTATATTTTTCCTGAATCTCTTTCACTGCATAAGCTAAATTCTGTCGCTCCAAAGAATCAAGAGCTTGTTCATATTGATCCCAATAAATCAAATCTAAATTTCGTGTTTCAAGATGCCCCAAATATTTATATGCAGAAACACGGGTATATGGTCGCGAAGAAGCAGCTGCTTTCAACAAATATCCTTCTGCTTTAGAATAGAGTTTATTAGACAAATAATAAATTCCAAGGCTAAGACATACTGGGGTTTTATCTAAGACTAAGTCTGATTCCAAATTTGACAAAAGCATTTGTTCTGCTGAAGGAGACATCTCTAAATACATTGAAATCTGTCCCCACTCAGAAACAATATCCTTGTATATATCCGATTTAGAATAACTGAGAGCATCGTTGATAGCCTGCTGATAATAAAGAGAAGCACTATCTTGCCTACCCTCTAATAAATAAATCCGTCCCATATCACGCTCTGCATACACAAGATTGGCTGTATCAGTTAATTGTTGAAATAAGGAGACCGATTGACTATTCATTATTAAAGCATCTTGGTACAAGTCTAAATTCATATATAGTTGCCCCAAATGATTGCGCACTAATGCCTGATATTTAAGATTGTCTGTTACATCCAATATAGAGAGAGCTTCTAAAAAATATTTCTGTGCATCCTCTAACATGCCCCTTGAAGATTTAACCCTTCCTAAATAGAATGACGCTTTACCCTTTTTTAGCCTATCTTTTCCATTTGAATAATAGCCAACAGCTATTTGTATCAACGAATCCGAGCTCAACGGTAAATCATTCTTATCCATTGCCTGGGTCAACAGTAGGCAATAATCAGCTTGGTTTTCTCCCGTCAACTTTTCCGAATCCGGTATTTGATGAAGATACACTAAAGCACTATCGGGACATTCCTCCATACACATTTCGGCCTGACGTAACAAACGGGCTACTTGCCCCTCAGAACGCCCATCGGTACAACTTACCAAAAACAAAACAAATAACAATACGCAGCAGATATAAGATGATTTCATCTGTCTTCAAATATAATCCAAAATAAAGAATAAAATAAGTTCTATGAACCCATTCCTCAAAAGTACAATTATATTTTTAAATATCAACAATAAGTAAAATAAAGAATAGAACAGACCTATTCTTTTTCCGGAAAAGTATATATCTATCCGGTGGATCATTTAATAATTTTATCGCAAATACCTTGTCGGTTATTACAGCATATTGTTTCTTTAATAAGAAACCCGCCATTGATGTGGACTTTGTCAATGACGGGCAGTTTAGATTATTCTAAGATTGTATCGAATCACGTTAATATTATTATTTCATTCAATCACCTTGAACCTCATTTCTATCAATAACCA
>JAHHQS010000296.1 GCA_020026285.1 Parabacteroides sp. | reverse complement strand
TGATTCCGGACCAAAGTGATGAAACAGGCCTGTATCTTGCATGAAAAGACCGTAAAGGGAAAGTTGGTTTTTTCTTTTTAAGTGCAATTTCCTTCCTGTCGGGCGATCCGGAGCTGAACAGGCTTATTTGGCTGCTACACACGAAATAAGGATATTGTAAATTTTTGAGCATTATAAAATACTTGAAGACAAATTTATATTCACGCAGTATTTTGATGAGTCATGCATTTCCTTATTAGAAAATCGATAAATTTGTTGAATCACAAAAAATAATAGCATGAAAACTCGGTTTCTATCCTATCTGTTGGCCCTTTCGACCTGTCTTTTACTCTGCTCTTGCCTCGATGATGACAGGAACGAAAGAAAAATCATCAAGCAGCAGAAATTCGAACTGACTGTGGCTTCAAAGTTGGTTCCCGGGTCTGTGTATGGCGGATGTGGCAATATCTATGTCTCGGATGTCTATGCCGGCCGGAAGGAACAAAGCAGCGAATGGTCCGCATATTGGAATATTGCCGGATTCGAATATGAACCCGGAAATGAATACCGGATACTGGTCGAAGAAACTACTTACGAAGACCATCTGATGGGCGAGCCTGTATGGACGGAATCCCAGCTTCTGAAGATATTGTCCAAGGAAGCAAGGAACTCGGAGGATGTGCCGGAACACTTGCTTCCAAAACAGTACTATGAGAACGAGACCTTCGTTCCTGAATATCGTTTTGCGGTTGAAGCCGAACAGAAGGAACTGATTGAAAAGGACCTGAAGGAAAATCTGCCTTTTATGGTCGGCGCCAGTGTAATTACCTATGGGAGAGGGTGGTCAAGATGGATTGCCCTCGATAAGGAGGGGCGGATGTTGGGCAACGGAGATTTAAAGTCTGAGAATGTTGCATTTTCTTCGTTTCCCGACTCCTATAAACTGCTTCCTCTCAAAGGAGTACAGGGCTACCAGCAGTGGACGTTCCTGGGTGTCAATGATAAGGAGCAGGTCTCTTTCGACGCCTTTATCAGCCGAGAACCGATCGGCGGAAGTCCGGCCAATATCGGTCTAACCCCATGGCTCTATAAAGATGTTACGGCTGTCTATAAGGCTAAATATCCTGCTGCCGGAGTGAAAACCGTGGTCTATTCTTTGGGACTGCCGATTCAATTATCCGTTATCAACGAATAGCCTTGTATTATATTTAAAATTTTTTAATTCATCATGAAAACACTGTTTTTTTTGAGAGCAGTCCTTCTGTTCCTTTGCATGATGTGTTTTGTAGGCTGTAAGGGAGAGGAAGATATTATTGAGAAGCCTTCTGCTAACAGTACTTTCGTCCAAGGGAAAGCAACAACTTCCAATGGAGAGCCCTTGCCGGGAGTTCTGGTAAGTATGTATTATTCCGAAGGACAATGGTTAGGTCCACAATTAAGTCGTAAAAAGGCAGAAGGACGTACCGATCAACAAGGAAATTATCAGCTTTTCTTTGACTTGAAAGATGACGAACTCAAAGAGAATACAAACGGGGATCCTGTTCATCGTTCGTTTATGCTCATCGTGGACTTGCAGCAATTAGATAAAGACAGTTATCTGTTGCCTTCTGATTTCGAGTTGAACGAATCTTCAACACAGTTGCGTTTCTCCTATTCCAACACCTATTTGCAGAAAGGGAAAACCTGCAAACATGATTTTTACATTCCCCGGAAAAGATGGTTGGAATGTAGGGTTACTCATTCAGTGCCATTGGATAACGGGGATAAATATGCCGTTCGCAATCAGCTAAAGTACGGAGGTGATAAATTTCCCGATAATATATCGTACGAAAGTGAACTGGCCTTGTATTATTATCCGATTAACTTGACGAATGAAACGGAACAGACATTCCGGATTCCTGTTGCCTTGAACGAAACAAACCGTATATCCCTGTCATGTCTGAAAGGTGGAAGCGGTTCTTATAATCCGGTTACTGACGTCCAAAAGATTTATATTTCAGAACAGGAACCACAGTCGTTGTCTTTCAGCAATGATATAATGTCTGATAAATTCAAGTTCCGTTTGAAAAGCCTGTCTGGCAATTTGGGACCATTTAATACAGCCAGTTATGAAATAACCGATTGGGAGGGCGCGAGTCTGTCTAATGTTCCGAAGCGTCTTATTCAATTTTACGATTCCATCGTTTGGTCTGCTAAAGGTTACCCGGATAATTTACCCGTTTTTCGTAAGAAAGAGGGCAATAATTATTTCTTTGAGAACAGATGGGAAACCATGTTCTTTCAGAAAACACCCCTGTACACTTATCTTTCAGGCTATCGGGATGGTGGTGTCGTGCATGTAGATTCATTACGAGTGGATATTAGTCCACGTGACTTTTTACATTACGATTGGAATGATGCAGCCATCCAATACGATGAACCGGATTTTGAATGTCATTGTGCCTTATACAAGGATGTCGTATTTCATTATTACATCCCCTCCGAAAAGAACGGTCATCTATTCTCTAAGGTAAGTGTGGTGCGGGAATCGGAAGAAAAAGACGACACGGCTTATAATGAAAGATGTCGCAACATACTCATAGAATTGATGAATCATCACATGGGTAACCAGCAGTCTGTTGACTTAAATCTGATCGTAAATCATTTTCATTGTTTACCTGAAGAAGCTGAAATAATGGCTTATTGGCAGTCGGATGTGACACAGGTTGCACTTGTAAAAGCGAAAGGAGAATCCGGTGATGAACTATATGTCCACGCTGAAAAGTTAGATTAAAGAACCCATTATAAAAGAGGCTGTAAATTTAAACTGTGTCAGCAAGGTTAATGTTTTATTCTTGGCTGACACAGTTTAATTTATA
>JAHHQS010000295.1 GCA_020026285.1 Parabacteroides sp. | reverse complement strand
TCATCAAACTCCCGTCCGTCCCAGTGCCGCCGCTGCTCATGGGCAAGGTTTTCTGATTTACGATTTGATTGCTCCAAATACTGATAAACTTCAATACTCACTTCCACAGACACAGCCTGTCCATTTATTTTGATGGTAATTTCCATTTGCCTTTCCTCCGTTCAGATTTTTGTGAGTGATCTGAACGAGGGAAGGTGGAGAACGACAGTGGAAACCAAATATGCTAAGATTGCGTCCCCATAGGAACACAAAAACGCCCGAATGGCACAAGGCCATACGGGCGTTATCTGTTATATTATGCTGTTTACTTACATGGTATAGTTCATACTGATAGCCGCTTGTATCCGCTGCTAGGAACAGGCTTTTTTTTGACGAGATATTCTGTAACAAATCAAGCAAGACCAGCGTACGGCACATAGCGGCATCCTCCTGTTGCCGCCGTGCCGTTTTGCATGGTGTTTGGGTCGTAGGAGGTTCTTGTTTTACACAAAAAGAAACGGCGGCCTTGATTTCAAAACCGCCGTGAGAATATGTTAAAATGAGCGCAAGAAACCCACCTGCCTCACAACGATTTTTTTCTTTCCCCGTTGGGTGAGGCAGGCGCAAACGCTATACTTCTTCTATCTTTTATTTCTCAATGTTAATAACTCGCTGTGTCCAATCACGATAAAATGCTTCTTCATGTGATACGAGCAATACAGTACCCGCAAAATTCATAAGAGCTGATTTCAATGCTTCCTTTGCTTGAACATCCAGATGATTTGTAGGTTCGTCCATAATTAGAAAATTGCAGGGAACCAGTGTTAGCAAACACATTTTTACTTTGGCCTGCTCACCTCCACTTAATGTTCCAATCGCTTGCATTGCGTGCTTACTGGAAATTCCACACCGGGCTAAATGTTTGCGAACATCTTTTATCACCATATCAGGATGGACATTGGAAACAATTTGAATTGGTGTCTGTTCAGGTTCATCCCATATTAAGTCCTGCTCAAAATATCCAAGGGTAACTTGATCGGAAAATTTGAAATGACCTTGCATGGACGGGATTTGCCCAATTAAAGTCTTGAGCAAAGTAGATTTCCCAATTCCATTAAAGCCAGTGATAACAACTTTTTGCCCGCCCTTAATACTAAAATCAATATCCGATAGAACTGAATAATGATAGCCAACTGCCAGATGTTTGACCTGTAAATGCTCCGTATTTGTCAGCGATAAAACAGGAAAATGAAAATGGGGGATAATCTCTTTCTGTTCCAAAGTCTCCACTTTGTTCATTCGGTCAAGCTGCTTTTGCCGCCCTCTCGCCATTTTTGCTTTTCGTCCAGCGATATTTTTCCTGATAAACTCCTCTGTTTTTTTGATCTCCTTTTGTTGTGCTGAGTATTGACGAATATAATCTTCACGCAACAGCATCTTTTTTCTCAGAAATTCAGAATAAGTGCCGTAATACTTTGTTATTGTGTCATTATCTATATCGCAGATACGATTTGCAATTTTGTCCAAAAAGTCAAAATCATGGGAAACAACTAAAAAAGCGTTTTCCAAAGAGGATAAGTATTCTGCCAGCCATGCAACATGGTCTTTATCAAGAAAATTTGTCGGCTCATCTAATAGCAATACATCTGGTTTTTCAAGCAGCAGCTTTGCCAAAATCACTTTTGCTCGCTGGCCGCCACTCATTTCAACGATAGGGCGGTCAAGACCAATCGCAAGCAGCCCTAAACCATTTGCAACACGCTCGATTGCAGTATCAATGGAATAGAAGTCAAGTGTTTCAAGCCGTTCCTGATAGTGGGCAGCAAGTTCCAGACTTTTCATATCTCCATCGCCAGCTTTTTCATATAGCTGCATAACTTGTGCTTCTATTTCAAACAACTTCGCAAAGGCCGTTTTTAAAAACTTTTTCATTGTAAGTGTATGGTCGATTTCTGCATACTGATCCAAGTAGCCAATCGTAGTATTCGGTTGCCAGATAACACGTCCGCTATCAGGTATGATCTGCTCCGTGCAAATCTTAATTAGGGTACTTTTGCCGGTTCCGTTTTGTCCTACAATCCCGATGTGTTCCCCTTTATTCAGTGTGAATCCTGCATTTTTGTAAAGCAAGTTTTCACCAAAAGAATGTGTTAATTCTTCGATTTCTAATAAACTCATTTTCAAAAAACCTTTCTTATGTATTCTGAAAAAAGAAAAAAGGCAGAAAGCAAAGATACACAACGGTATCTGCCTTCTGCCTTTGACATAGTAACGCAAAAACAAAAGGCTATGGACAAAACATTGCCCATAGCCTTGTACACATTATAGTTGCACGGAAAGCCAACACCCTAAAATGGGTACACTACCCCTTGGCTTCCCGATGAAATCTAAATGCACTCTTTATATGCTATACTCTGCACAATGTTTCATCGGAATGGATTGTACAGAGCTGATTTTCTTCTTGCGTTGATCTGTTAAATGAAAACTCATATTTTGCTCTCCTTTGGAGACAAATTTTATGATATTATAACATAATTCCTTCTCTTTGTCAATTGTACGGAATAAAACATCAGAAGTCAATGGCGATAATTTCCTCTGTCTATGTTTCAGAATATGAATTATAAACTTCAAGTAAGCTACATATACCAACATTCCACCACCAGAATATGAATTATACAATGTAACTGGGTGATACTGTTATGGCAAAACTAGAAGATTGTCCCGGTTTTGAAGCTTTCGGTGCGGATGTAAAGGCTGCACGGAAAGCAAAGCATCTGGCTCGTAAGGCGTTGGCAGAAATGGTAGGCATTGAGTGGCGCTATCTCGCCAATATCGAGAATCAAGGTACGATTCCAAGCCTTCCTGT
>JAHHQS010000294.1 GCA_020026285.1 Parabacteroides sp. | reverse complement strand
AAATATTTCAGATCACTTACTTATAAAAATAAATATAACGAATTTCCTGCAGTGTTACCTGCCTGAAATTCGTTATATCTTATTATAAAGGGAAGGTCCTATGAAAGGCTGAACAACTCCAGTTTTATCAATATCCATCAATATCTATTGAAGTATTGCACACCTTCCGAAAGAACTTTATTTTTTCAGCATTAAGTTCTTGAAATTACCAGGGTATGGAGTTTCAAATTCCATTCTTTCACCTGTTACAGGGTGATAGAAGCAGAGTTTAAAAGCATGTAGAGCTAGTCGGTTCAAAGGATTGACTTCACAACCATATCGTTCGTCACCAATTACAGGATGGCCCAACTCTTGCATGTGAACGCGAATCTGATTTTTTCTACCAGTTTCAAGCTGCAATTCGACCAACGAATAGCCGTTTGCTCTCTTGATGGTACGATAATGGGTAATAGACAAACGTCCGCCATCATCCTCTGGCGATGAACTTACATAGAAAGTATGATCGGTCAGCCAAGATCTTACTGTACCTCTGTCTTTTTCCATATCTCCATTCACGACAGCCACATAACGACGGTCGTAAACGATATCCTGCCAGTTATCTCTGAGTGTATGTTGGGTTTTTTCATCCTTGGCATACATCATGATACCAGATGTTTCACGGTCGAGACGATGAACTACAAAAACACGATTGCCACGGTTCTGACGCTTTACATATTCATTTAAGATATGTTGAGCAGTACGCTCTTTCTGTCTTTCTGTAGCTACCGACAACAATCCTTCTTTCTTTTCGATAACGATAATATAAGCATCTTCGTACAGAATTTTCATCATGTTATGTCTGAACTCATGATTATTCTTCGCTTTGCTTACTTGGACCTTCATGCCTGGCGTTAACGCAAAATTGTATTGAGTCTGAATGTTGTTATTAACCAATACTACACGATTCGAAAGCAATGCCTTAACACGAGTACGACTGATGCCATCCATTTTCTTCATCAGAAAACTCATCAGTTCGGCAGGTTCAGTCACATTGAATTCTGTGTATTTTGAAGCGGAACGCGCCTGCAGACGTCGACCGTTATTTCTGTTTCTATTTTCCATTTTCAAGTCTTTAGCTTAATGACTTATCTTTTTTCTAACAATACTACGTTTTCTACGTGGTGAGTATGAGGGAACATATCTACTGGCTGTACCGCTGTTACGCGATATGCACCATCCAGCAATTGTAAGTCTCTAGCCTGAGTTGCAGGGTTACAGCTTACATACACGATACGTTTTGGAGCAGCAAACAACAATACATCGATTACATCCTGATGCATACCAGCTCTAGGAGGGTCTGTAATGATTACGTCAGGACGACCATGCTGATTGATGAAATCTTGAGTAAGCATATCTTTCATATCGCCTGCATAGAATAATGTATTCTTAATGCCGTTGATTTCAGAGTTTACCTTAGCATCCTCGATAGCCTCTGGCACATATTCGATACCAATAACTTTTTTAGCTTGGCGTGAAACGAAGTTAGCGATAGTACCTGTACCAGTATAAAGGTCGTATACCAATTCGTCGCCGGTTAAACCTGCAAATTCACGTGCTACCTTATATAAATTATATGCCTGTTCAGAGTTTGTCTGATAGAAAGATTTTGGACCGACCTTGAAACGGAGACCTTCCATTTCTTCGAAGATGTGATCATTACCCTTGAAGACCTCAACATCCAAGTCGCCAATAGTATCGTTACATTTATTATTTATAACATACATAAGCGAAGTAATCTCAGGGAATGTGTCGCCAACATATTGCAACATTTCCATCATCATCTGTTTGTCATTATCATCTACCACTTTAAACTGCATCAGAACCATGAGTTCGCCTGTAGAAGAAGTACGAATCATCATGTTACGAAGCAATCCTTCTTGAGAACGCAAGTTGAAGAAAGAATAATTATGCTCATAAGCATAATCACGTACCGCATTACGGATAAGGTTAGAAATATCATCCTGCAACCAGCATTTTTCAATAGCCAGCACCTTGTCAAAAGCACCAGGGATGTGGAAACCTACAGCATTCATCTGATCATATTTCACATCCTGCTTAACTTCTTCCTCTGTCAGCCAACGCTTATTAGAGAAAGTAAATTCCAATTTATTGCGGTAAAAGCGCGTTTTTTCAGATCCCATGATAGGACGAAATTCCGGAAGTTCAATCTTTCCGATGCGCGTTAGATTGTCAAATACTTGTTTCTGCTTATATCTAATCTGGTCTTCATAAGCCAGACACTGCCATTTACAACCGCCACATACGCCATAATGCTGGCAGAATGGCTCAGTACGCATAGGCGATTTCTCGTAAAATTTTACGGCCACCGCTTCTGCATAATGGTTCTTTTTACGCTTAACTTGTAGATCAACTACATCACCGGGTACCACGTACGGTACAAACACCACTAGGTCATCTACTTTAGCCAAAGCTTTACCTTCGGCTGCTACATCTGTAATAGTGACCTTTTCCAGTAAAGGAAGTTCTTTTTTCTTTCTTGCCACGTTCTTTTTAAATAAAACCAATTTGGGTACAAATTTAATAGTTTTTTTTAAGATAAGGGCATGTTTTCCGAAAAATGTATTTTGTAATATCGACATTGCAAAATATGTTCTAAAATATGCAATTTATATTTGTTATATTGAAAATATACTATAGCTTTGTCACGTCAAAATGAAGAAAAACACAATAAACTCCTATTTTGATCCCTTATAATTATAAATTTTTTATAAAAAGAAGGAAAATAACATTATATATTTAACAACTTAAATCTCTCATTTATGGAAACAAAAAGAGTTTACACCTTTGGTAATGGACATGCCGAAGGTAGAGCTG
>JAHHQS010000293.1 GCA_020026285.1 Parabacteroides sp. | reverse complement strand
GATTTACCTGAACCGGCACTATGCTGAATTAAATATTTTTTTCCAATTCCATTAGCTTTCACATCTGCAAGCAAGCTTTCAACTGCATCAAGCTGATGATAACGTGGGAATATCTGCTTAACAGTTTTCTTCTTAGTTTCAGGGTCTTCTTCAACTACAACCTGAGCATAGTTTTCGATAATACGACTAAGCTTATCCTTTGTAAGAATTTCTTTCCACAAATAATCTGTCATTATTCCGTCTGGATTTGGCGGATTGCCGGCTCCGTCGTTATAACCTTTATCAAAAGGCAAGAACCAACTGTTCTTTCCATCAAGCTTTGTGCAGAATTTAATTCGAGCATCATCTAATGCAAAATGCACCATACAACGCTTAAATTGGAATAATAGTTCTCGTGGGTCACGATCTGTTTTATATTGCTGTACTGCGTCTTCAACATCTTGTTTTGTTAGCTGGTTTTTAAGCTCAAATGTGATTACCGGAAGTCCGTTAATAAAGACGCACATATCAAGAGCAAGTCTTGTCGAATCGTTAGAATACATCAGCTGACGAGTAACGCTGAAAATATTCTTTTCATACATTTCTTTCGCCTTAGCATTGTTTTCTGTCGGTGTAAGATAGAACATAATGAGATTAGCCGGGTATATTTTTACACCGTTTCTAAGCACATCAATAATGCCTCGTTTAGCAATTTCACCTTGCAAGCGGTTCAAGAACTGTCTCTTTTTTACTTCAGCTTGGAATACGCCTAATTTTTCTAAGGAATCCGGTTGAGTATCTTCTAAAAAACGGAACAAGCGAGTTTCATCAATAGCATAATCTCGGTTATAATCCGCATTAGTACCTTGCTCGTAACCATTGTGTTCTACAAGCCATTTTACAATTAAAGACTCTAAACCATTTTCTTTTGTATTTGTAAAAGCCATAGATTAATCCTCCTCTTCGGTTACTTCAACTTCAAAATCATCTTCACTTAAATCTGATGATTCATCTTCAAATACATATTCAGGAATTTCTACATCACGAACATCCATTTGACCCGTTACTACATCAGAAATCAAACGGTTCTTAAGTTCATGAAGAACATCTACTTCTTCTTGAATTTTTATTATTGCAGCTTCATATTTTTCGATGGCTTTTGGAATGTATTCTATAATTGCTTGTTGTTCTTCAGCAGGAGGAACAATAAAAGGTATTTCTTTCATCTTGTTCATTGATAAATCCCACTGTCCTACACGAATTCCATCTGAAGCTTGGGCAAAGAAATTAACATAAACCTTGCTTCTAATTGCATAATGAAAATATTCCAAATTCTTAAAGTCAATATCAAAAACAAAATAAGCTGGACTTACAATTCCTGTATAATCAGAAACTCCATATGAACCTTGCCATGCTTTCATTTTATTCATTGCAAACTGACCTTTTTTCACCATCTTATAACCGCTAAGATCATCGGGGATATAATTGTGATTACTTTCCTTATCTTCAACATCACGAACAATTACACCCTGTTCACGAACTACAGACAAAAGTGGTAAGTCTGCATGATTCTTTTCGCTGAATGGATGTAAAATTTGACGAAGTTTTATTATAGACCAATGTTCAGGAATATCTCCCAACCACTCAACGCCACTGTATTTCATAGAAACATTATGATTTAATCCATGTGTTACAGCATCGTTTATCACAGTTTTCTTTAACTCCGTGATTTTTTCAATTTCCTTCTTCTTAATATTTATCAGCTTATTTATTCCCGAAACTTTCCAATCCAAGAAACGTACAATTTGGTTCTGCTCAGTGTGTGGGGGAACAGGGAGAAGAATATTTTTCATTTCGCTATACCTTGTTGTCCATAAATCTGCAACTATACCACGTCCATAGCGATAATACTCTTCTGAAAATGTATGATTTCTTAGTAAATAATGTACATATCGTCCATTCCACTTACTTCTTGGAGTAAGCACAATATTAATTAAAGATACTGAACCATCAAGCTCAGAAACACCGCAAGACCCTTTTCTATCAGACCTACTATTGATAACAAAATCTCCTGCACATACAAGTTTTCTGTTGTCACCGGCGTCTGTTTTTACTGCTGTTGTAAGCTGTGGTACAACTCCAATTTTCGCAACAGATAAAGGCGGATAGTCTTTATCAGATACTTTTGTTTTTCGTTCAGTAAACAAAGTTCCTATTTTTTTGCAGTCCCAATGACTAGGAATATTACCAAGCCATTTTACTGATGAATCTTTTTGTTCAGGATATATTTGCATTATTGTATCCCTCCCATAATCTCAGCCATCATACCATCTGCTTCTTTTTCCAAAGCAGACAAGCTTTCCATAATATCTTTCATTTCACGAAGTTCTACAGGCTTGTAGAAATATTTAGTAAAGCTGATTTCGTATCCGATCTGTGTTTTCTTTTCGTCAATATAGGAATCCGGTGAATAAGAAAGCACTTCGTTTTCCATAAATCCATCAATACCGCCCTCGTAGTTAAACGGAATATTTTCTGTGTCTCGAAGTTCAGTATCTGCTTCGCCATCAACAGCTTTTGCTGTCATGTCCTTTTCTGTAATAAACGGACGGACTTTATTTAGCTGTGTCTTCTTTAATTTTGTGACTTTTGCAAAAGCAGTCCAATCATCAAGTGGTGCTGTTTTAGCTGCCTTTGCAATAGCTTCTTCAACTATTTTTTGTTCTTCTTCTTTTTTGAAAGTGCCAGCAGGAATAATGCGTTCTGGTAATACCCTTAAACGAAGTGGTCTTTCTACAGTTACATTCCAATACCCAAAGTCATCGTTATTAAAAATCTTACTAACTTCACTTTCTTCCATATCCATAAAAATACGCATGATTTCATTACGAATATCTA
>JAHHQS010000292.1 GCA_020026285.1 Parabacteroides sp. | reverse complement strand
AATACTAATATACTATATATAGTAAAATATATTGTTACTAATAGTAGTATTTACTAATTATTTCGTATCTTTGTATATAAGTTAATTCGTTATGACAAAGATAATTGCAATATTAAATCACAAGGGTGGGGTGGGTAAAACAACCACTTCTATCAATCTCGCTGCAGCTCTTCAGCAGAAGAAAAAACGTGTTATGGTCATTGATCTTGATGGACAGGCAAACCTAACTGAATCGTTTGGATATTCCATCGAAGAACCGAAAACCATATATGGTGCAATGAAAGGAGAATATCCACTACCGGCTATTAAAACTGCTAGCGGTATCACTTTGGTTCCGTCATGTTTGGATTTGTCAGCAGCTGAATCTGAGCTTATCAATGAGCCAGGAAGAGAAATGATTTTAAAAGGACTTATCAATAAATATGATGATTCTTCCAAGTTCGATTATATCTTGATTGATTGTCCTCCTTCATTGGGCTTATTGACTTTAAATGCCCTTACTGCTGCAGAGTACATTATTATTCCGGTACAAGCTCAGTTCCTTGCAATGAGAGGTATGGCGAAAATTATGAATGTAGTTAATCTGGTTCAAGAACGTTTGAACTCCAACCTTAAAATAGGTGGTATTGTAATTACCCAATTTGATGGTAGAAAGACTCTCAACAAAAGTGTTTCGGAGTTAATCAAAGATTCTTTCTGCGACAAAGTGTTTAACACCATTATTCGAGACAATGTATCATTGGCAGAAGCACCAATCAATGGTAAGAATATATTTGAATATAATAAAAACAGCAATGGTGCCATGGACTACATGTCATTGGCGAAAGAGGTTATGAAACTTAAATAATAACACTATGAGCAAAAGTGATCAATTAAAAAATAGCATGAAAGGAGGCCTTAACGGTCTTCTTTCACCAACTTCAACAGCCAAAAAAGAAGAAACACATAATGCATCTTCATCCTCTTCTGAGAAAAAAGAGAAACCGGTACATTGCAATTTTGTAATTGACAAGAGTATTCATACACGCATGAAATATTTGGCTATTGAAAAAAATATGTCCTTAAAAGACATTGTAAATGAAGCAATGAAGGAGTACCTGGATAAATACGAGAATAAAGAATAATTTAAGAAGTGCAGGATATGTCAGAAACAAATTTTATCAATTTAGCTAAGCAGGGAGAAGGTATTCAAGTCGAGTATAAAACCTGTTATGAAGACATTTCTGATTCTCTCTATGAGACAGTATGTTCTTTTCTAAATCATACAGGAGGGCATATATTAGTTGGTGTAGACGATGACGGTAATATATGTGGTGTAAATCCTTCAAGAATAGATATTTTAAAGAAGAATATTATTAATGCTATAAAAAATCAAGAACTCTTCCTGCCATCACCATATTTTACACCCGAAATTCTAAATATCGATGGTAAAGATGTTATCCTTCTGGATATCCCATGTGGACAGTATGTTTACAGGTACAAAGGAAGGTATTGGGATAGAAATGGTGATGCGGACATTGATGTCTCAGATTCTCCCGAATTGCTTTTGTCTTTATTTGAGCGTAAGAATCCGCATCTATTTGAAGAAAAAGTCGTTGAAGGTCTTAGCGTTGAAGATTTGGATCATTCTACCTTTCAGTTTTGTAGAAACATTTTAGCAGTTAAGAAGCCCGAACATCCATGGATTCAAATATCAGATGAAGAAATACTTGTAAGTACCAGATTGGCAGTTCGTGATAAACAGAATAATCAACTACGATTGAAATATGCTGCACTGATATTGTTTGGTAAAGAGGATTCCATAGCAGAGTATATGCCAAGGTACAGATTTGAAGCTTTCTTTCACATGTGTACATACGACGAATATTCTGATATTTCTAAGTTCCCAAATCGTTATGATGATAGACGCACATTGAGATGTAATTTGATTAATGTGTATAATCAACTTTCTCAGTTTACAGAACGTTATTTGCCGGATAAATTTTATCTACCTGCAGGAACTACTCAGCGTGAAGATTTACGATGGGAATTATTCAGGGAGATTGTAGCAAACCTATGTGTACATTCAGATTATAGTAGTGGCTATGCTTGTTTCTATCATGTTTTCAAGGATCGAGTTGTTACCAAAAATCCGACAAGATTACATCCGGAAATACCAGAGGGAGAATTAAGCTTGACACAGCTTGATAATTATACTAAAAATCCACTGCTTGTACGAGTGTTCCATGAACTCTCATGGGTTGAAGATATGGGTTCTGGAACTCGTAACATTTTACGGTATGCTCCTCTTTATTATCCTAATTATAAGGTGGAGATTAATAACGGAACCCAATTCATATTCTCCATTACTTATATGGATGTATCGGCCCCACAAAGCTCTATTTCTGGCACTGAAAATTCAGAAATGGCACCAAAGGATATAGAAAGTGGCACTAAAACAGAGCAATTGGCACCAAAAAATGCTGAAAATGGCACTAAAGACGAATTGGACGATGATGAACTGGCTATTTACATAGGCAATTCTAAATCTGATAAAAAGGCAGAGCAGAAAAAGAATAAGCGTAAACAAGGTATAATCAAACTTGTGAAAGAAAATCCAAGCATATCCATTTCAGAAATGGCAGATAAGTTGGATTCGTCAGTAAGAACCATAAAAAGGGACATTGAAGAGCTCAATGAAATCTTGATTCATGAAGGGCCAAGTAATGGTGGTAGATGGATCTTCGCTTCAAAAAAGACGAGCCGATAACATTTGTTCTCATTTATAATGAAGATTATGTAGGTTAGTCGGCTTATTTAGATATTTATCGTCAAGATTTCTTTTATATCAGTAAGATAGTTGCCGCTTTTGAACTCGCTCTTGTTATGCCAGGCCTGATGCTCTTTACCTTCAATGGCAAGATGCACAGTCTTCAAGCCATAACATTGGTTCAAATGATCAATGGTCTTCATGAGCTGGAATCTTTGAGGTCTATTTTGAATTT
>JAHHQS010000291.1 GCA_020026285.1 Parabacteroides sp. | reverse complement strand
CTCTTCTCCTCCTTGTTCAAACTTTGGCAGAGATTATTTTTCAGAAAAGACATGGCAAAAACGAAGACGGTAAATAAGGGTTTCTGAAATTTCGGGCGGTAAGGGGAGAGCCGAACTGCCAAACGAAAGAAATCAAAAAAAACAGCAGGCATAATAGAAAGCTTGCTGTTTTTTTGTAAATGTAGGAGGCGTTGCGAAGTCTACTATTATGTTGCACTAGTGTTCAAATGGTGTGGTAAATCTCCAATTACAATTGTTTGATTTTCATCGTCCCAAAAGAAATAAATTCGTAAACAATATCGTTGATCTTTATTAATTCCCTTTGCTAGATGCCTTTCTAATTTCCATTTTTTTCCCCTATACTGTACATAATAGGTATCACCATACATGCCTGCAGAAACGTCAGTAATTGCGCCTCTTTCCTCTAAACTAGAGTCTACTTTTTTACATTCAACAGTAAAATCTTCATAACTAATTGCACCGGTGCAATAGTCATAATAAGAGGTTGCAAGTAGCTTAAGGCACTTATATACCAATGCACTATCTATATAATTGGCATTTTTTAAACTGCGTACGGCTCTAGGCAGTATAATTAATTTCTCAGGATAATAGTTACTTATCCAGTCTTCTATTTCGGTATAGCTTCCATCTTCAGGAATTTCTTCGCTTTTCCCGGATGTAGCTTCTTTAAGCTGAAAACGAAGAGTAGAAACCAAATTTTTTAATTTATTGATTTCCTGTTTCTGAAAATCAATTTGATTGTTATACTCTTCACAGTCTTTGGAATAAGAGTCGGCCAATGCTAGATTTTCTTTGGCTTGTTTTTCAATTTGTGCGATTTGCGCTTCGTAAGAGGTACACAAGTCATTATAAGAATTATTTGTTGCATTTCTCTGATTTTGTAGATATTTTTGATAAGCAGTTAAATAAAAGTCAATTTGCTTTTCTTCCCATGGAATACGTTGCGTTACAGTATATTTGCGGATATAGTCTTCGATTTCATGCATACATAAATCAGGATCAGAACTCCCTATTGTATTCCGTATGTAAATGCGGCTACAAGTACAAAGTGGATGCTGGTAATAATCTGACTCTTCAAATGAAAGTCCAGGGTAATATGTTCGAACTGCACCATTAAAGACAGACCATTCTTTTCCGACGCATTCCGTTAAATATTCATTTGCATCTGATGTGATATGAAATACATGTGCCGTTCCTGATAAATCTTTTGAGATTTGCGTGGGACTCATCATATACCTTTTCTCATTGCTTTCAATATGAGAAAGTGGTGTTATTAAGACCACAGGCAAACGGCGTTCTGGATTTTCAAGGAATTTCAAAAAGTCATCCACATCTTCTGATGATGATAGTAAATTGCTAGTCTTTGAAATTTGGAATACATCTGATATCCCAATGTTTTCAATTATAAAGGATACAAATCCAGGACGACTTAATGGTACAACTTCGGTGCAGGTGTGTAAGGATGTTGCAGATAACCTAATTGCAAACCAATAACTTTCTTCTGCTTTACATATTTGTATATCGATTATCCACATTCTTCCAGGAACAGAAACGTCTGGATGAACACCGCGAAAAATAAAACATCCTTGAGTTGATTCGTAAATAACACCAATTTCGTTGCCATCGCGATTGTCTTTAAAGCTTGTTTTCTTAGATGGCATCTGACGAAAGATCTTTGAAAATTTGTGCTTTGCCCATTCATAAACTATATTGCTTGCTCGTTCGAAGGCCTCCTTATCTGTCATTTCTTTGGGACTAAGTTTTGCTAAAAGTTGATAACTTCTGTGTAAATACGAGGAGCTTAATTGAACAGCCATTTTGTTTCCTCCAATTTATAGCAGGCGTAATTTTCAATAAGAAATATTTTGCTAACCTATAGTATTGCAGTGATAAAGCGGAACTGCATTTGTATATATTTGTTCATCGATGGACTGAAGAAAAAGAATAACTTCATTATAAAGATGAAAATGATAGTCTGCTCGCTTCATTTCATTGCCATTTGTGAGTCTGATGTGGATACGATTTCTTAAATCAATTATTTCTTGTAATCTTGCAAGTTCGACTTCGTCATAATCTAATATGTTTAAGAGGGTGAGCTTTTCTAGTGCTTTTCTCGCGTTATTTCTTTCACTTTTTGTGAAGTGATAAGAACATTTTTTTGTTTTTTCACAGGAACTGGCTTGATAACAAATATTGTTTGTGGCTTCCAATATAATTGCTTCTATAATTGATACAAGATTTACAATTGCTAATTTGTATAAAATTACTGAAACAGATCCCCAAATGTTGGTACGATTAAAAATAAAGTTAAATAGATCAGATACTTCTAATGCATATGTGACATTATGTCTTGTTTCTCTGTTTGGAAATATTTCGACTAAGTGGTATTTTTGATTAAACTTTGTAACTGTTCGTATATAGCCTGAGGGAATTTTGATTTTTTGTTGCTGTGATAAAGAAAAGTTTTTTACAGGTGGATTGTAGCCTTCTTTTCTTAAGATATTTTCATTTTCTTGTAAAAGTTTAGATATTTTTTTATTGTTTTCGATAAGTTGCTTTTGTTTTTGAAAACTGATCATTATGCTTTCATCCTTATATAGAGCTTGCAAAATATTATTTTACAAAATATATTGCTTTTTTACATTATATCATATTTATTTCCTATATCAATGCTTTTTTTAATATTTATAACCTATTTACAACACCATCCGAACGCGAAGGGCAAGAGGACGCTGTCCGGTGGTGGAGATGGCGGTAACCCGAAGCTGCGCTTCGGAAGGTCATTTGCCCTTGTTTTATAAAAATCTAAGTTTCATTAAGTCTACGGGCAAATCTTCGCGATTTTATGTCCGTTACGCTCTGCACAAGTGCAATCGCTGCAACATGGACGAAGCGATTTCGAGTACCTTTCCGATTGCTGATAAAAATAAAAAGAACAGGCACAAGGCCTGTTCTTTTTATTTTGGTGGAGATG
>JAHHQS010000290.1 GCA_020026285.1 Parabacteroides sp. | reverse complement strand
GATCATCAAGTAAAATACTCGAAAAACGCCGTTGTTCTCCAATCTCATTCTTACCATTCCAATCTGCTGCTCCTGTTCCTAAAAAACGAACTTTCAAACCTGAAGTATTTGCTATACTTTCAGAAGCAATCACGTCTGAAGGAAGTCCCATACCTACCAGATTGGAAAGAGCTAGTCCCATAAAAGATCTTCTTTTCATCTCTATTTATTGATAAATATCTACTTATTTTCGTCCATTCGTACAATTTATCTGGATTCTATTAGATAACGGATTCAAACGATAAGCATTTTCTTTTAATGCTTCCATTTTTCCAATTTCACAACGAATCACATATTCGAAATCTTTAAACTTTGCTTTTATTTCATGATCTGATATCTCCTCAAATGGTAAATTAATATGTTCCGCCGTATGTAAATCCAACGACCACTTGAAATTTTTATCATCAGTATCACAAATTACTTCAAAAGTTTCTTCTTTAAAAATCATCCTGAAGACGTGATTATTCAAATCTTCACAAACGACCTCCAATGTCTGCAGATCAGACTCTGTCACTTTTGGAGCTTTTAGCTGGACTATTTCAGTCTTTCCCGATGGCTGATGAGCTATAATCTGCAATCCAGCACGATCTTCCGGTGTACTCCACAGATAACCATCCACTAATGGCAAGGTATAGAAGAAGAACTGACTACCATTTCCAGCCTCGTCTACATAATCAGACTTGAATCGTTCATCAAACAAATGAATATCACGGAAACTGAAGGACTGGTCTCTCCAAAGCAGATTGACACGATAGAATCGGCTGTTGAACCATATAGTTTTGTTATTTTGCTCTCGTACATCATCCATAGTCGTTACTGCGGTTGATGGCGTTGTTGGATATTTCTCCTTAAACCATTTACCAGACTCTGACAAAGTCTGTACCTGAATTTTATTTATTTGTCGAAGTGAATCAATAATCGGCATCTGCATTTCCAATCCTTTATATATGGCGCGCCAGGTAAAAGAATTTTCCTGACCAGCCTGTGCATAATTAAATGCCAGACATGGCTGATCGACAATCGATTTAAAGAAGTAATCCACCCATTCCCGATTCATTCCTGCATGTTTATATACAGGCTCCAATGAAATGACACCCTGACGTTCAGATCCCAGACCATCATCATACTGATAAATTGGATCGCTTCCCAACATTCTAAAAACAGGTACCTGTATTTGAGCATCTGCGTGCTGAGCCGGCATATAACCGTTCAATTTACTTGGATAATAAGCCTGGTTCCAATAACCGCCCCATAACGTATAACCATCAGTTCCGATCTGATCCTTGCAATTGCAGGAAGCTTTAATTCCGTACTTCTCGTACATATAATTTAAAGAATGAGCATCAATATACCAAGAACCGATCGATTCAGGATACTGACCAAAAATTTCTTTAAACTTCTTCATATATACATCGACCAGTTTTTCTCTCTCTTCGGGTGTATAACCTGTACTAAAAGCGATATTGGCTCTCGGATCCCATGAATGATTCCCGCGCCATTTCATTCCGGCATCTTCCACCTGAGGCTGAGTAATCTCAAACCAGCCTCCAATTTCAGAATCTTTATTCAATTGTTTCTTTAATAATTGCTGATATGCTGGATTAATCAACGCATCATACTGAAGTAGAAATGTGGTAGGAAGATGATATTTATTAACAAGTTCCAATTGTTTTTCAACTGTTATAAACATCAATGAATCAGAATTATCCAAACGATAGTCTGTCTGACGAATAAAATTGACAATGTTTATAATACGGGGAGATTTATTTTCTGTAATTTGATCATCAAAAGTGTTTTTCTTTTCAGTACAACTCAGTATCAAACAAGCTGCCAAGAACATCCATAAATAAGATCTCTTCTTTCTAAATAATGTCATCATAATTCTATCGATTAAAGGAACAATTAACGAAGATGAAACAACAAACAAAACAAGTTTCATCTGATATCAAATGTACAAATTTTATTAGAAATAAAACTACGATTCTTCCAATTTTCAATAGGAGAGGAGTAGAGGAGCTTTAGTTATCAAATTCAACATATATATCAATTTATCCCATAAAATCATGAAGAAAAAGGAAGGGTATAAAAACGAAAAAAGGCTGTCTCACGACAACCCAATCTCAATTGTTAACCTTAAATCTAATACCATGAAAAACACGATGCAAATATAGTGGTTTTATGTTATACAGCATCATTTCAGTCAAAAAAAAGGCTTTTCTTTAACTTTATTTATGATTTTCATGTTTTAGAACATAATTCCCTCATTTTAGAGTCATTGACTGAATTATGATTTGAAGAATAAAAAACAAACAGTAAATGATCCGATAAGATTTTGATAAAAGAAGTTTTGATTCTTAACAGATCACATAAATGATTTAATTAAATCACTACTATTGTAAATTAATGAATCAATTCATATCACTACTGTCCCGTAAAAGTGGATAAAAAGTTATTTTAAATCATTTAAATATAGTCAATTACATGGTCTTAAAAAAAATGAAACGGACTTGATTTTGCAACTTTGAAGTCTAAGTCTAATACAAATAGCTGCTATGTTCCAAGACAAATACGTTTCATTTCAAAGCGCAACTTGAAAGACTGTATTTCAATTATATCAAAGACCTATTAGCCAACTTTTATTGGACAATAATGATATTATAAATAATGTAAAGACTATTACTCCAATGAGATTTTATAATCATTTTTAAAAGTAAAACAAATCACTATTAACAAACAAGATGCAGAAAATAAATAAATAAATGATAACATTGCTAAACCATTAGATAATCCCAATACAGGTTTTAATAAACCTAGGAGGAAAGGAGACATAGAACCTATAATAAAAGCAAACATTAACATAAAACCAGTACAAGCAGATCTATAACGTAATTCTATGAAATCATACAATGCAGCAAATATATTAGAATCAAACATTCCTCTAAATATACCAAATAATCCCATAGACATATATATAACC
>JAHHQS010000029.1 GCA_020026285.1 Parabacteroides sp. | reverse complement strand
AAATAACGGTCAAAAACAGAAGATTTTTGTTTTAAAGAGAAATTTTTAGAAAATGCATGTTATCCTTTTGCTCAAAAAAAGATTATAAAGTTACTTTTTAGCCCGAAAATGGATGAAAATGTTAGAGAATGTTCATCTTGAAAATGTCAAAAAAGTTTATAGAAGACCTAAGAGGTTTAAAAGTTTCGATTTTATTCTTTCTGATATTATAACCGGGATAATTCTTTGTACCTTTGTACCTGAATATAGAATATGAAATTATAAAGTACTATTAAACAAGCTTTTTAGCGTGAACAGATATTTTATTTATTTAGGTTATAACGGAAAATCTTTCTGCGGCTGGCAGATTCAGCCAAATGGAATAACCGTACAACAATGTATTGAAGAGGCTCTCTCGACTATATTAAGACAATCTGTCTCTATTGTTGGTGCCGGAAGAACTGATGCCGGAGTACATGCCAGGCTGATGGTCGCTCATTTTGATATGGAGAGTCCGATTGAGAACCTTCCTTTTCTGACTGATAAGTTAAACAGATTGCTTCCCAAGGATATTGCCATATATAAAATAGTTCCGGTTCGTCCGGATGCTCATGCCCGTTTTGATGCAACAGCCCGTACATATAAGTACTATGTAACAATGCAAAAAGATCCGTTTAATTACGAATTAGCTTATCGCTATTTTGGGAAACTGGATTTCGAACGAATGAACGAAGCTTGTAAAGTGCTGTTTGAATATATTGATTTTACAAGTTTCAGTAAATTACATACGGATGTAAAGACGAATAACTGTCATATTTACGAAGCTGGTTGGAAACAGGAGGGAGATGTCTGGGTTTTTACCATCAAGGCTGATCGTTTCCTTCGTAATATGGTTCGAGCTATTGTTGGAACCTTGCTTGAAGTAGGACGAGGGAAATTGACAATTGAAGGATTCCGTAAAGTGATTGAAATGAAAGACCGTTGTAAGGCTGGAACTTCTGTTCCGGGCCATGCTTTATATCTGGTTGATGTGGATTATCCGAAAGAACTGTTTATTTAAAAGTTGATATAATTATGTGGGTAGTTTTAGCTTTTTTATCTGCATTTTTGTTGGGTTGTTATGAAGTAAACAAGAAACTTTCACTCAACGGGAATGCTGTCATTCCTGTATTGTTTTTCAATACATTGATCAGTAGCCTGATATTTTTACCTTTTATATGTTTGTCGTATACAACCGATGTGTTGGATGATACATTGTTCTACGTACCAAAAGTTCCGTTAGAAACACATCTGCTGGTGTTGGTAAAAGCCATTATTGTTTTGTCTGCCTGGATCTTTGGATACTTCGCTCTTAAACATTTGCCTCTTACCATATCCGGACCAATCAAAGCGACTCAGCCGGTTCTTACTCTGATAGGAGCATTATTACTCTTTGGCGAACGATTGAATCTTTATCAGTGGATTGGTGTAGCCTTTGCTGTTGCTTCATTCTATCTGCTATCATCATCTGGGAAAAAGGAAGGTATTCGGTTTACGCATAATAAATGGATCTATTTCTCGGTATTGTCGGTTATGTTTGGTTCGTTAAGTGGTTTATACGACAAGTATTTGATGAAAAGTCTGGATGTAATGACAGTACAAGTATGGTTTAATGTATATCAATGCATTATCATGCTGTTTATCCTTTTGTTTTTGTGGTATCCTCGGAGAAAGAAAACAACTCCTTTTGAGTGGAGATGGAATATTATTTTTATTTCGGTCTTTTTGTGTATAGCCGATTGGGTTTATTTTTATGCATTGAGTGATCCTGATTCAATGATTTCAATTGTTTCTATGATTAGAAGAAGTAATGTTTTAGTTACCTTTGCTGCCGGAGCCCTTTTCTTCCATGAAAAGAATTTGAAGAACAAAGCCATCGATTTATTATTGGTATTGATCGGTATGGTTTTCTTATATTTAGGAACAAGATAAAAGAATTTGATTATATGAAACGAATAGCTTTTTATATTTTATTTTTATTCTGTCTGAGTCCGTTGCGTGCTCAGGATTTGTCGACCGCATTTATGAATATGCCAAAAGATCTGCTTCCACACTTGGAAGATGATGGACGGAAGGCGCTGGTTGACATGTATCTTTCAGACAAGGATGCGCGTTTACAGAATAAGATGGGCGGTTTTACTTCATTGAAAAAACTGACCTCTGATTATATTTTTTTACAATTGACAGAACGTTCTACATTAGAAATGAAGATGCTTCCGTTGGTCAACGATACGCATATTATTTGTCAGGTTGAAACGATGAGAGGTCCAGTAGCGGATAGTAAAATTTCATTCTTTACTATGGAATGGAAACCTCTGGATTCTTCCGAGATGTTGAACTTGGTTCCGGCTGAATGGTTTATTCGTGAAGATGCCGATAAGAAATCTTTCAGTTATATCGAATCTGTTCCACAATTGGATATGGTGATGTTTCAATTTAAATTGAGCCCGGAAGATAATACTTTAACTCAGATTTATACAACACCGGAATATCTGGATAAAGAAACCCAGAAGAAATTAAAACCTATTTTGAAAGACAAACCTAAAGTTTATACCTGGAATCAGTCTAAATTCGAATAATAAAAAACGGGCACGTAAAGATGTCTTTACGTGCCCGAATTGTATATTACTCTATATTCTTTCTAATTTTGGTCAGGAAGTTTTTGATGCCTTCTGTATCTTTATTTTTAATGATATCGAGAAGAGTCGTCAGTTCCTCCTGTATTCGTTCAATCTGTTTAGGTGTTCGAGGATTGAATAGAATCTCAGTCAATAAATAATCATCTTCAGAAAGAAGGCCTCTGGCTATTTTCATGTGGCGCTTGAATGTAGTTCCCGGAGCATCCTGATGTTTCATGGTTGCAGCAAAAACCATAGTCGAAGCAAAAGGAATACCTAAAGAATAAGCAACCACTCTGTCATGTTCTTCGAAAGTATATTCATGGATGTTCAGATGAAGTTTGTCATATAAATCCTTAAAGAATATCTTTCCCAAATGATCTCCTTCAGAAATAATGATTGTATTTTCCTTTTGCAGGTTGCCTAAGTTTGCAAATGTAGGTCCGAACATCGGATGAGTTGAAACATAAGGGAAACCGCAGGATTCATAAAATTCTTTCAAATGAGTCTTTACAGAGGCTATATCAGAAATAATACAATAGGGCTTCAGATATGGAAGAATAGTTTTGAAAGCATCAATTGTATGATTCAATGTGACGCAATTAATGACTAGTTCTGGAGCAAAATCCTGAATTTCTTCAGCTTTCTGTAAGCGAAGTACATTGTATATAAAACGCATTCGCTGAGGATCATTTTCAAGAACTGCTACTTCATGGTCGAAGCTCAACAGATCTGAAAAGAAAGAACCCATTTTACCGGCACCTAAAATAAGAATTTTCATTGTTCTATTTTCTTATTGTTTTTCGTTCATGATAATCATTTGCTGACGGATTGATTCTTCGTGAATCATTCGTAAAATCTTCTTGATGAAATCTGTACTTAATTCCATCTCTTCACCCATTCCTGAGCGGTTTTCAAGGATTTCGCTATAACGAGGTGACTGAAGAATAGGCATGTTATGTTCTTTTTTATACATACCAATTTCACGGGAAACACGCATACGTTTAGCAAATAATTCAAGAACCTGTTCGTCAATACCATCAATCTGACGACGAAGAGCACTTAGATTTTCTGTTGTCTGATTTGATTCGCGAATCACAAGAAGATTCAATACATAATCAAGAACTTCTGGTGTAATCTGTTGTTTTGCATCACTCCAGGCCACATCCGGATTGCAATGAGATTCGATCATTAAACCATCTAAACTTAAGTCCATGGCTTGCTGGCAAAGAGGAGCAATCAATTCTCGTTTACCACCAATATGACTAGGGTCACAGAAAATAGGAAGATTTGGCATACGGCGGCGAAGTTCGATAGGAATATGCCATAAAGGAAGATTTCTGTAGATCTTTTTATCGTATGTACTGAATCCGCGGTGAATAGCACCTAATTTCTTCAAGCCTGCACCATATAATCGTTCAAAAGCTCCAATCCATAATTCCAAATCAGGATTTACCGGATTTTTAACTAGTACAGGAATATCAACACCTTTCAAAGCATCGGCAATTTCCTGAACAGCAAAAGGATTAACAGTTGTACGTGCTCCAATCCAAAGTATATCAATACCGGCTTTTAACGCTTCAAAGACATGATCTTTAGTTGCAACCTCGATTGCTGTATACATTCCGGTTTCTTCTTTAACTCGTTTCAGCCAAGGTAATCCGACAGTACCAATACCTTCGAAACATCCGGGTTTTGTACGGGGTTTCCAAATTCCTGCACGGAAAATTTTAATACCTTTTGCAGCTAAAGCTTTAGCTGTTGACATTACTTGTTCTTCTGATTCTGCACTACAAGGACCTGCTATTACTATTGGGCGATGTGCGTCAACACCCGGCAGTAAAATTGATTCAAATTTCATCTCTTCCATGTCTATCTTATTTTATTATTTTTTACTTGTTGTTAAATTACCGAATAACTTCTTGGATTCGGTCTAATGCTTTTTGTAACATTTGATTATTGCTACATAAGGAAATACGAATAAATCTGTTTCCCTGAGATCCGAAGATGAATCCTGGAGTTAGGAATACGTTTGCTTTGTATAATATCTTATCTGCTAATTCTTCGCTCCCTTTATAAGTTTCAGGAATCCGTCCCCATAAGAACATTCCTACTTGTTTTTTATCATATGTACATCCTAATGAATTCATAATCTCGCCGGCTAAAGCTCTTCGATTTCTATATGTTTCGTTCATCTTGTTGTACCATTCTTTCGTTGCCGATAAAGCTTCGGCAGCCGCAAACTGCATAGGTTTGAACTGGCCGGAATCAATATTACTCTTTACTTTAAGAATCCATTGTACGAATGTTTTGTTTGATGCTAGCATTGCCATTCTCCATCCCGGCATATTGTGAGCTTTACTCATGGAATTCAGCTCGATACAAATATCTTTTGCTCCAGGTATGCTGAGAATACTTATTGGATGTTCATTTAAAATGAAACTATATGGATTGTCGTTGCAAATAATAATATTGTGTTTTTTCCCGAAATTAACAAGTTTCTGGTAAAGCTCGATACTTGCATTTGCACCAGTAGGCATATTCGGGTAATTGGTCCACATGATTTTTACATTAGACAAATCCATCTTTTCAAGTTCCTCGAAATCGGGTTGCCAGTTCAGTTCTTCTTTTAATTCATAAGGAATCAATCTGGCCTGAACGAGTTTGCTTACAGAACTGTAAGTTGGATATCCCGGATTAGGAACCAGAACACCATCACCTGGATTTAGAAAAGCTAGAGATATATGTAGGATACCTTCTTTTGATCCAATTAATGGTTGTATTTCTGTCTTAAAATCCAAATCTACCTGATACCATTTTTTATACCAGTCAGCAAAAGCTTTTCTCAATTCCGGAATACCGATGTAGGGTTGATAACCATGTTCATTTGTATTTCGAGCATGTTGGCATAAAGTTTCAACAGTTTTTTCAGAAGGAGGTAGATCAGGGCTACCAATTCCCAAATTTATGACATTTTTTCCAGCGGCGTTCATTTCTGCCACTTCTTTTAGCTTTTTAGAGAAATAATATTCCTGTACGCTGTTTACTCGTTCGGCTGGAACTATATTACAAACCTTGTCTTCCTTCTTCATATTCGCCTAAAATTTTTAAATCTTTTGTTAATGGTCTGATTGCATCAAGAGCTTGTCTGTATCTTGTATAGTCAATGAAAGTCAGATTGATGTAAAATAAATATTCCCATTCCCGACCAATAATAGGAAGTGATTGAATTTTTGTGAGATTCATATCATAAAAAGAAAGAACAGATAAAACTTTGGATAGACTTCCTGCTGTATGAGGAAGGGCAAAAACAATAGAGGCTTTGTTTTTCAAAACATTTCTTTGCATTTCATCAGCTGTCCATCTGTCAGCAATAGCCAAGAAACGAGTGAAGTTACGTTTGTTTGTTTCGATTCCTTCTGCCAATATTTCCAGATTATATATTTCAGCAGCAAGTTTGCCACAAATAGCAGCATGTCCTTTCATTTTGTTTTCTGCAATCCAACGTGCACTACTGGCTGTATCATCCTTTTCTACTACTTTGGCATTCGGAAGTGTATCTAGAAATTCGGTACATTGCATTAAAGCAATAGGATGTGAGTTCACTTCTATAATATCTTCCATCTTTGTGCCTGGCAGAGCTGCAAGAGAATGAGAAATACGTAATTTGTATTCACCAATGATACTGAATCCGCTTTCACGTATAAGTTCATGATTTTGTAATAAACTACCAGCAATTGTATTTTCTATTGCCATTAATCCTAATATTGAAGGATCTTTTTTTATTGTGCTAATAACATCTCTGAAAGTGTTACAGGGAATTGTTTCAACATTATCCTTTTCGAAATACTTATGTGCTGCGATATCGTGATATGAACCTGCTATACCTTGAATTGCTACTTTTCTGTCCATTGTTAATCTTTTCTTAAAATCTCTTTACTCGAAGTGTGTAAAATAAAAAAGTCCTACCGTAACCGGCAGGACTTCATATTATATATTGACATATAACCAACATCAATTCTTTACATACAAACTCCTGCCTTTACCTTGCAATAAAAGTAAAAGTAATAAAAGTAATATGTAAAGTTAAATCGAGTCATTTGTTTCTCTTTTATTTTTTTTCTTGGGACAAAATTAGTTATTTTTTCTTTAAAACAAGAAAAAGTTAACTATTTATTCAAAAAAAGTTTTATCGTTAAATATATTCCATTTAAAATAATTCATGAAAGTTGTTCTGAATCATTTGTTTAAACTGCTTTTTGTCCTGGTCTTAAGCGAAGCATTTCTTTAGGAACAGCATTCTTTATATGTTCAATTAATATTTTGGAAATGGAATGACGGATAAAATCTTTTCTGGTAACAAAATAAATTTCACGTGCCGGTCTTGGTATTGCAAACGGACGAACTAATTCCTTTTGTTCCTGACTTAATTGTAGTGCAGCCAATTCTGGAATGAATGTTACGCCATAGCCTCCTTCAACCATATGCATGAATGTTTCCAAACTGCCAAAACGATATGCCGCCTGGTGAAGTTTTACTTTTTCTCTTTGGCAGAAGCGTATTAACTGATCTCTGAAACAATGTCCTTCATCCAAAAGCCATAAACGTTCGTCATTAATATCGGCAGTTCTTATTTTATCTAACTTGTATACAGGTTCATTTTTGGAAACATATCCAAAAAATTCTTCATAGTACAATAATTCTCCATGTAGATCGTCTTCAACAGGTTCGTTTGCAATAATAGCTGCGTCAATTTCTCCTTTTTTCAAAGCAGAAATAGTTGGACCGGTTTGCATTTCACGGATACGAATGTCTAATTCTGTATGTTCTTCTGCTATGTGTTGCAGAAATTTCGGTAAAAGATAAGGAGCGATTGTGGGAAGTACTGCCAGTAAAAAAGATCCTTGAGTTGATTCCTTTTCTTCTGTTACAATATCTTTAATAAGTGATGCCTGATATAATACTTTTTGAGCCTGGGCTAGAACTTTTTCTCCAGCAGAAGTTGGACGTACCGGTTGTGACGAACGATCAAATAATTTTAGACCTAGTTCATCTTCAAGCTTTTGCACCATCATACTTAGTGTTGGTTGTGTTACTTTGCAATATTCAGCAGCCTTGGCAAAATGACGAAATTTATTTATCGCCAATATGTATTCTAATTGTTGAATGGTCATTTTAGATGGAATTTAAGTTCGTTTTACAAATGTACGTGATTCTATTGGATTATATATAGGTTATATCTTATAATAATTTGTATCTTTGTCAAGAGAAAAACTTATTTGTATGCAGCCATCTATTTTAATAGTAGAAGATGATATTACTTTTTCATTGATGTTAAAAACCTGGTTAGGAAGAAAAGGCTTTGATGTTCAAACTTTAACATCTGTTCAGGAAGCCAAGAAATGTATCGAAAATAAAGCATTTCAGTTAATTCTTTCTGATTTAAGGTTGCCGGATCAAGATGGCATTGATTTGCTTAAATGGTTGAAAAAAACTTATCCTCAAATAGCACTGATTATGATGACCGGCCATGCTGATATTCAGACGGCGGTTCAGGCTATAAAATTAGGTGCTTCGGATTATATATCAAAGCCTGTCAATCCGGAGGAACTACTTGCCAAGATTAAGGAAATATTGGACGTTCCCGAAGAAAAGGCTATTGACTTAAAAGAAAATCAATCAAAGAAACAATCAACAATTATTTCGAATCCATATATTGAAGGAGTCAGTCCTGCAGCTGTATTGATGTACGAGCATGTTCGTTTGGTTGCTCCAACGGATATGTCTGTTTTGATTAATGGTTCAAGTGGTACAGGAAAAGAATATGTTGCCCGGAGAATTCATGAGCAGAGTAATCGACAGAAAGCGCCTTTTGTAGCTGTAGATTGTGGAGCTATTCCAAAAGATCTGGCAGCTTCAGAGTTCTTTGGTCACGTTAAAGGTTCATTTACTGGAGCAATAGATAACAAAGTCGGAGCTTTCGTCGCGGCTCAAGGTGGTACTTTGTTCTTGGATGAAATAGGGAACTTGACATACGAAGTGCAAGTTCAGCTATTACGTGCGCTGCAGGAGAGAAAGGTACGTCCGATTGGTAGTAATCAGGAAATTCCTATTAACGTGCGTTTAGTTTCGGCCACAAATGAAAATCTACGACAAGCAATAGAGGATGGCAATTTCAGAGAAGACCTATATCATCGAATTAATGAATTTACCATTCGTATACCTGACCTGTGTGAACGTCAGGAGGATTTGATGTTATTTGCTAATAATTTCTTGGATTTGGCAAATGTCGAATTAAAGAAGGATGTAATTGGATTTGATTCTGAAACAATCAAATTATTTCAGGCATATAGCTGGCCTGGTAATTTACGTCAGATGAAGAATGTAATTCGTTATGCAACATTGTTAGCTAAAGGCAAATTTATAACATTGGCGGAACTGCCTGATGAGTTAAAAGAAAATGAAAAGGCAAAACCTTTAGTGGAGCATCTGCGAAGTGAAAATGAAGAGATTGATAAAATCCGTAAGGCTTTAGAAGTATGTGGGAATAATAAAACTAAAGCTTCTCATATGTTAGGTATTGATCGAAAGACTTTATATAATAAACTGAAGCAATATCACATTGGTGAATAATGTGATATTAGCTCTGTCGGTTTATTTCATGTTCAATCTCCTGAAGCAGCATCATCCGTTCTATCGAATATGTATTATCATGAATTTGTAAGTAATACAATAGTTCCTGTGCTTTATTTAATATCGGTATTGGGATACTTGATAGATAACTTTCCTCAATAAGAACTTTGGCTGTCAGTTCCATTCTTTGTAATCCACAGCCATCATCCTGATTTAATTCATCTTCTATCTCCTTTGGAGTATGACTTAGTAAAAAGCTTAAATCTGTTTTAAGGGAATGATAAATATTGCCGATTATTTCAGGATTTTCATTATTGTTATTTCCGTTTTGTCGATTAAAAACAAGCTGGGCAATAGCTTTACCCAGTTCTTCTATTTGAACCATGATAAAATCTCTCTTCAGCATGATTTAATTATTCTCTACTTTAATGTTTATAATTCGGATATCTTTTAGAGGACGGTTATACTTGTCTGTCTTCTGTGCGGAAATCTGATCAAGTACATCAAAACCTTCCGTTAACTCTCCAAAAATTGTATAGATTCCATCCAGATGGTGGCAGCCACCAATTGTAGTGTAAGCTTTTCGTTGTTCTTCTGTAAAAACAAGATGCCCGGGAGTGGCCAGAATCATTGAATCTATTTTTGCATTAATTTCAACAACCCGTTTGTTAAACTCTCTTGGATTATCCATCTTTAACATTTGCATTTGAACCTTGACAGGACGGTAATATAAGTCAAGAGCTTTTTTTCTGATTTTCTGATTTTTGATTCTTTCAAGCGTATCAAGTTCACCATTTCGATAAACTTTACCTTCTACAATAAAGAATTGCGACATATCTGATTTCTTTTCCGGATTGACATCGTCATTCTGTCGTGGAGCAGCTAAAGCTCCTTTCTTATGAAAATATTCCGGGCGTAATTCAGGAAGAATTTCAGCACTTTTATCTCCGAATCCTATACGAACTCCAGGAGATGCGTTTTTTGAATCGGGAGCCCCTCCCTGGATCATGAAGTCTTTGATGACACGAGTGAAAAGAGTTCCATTATATTCTCCTTTCTGAGCTCTTGCTATAAAATGTTTTACATGATTGGGTACATTATTATATAATTTGGCTTTCATAACTCCCACATTAGTTGTGATAGTTACAACAGGTTCATTGGCATTTGCGGGGAAATTGACTGAAATAACCAGGCAAAAGATAAATAATAGGATTAGTCGTTTCATACTTTATATATTATTGGGGTAAAGTTAATCATTAAATTGGTAGAACAAAAATTAAGTGTTAACTTTGCGCCCTCATTGAAGGAATTTAAGTTTTTTAATATTTATTATATGGATTGGGTAAATGATTTAATTTGGGGGCAAGGCATAGCGCACTCCGTTTTATTATTATCATTTGTAATTGCGTTAGGTATCCAATTAGGAAAAGTAAAGATTTTTGGGGTATCATTAGGTATTACGCTTGTATTGTTTGTCGGTATTGTAATGGGGCATTTCGGTATTACAATGAATCCGGAAGTGTTGCATTTCTTCAAGGAATTCGGTTTGATTTTATTTGTGTACTCAGTTGGTATGCAGGTTGGACCTGGATTTTTCTCTTCTTTTAAAGAAGGTGGAGTAACATTGAACATGTTGGCATGTGGAATTGTTTTTCTAGGTGTTGTTACTGCTTTGATTATTCATTTTATCACAGGTATTCCAATTCCTACAATGGTTGGTATTTTATCTGGTGCTGTTACTAATACTCCGGGGTTGGGTGCTGCTCAGCAAGCATATACTGATATGTATGGGGTTGCAGAAAATTCAATTCCATTAGGTTATGCAGTTGCTTATCCGTTAGGTGTTGTTGGTATTATCCTGTCAATCATTTTAATCCGTTATATCTTTAGAGTGTCTTTTGAAAAAGAAAATGCTCAATTGGAAGAAGCTGAAACATCACATACTAACGGAGCTATTCCAATCTCTTTGGTTGTTAAGAATCCGGCAGTTTTCAATAAGTCGGTTGCTGAAATTTCAGGATTGTTAGAACATACAGATTTCGTTATTTCTCGTATCTGGCGCGACTCAAACAAGAAGATTGAGATTGCTTCTGCTTCTACAGTTCTTAATGAGAACGATAAGATCTTCGTGATTACTACTGAACAGGACGCAGAAAAAATCAAGATGTTCATTGGTGAGTCAATAGACATGGAACGTAAGCAGTGGATCCGTATGGAAAGCCAGTTCATCAATCGTCGAATTCTGGTTACTAAATCAGATCTTAATGGAAAGCGTCTAGGCGAATTGAACTTGCGTAAATTATATGGTATCAATATTACCCGTATCAATCGTGCCGGTGTTGATTTGGTTGCAAAACCAAATTTGACTTTACAGGTTGGTGACCGTGTAAACGTTGTTGGTACTGAAACTTCTGTAGCTAATGTAGAAAAAGTATTGGGTAACTCTTTGAAACGTTTGAACGAACCAAACTTGATTACAATTTTTGTTGGTATTGCATTAGGTATCATCCTGGGAAGTATTCCATTTACATTCCCTGGTATTCCACAGCCGGTAAAATTAGGTTTGGCTGGCGGTCCGTTGATTGTATCTATCCTGATCAGTCGTTTCGGTTACCATTATAAATTGGTTACATATACTACTCAAAGTGCAAACTTTTTGTTACGTGAAATAGGTATTGCTATCTTCCTTGCCTGTGTTGGTATCGGTGCTGGAGAAGGATTTATTGATACTATTGTAAACGGTGGAGGTTATGCTTGGATTGGTTATGGTTTCATTATAACAGTAGTTCCATTGTTGATTATTGGTTGTATTGCTCGTAAGATATTTAAGATAAATTATTTTACCTTGATGGGATTAATAGCTGGTAGTACAACAGATCCACCAGCATTAGCTTATTCAAATGCAACTGCAGGTAACGACGCTCCTTCAGTAGGTTATGCAACTGTTTATCCGTTGACAATGTTCTTGCGAGTATTAACTGCTCAGTTAATGATTTTGTTCTTCGCTTAATATTTTGTAAAAATAAATTTTACGGGCATTGACTTTATGATTTTTATAAAGTCGGTGCCCGTTTCTTTTTTACCATTTTTCTTTTACAAGAAATCCGACGGTGAATTCAATTAAAGGATAATAAAAAAGCTCATTCCGTTATGGAATGAGCTTTTATTGTATGTTTTGAATAATCTGGAATTATTCCCATTCGATTGTAGCATTTGGTTTCGGAGAAAGATCGTAGCATACACGGTTAACAGATTTAACCTCTTTCAAAATACGATCTGTAATCTTCATTAGGATAGGCCATGCAATTGGTTCAATGGTAGCAGTCATTGCGTCAACTGTATTGACCGCACGGATGATAACTGGCCAGTCAAATGAACGAGCATTGTCTCTAACACCAACAGATTTGAAATCAGGAACAATTGTGAAGTACTGCCAAACTGTTTTATCAAGACCTGCTTTCTTGAATTCATCGCGTAGGATAGCGTCAGATTCACGAACAGCTTCCAATCTGTCACGAGTAATAGCACCCAGACAACGAACACCTAAACCTGGTCCAGGGAATGGCTGACGGAATACCATTTCGTATGGTAAGCCTAATTCCAAACCACAGGCACGAACTTCATCTTTGAACAACTGGCGTAATGGTTCTACCAATTCAAATTGTAAATCTTCAGGAAGACCACCTACGTTGTGGTGAGACTTAACCATTTTTGCAGTTTTAGTTCCGCTTTCTACGATATCAGGATAGATAGTTCCCTGACCTAAGAAATCGATACCGTCAAGTTTACGTGCTTCTTCTTCGAATACTCGAATAAATTCGCCACCGATAATCTTACGTTTTTCTTCTGGATCAGCAACATTTTCCAATTTGCTTAAGAAACGTTCAGTTGCATCAACGTATACAAGATTTGCATTTAACTGATTCTTGAATACTTCAACAACATCTTCTGATTCACCCTTACGCATCAGACCATGATTAACATGAACACAAACCAAATTGTTACCGATTGCTTTCAATAATAAAGCAGCAACAACAGAACTATCAACGCCTCCGGAAAGTGCTAACAAAACTTTCTTGTCGCCT
The DNA here is from genome assembly GCA_020026285.1 of Parabacteroides sp. The sequence goes on along the minus strand of JAHHQS010000029.1, from coordinate 19,072 downwards.
ACCTGACGTTTGATTAATTCAATCTGGTCATTAACGAAGTTAGTCATGTTCCAGTTTGCTTCAGCTTTACATTCGTCGAATACGAATGATTTAACAGCTGTTTTAATAGCTTCAATATCATCGGTGAATTCAGCTAACTTAACTGCACATTGAGCTTTGTCATGACTTGCTGCCATAACAGGAAGACCCAAAGAATAAATTTCAGGGCGTACATCGATTTCTACTCCGTCGATTACATTGTTAGGACCGCCATTAATAATGATACCTTTTACATTTGGTAAGTTTTTAACTTCTTCAGCAGTGATGTCGTGCGGATAAATTTCGCTATAAACACCTAATGCACGGATGGCTCTAGCCAAAACCGTATTTTCATGACTACCTAAGTCTAGGATGATAATCATATCTTGTTTCATAGATACTTCTCCTGTTATTATTGTTTAGTAAAAAAATCAGTTAAATTATTATATATCAAATTAGCAGTCGGATGGAATAATCCATCTTTACGAGAGTTTACAAGTTTATATCCACCTCTATATAAGTATGTAACAATATTTCCATCGTAAAGGATGTTAGAAATACCATTTATTTTCCTTTTATTCCGGTTCAAATCGGCATGGAAGGATTTAAATGTACAGACAGAAGTAGGATTTACCGATTGATACAGATTATTTACATCGGTATTTGCAAGTGGAAACTTGTTTTGAGGAACGTAATTGCAGTGCATATTTAATACTTTGGCCCTTCTGTCAATTAATTGGGCCTTCAGCGAATCGAAATCTAAAATGATACGTATTTCGTGCATGCAATTGTATTTATTAAATTGACGCTGCAAAGTTAATAAAATATTGGTTCTTCAAATATTTGAGAGAGATTTTTCTTTGATTAAGAATCTTAAAAAAATAATATTTGACTTATGATTCGGTAAAAATTACTGTAAGGAAATTTAAATTAACTAGTATTTTTGTAAACAAAAGAATTTATAACATTTTATACAATTATGATAAGATTAAGACATTTATTTATATCCGGTATGGCTGGACTGGCTTTTTCTCTTACAGCCGGAGCACAGCAATCGGCTGATGAAGTCCATATCCTTCAGAAAAATATTCTGATGGAGAATGTGATGGACGAGGTTGAACAGATGGCTCGGAAAGTGGTATCCACTGGATTTAATGCTGGCGACGGATATGGTGAAGTATGGATCCGTGACTATAATACCTTTATAGAACTGGCAATGGAAGTGATGCCTGACGAAGCTATTCGTTCCAATCTGAATACATTCTTTCATTTTCAAGGGAAAAAGGGAGATATTGTTGATGGTTTTATTGATATCAAGAAAGCGAACCTGAATAATAAAGATGGATATAAATATCGTTTGTCAGAAACCGAATCTCGTTATGCTGCTCATAAGAACACTGTTGAAACCGATCAGGAAGCTTCTTTGGTACAAGCTGTATATAAATATGTAAAGAGAAGCGGAAATAAGAACTATCTTCAGAAAAAAGTGGCCGGCAAGACGGTGATTGATCGTCTGGAATGGGCTTTGGATTACCTGATGAACGAAAAGTTTAATAAACAATACGGATTGTTGATAGGTGCAACTACAGCAGATTGGGGGGATGTGCAGCCTGAGCATAAATGGGGTGTTGAAATTGATGAGAATACTCATTATTCTATTGATATTTATGATAATGCCATGATGGTGCTGGCTATAAATAATTATCTGGAACTTGAAACTGATCATGCAAAACAACAGAAATGGACGGGGGTTCGTGATATGTTGAAAAAGAATGTACGTACTCATCTTTGGGATGAGAAGAATCGTAAATTCATTCCTCATATTTATTTAAATGGTTCTCCTTTCTCTGAAAGTCTGGATGAAAACAAGATTTACTATCACGGTGGAACAGCCGTGGCTGTTTTGGCTGATCTTCTTACAAAAGAAGAAATAAAAGAGGCGAATCAGAAAATGCTGGATAATGTGAAGGCGGCTCATGCTCAGACTATCGGTTTGACAATGTATCCGGCATATCCAGGTGGAGCTTTTTTGAATAAAGGTATGTATCCCTATGGTTATCAGAATGGTGGTGACTGGACATGGTTTGGCGCTCGGATGATTCAGGGATTGATAAAGAACGGTTTCATTCAGGAAGCTTATCAGGAGTTAATGCCGATGTTGAAACGTATTGTGGTAAATAAAGGCTTTTACGAATGGTATACTCCGGCCGGTGAGCCAAAAGGTTCCGGTACATTCCGCGGTGAAGCTGGAGTTTTGTTTACATCTATAGAGATGATACGGGATTGGGCGGAAAATCGACAGGCTCAATCGCTGGATAAGGTGAAGGATAGTAAAGTGTTGTTTACATTCGGTCAGTCTAATTCTGCTAATCATGGGCAAGGATTGTATCATCCAACAAAAGAAGTCTATAATTATTATGAAGGTAGATTATTCCCGGCTACTGATCCTTTAATCGGTGCAACAGGGAATGGAGGAAATGCATGGACTCGTCTGGCAGACAAGATGATTGAAGCTAAGATGGCCGAGAAGGTTACTATTATTCCTATCGGAGTTGGTGGTGTCCGTATTGGTGCCTGGGCCAAAGGTGGAGAATTATATGACAAACTGGTTAATACTGTTGATCGTCTGATTAAGGAAAAGATTCAGTTAGATTATATCATGTGGCATCAGGGAGAGAGTGATAATATTCTGAATACATCAAAGGAGGATTATATTCGCATGTTTGAAACGATTCGTGATGTATTCCGTTCTCGGGGGATAAAAGCTCCTATAGTGATGGCTGTAGCTAGTTATCATCAGCATTGTCTCGAAGAGGATTACGGAAAGAGTGCCGAGATTCGTGAAGCCCAGAAGGCTTTGATCGATAAATATCCGGATATTTATTTAGGTCCTGATACCGATACTTTAGATAAGGTATGGCAGCGTGGAGATGGAATTCATTTTACCAAATTAGGTCAGGACATGCATGCTGATATGTGGCTGGAATGTTTGAAGAAGATTAAATAAATCCATATATAATTTATGATTTTATAGAAGGCTTCCTTGAAAAAGGGGGCCTTTTTTTATGTATGATTTTTCATAAAAAAAACGTCATTTTTCGATTCCCCCCAACATTTTATCTTTCCACCCTTGTGGAAAGAGTGAACCACAATAGTGGAAAGATTGTTCCACCTTGGTGGAAAAGATGAATCACTAAGGTGGAAAGATAAAAACATCTTGAGTTTTGATGAATTTAATTTAAGAAAGTAAAAAAAATATTTTTTTTCATCCATTATGGAGCTTTCGGTTGTTATATACATATATAATAGTAAAAATAAATAAAAGCACACTTAATATAATAAAGACGGATTATGAATGAATTATCAAATGAATGGTTGAATTTTCTGGCATCATTGGGCGTTGAAGGAGAGTTTCTTCAGTTTGTAACGTTGGTTTCAATTTTTGTTTTAGCCCTTTTATGTTCCTATCTCTGTAATCGTATATTAATTCCTGTTATACATCAGATTGTACAAAAGACAAGAATGACATGGGATAATTATTTATTGGATGAAAAAGTGCTGAAGAGCCTTGCCCGATTGATTCCGCCTTTGTTGATTTATCTTTTGTTGCCTTTGGCATTTCATCCATCCTCAATCTTTTTGAAGTATATGAGGATGTTTACTCTGATATATATTGTAGCGGTAACTGTTCGCTTTGTACAAGTCGTGATTACTTCCACTTACGAATTGACGAATCACAAAGGACGATTGCAAGGAAGACCTTTGTTGGGAGTCTTTCAGATGTTGAGGATGATTGTCCTGGCTGTTGGACTGATTATCATTTTTAGTATTCTGTTAAATAAGGATCCAAGCAAGTTGCTCACAGGACTTGGTGCTTCAGCAGCAATTCTGATGGTTGTTTTTAAAGATACCATCATGGGATTGGTAGCGGGTGTGCAGCTAAGTACTTATGATATGCTTCGTCCGGGGGATTGGATCAGCATGCCTAAATTCGGAATTGACGGAAATGTTTTGGATGTGACATTGAATACAGTGAAAGTTCGTAATTGGGATAACACGGTAAGTACTCTTCCTCCTTATGTGTTGGTGAGCGATTCTTTTCAGAATTGGAGGGGTATGGAAGAAAGTGCAGGCCGTCGGATAAAAAGATCTATTAATATAGATATGCTTTCGATTCGATTCTGTACAGATGAGGAACTAAAAAGTTTTTCGAATAAAGGATGGCTTGATGAACAGGAGGCCTGTAAAAAAAATGTGGTCAATCTGCATGTGTTCTGTTCGTATATGGAGGATTTTCTACGGAAACAATCCTTTGTTAATTCAGAAATGACACTGATGGTACGTCAGCTTCAACCGGGACCGGAAGGGTTGCCTATTGAATTATATTTCTTTTCTTCTGAAAAAGACTGGATTCCATACGAAAAGTATCAGTCTGAAGTTTTTGAGCATTTGTTTGCTGTGGTAGGAGAGTTTGGTTTACGTATATATCAAAGACCTTCAGGTTGGGATTTAGTATGAATCGGATAGCAATAATAAGGTGAATTTCGTCTTAAAAATCTATAAATAATAATTTACTTTTTTTTAATAAACAAAATCATCGTATTTTTGTGTGTTATTTATGGGTACTTATAAAGTTATGGATTCAGAGAAAAAAGAGACGAAAGAGATAAATAAAATGTCAATGCTGATTCTGGCATTGATTGTTTTAGGATTGATCATTGTTGGTGCGGCTTATTATATTTTCCATCAACAGAAACAAATGGATGAAATGACACAGTCATTCGATTTGGAAAAGGAAATGATGGCCGATGATTTGAATGAATTGTCATTACAATATGAAGGATATAAATTTAGCGTAAGTAATGATTCTTTGGTAGCATTACTTTCAACAGAACAGGCAAAGGTTCAGAGATTGATGGAAGAGTTGCGTACTGTAAAATCGACCAACGCAAAAGAAATTTCCCGTTTGAAGAAAGAATTGGCTACATTGCGTAAGATTATGCGCAACTATGTTATTCAAATAGACTCTTTGAATCGTGCGAACGAACAGTTGAAGGTAGAAAAGAACGAAGCTGTCAAGAAGTATCGTAGAGCAACAACGACAGCAGCCAGCTTGAAACGTGAAAAGGAAGAACTGACTGAACGTGTTACTTTGGCTAGTAAATTGGATGCGACAGGAATTTCTGTTACTGCTGTTACTTCAAGAGGAAAGAAAGCCAGAACAATCAAGAAAGCTGTTCAGTTTGTTGTGAATTTTAAGATTGCGAAGAATGTGACTGCACCTGTGGGTGAAAAAGTAATATATGTTCGAATAATGAAACCGGATGATGACATTCTGGTTAAGAGTCGTGGAGATGTATTTACTTTTGAAGGTAAGGATATCAACTATTCAATGAAGAAAATGATAGAGTACGAAGGAGAAGAAGTTCCAGTGACTATGTATTGGAATATTGAAGAATTCCTTTCTCCGGGTACATATCGTGTAGATATTTTTGCTGATGGAAACTTAATAGGTCAGCAATCGTTTACATTGAAAAAATAAATTTATAATATGGATAATGCGGATATGCCTTTTGGACGTTTGCTGGCAGATCTTCCCGATGTATTGACAGAGGATCCTGTTTTTGTGGACGAACTTATAAGTCATACTCGCATTATTACTATAAAAAAAGGTGATTTGCTGCTCCGTTCTGGAGAATTGTGTAAGGATGCCTATTTTATAAACAAAGGTTTGTTTGTAAATATCTTTATTACCGAAACCGGAAAGAATTGTGTTACGGGATTCTCTTCTGATTATCAGTTCCCGTTCCTGTCTGAAATTGGATACTATACAAAAACTGCGTCCGATTTTGAAATAAAGGCTCTTGAAGATAGTGAGCTGCTTTGTTTTTCGAGAGAATTTATTGAAGACCTTTCGCTGCGTTATCCTTTTTTTGCTTCCTACTATCAGACAGTCATGTTGAAGATTATTTCAAAATTCTATATGATGTTCGCAGTTCTTCAGACATATACGGCCGAAGAATTTATAATGTATCTGTACGAACATTATAAATGGATTATTTTGCGTGTCCCTGATAAATATATTGCTTTGTATATGGGAATCAGTACGTCCTGGTACTGTAAACTGAAGAAAAAAATCTTTTCTTTTTCTAAAAATACAGTTGTAGAAGATTAAAAATATGACTATTTGGTGGTATTGAAACGAATCAAATTGAATTAATTCAATTTTCCCTCGTTGCAAAACCTATACCTTTGCCTTTCGAAAACTGATAGAAAGTATTGAAAAAACTATTACTCAAATGAAAAAGTTTATTTTATGTGGAATGTTATTCCTTTTGGCGGGGCATTTTGTTTCTGCTCAGAAGAAATTGACATTACAGGAGTGTAGAGACCTTGCAGTTAAAAATAACAAGGAACTAAAAATCTCAACAGAGAAGATAAATGTGGCTGACTTGGAAAAGAAAGCTGCTTTTACGAAGTATTTTCCTCAGATTTCTGCTAATGGTGCTTATTTAAGAAACCAGAAAAATTTGAATTTGCTGGATATGGAGCAGTTGGCAGGATCTTTGTCTTCATCATTGGGAGGTTTAGCTGAATTGCCATTCGTTCAGAATGCTTTGGGCGGAGTTAATGAAGTTCAACATTTGGATATTCAAAATGTATGGGTTGGTAATGTCGCCTTGGTTCAGCCTATTTTTATGGGAGGAAAAATTGTCACTTACAATCAGATTACTGAATATGCCAAAGAATTGGCAACTTCTCTGAATGATCAGAAGTTACAGGATTTATTGTATAAGACCGATGAAATATACTGGCAGGTGGTTTCGTTAGTGAATAAAAAGAAACTGGCCGACTCGTATGTGGATTTATTACGTAAAACGGACGAAAATATTTCGGTCATGATTGAAGAGGGAGTGGCTACCAAAGCAGACGGACTTTCAATCAAAGTGAAACTTAATGAGGCTGAAATGGCTCAGACCAAGGTGGATAATGGATTGGCTCTTTCTCGTATGCTTTTAGCCAAGATTTGCGGACTCCCTTTGAATGAACCATTGAAACTGGCTGATGAAGAGTTGGGAAAAGTAGCGGTTTCAGATAATAAGCCTGCAGCAGATTTGAGTATGGCGTTCATGAACCGTAATGAGTTAAAGAGTCTGGATCTGGTTTCGAAGATATATCAGAAGAAAGAACGTATAGTTTTGGCCGATCTTTTGCCACAAGTGGCTTTCTCTGCTAACTATTTTGTAACCAATCCGAATGTATTCAATGGTTTTAAGAATGATTTTGCCGGAATGTTTAATTTCGGATTTATGGTTCGAGTTCCAATTACAGGCTGGTGGGAAGGTAGTTATAAAAGAAAAGCTGCAAAGGCCGAATCTCGAATTAAACAATGGGAACTCGAAGATGCCAGAGAAAAAATCGAATTACAAGTGAATCAGTCTGTCTATAAGATGAATGAAGCGAACAAGAAATTGGTAGCATCCAATCGAAATATGGAGAATGCTGAAGAGAATCTTCGTAGTGCGAACTTTGGATTCGAAGAAGGGGTAATTCCTGCATTGAATCTGATGGCGGCTCAGACAGCCTGGTTCTCGGCTCATTCTACATTAATTGATTCACAGATTGAAATGAAGCTGGCTGAAGTTTACTTGAACAAGGCTTTAGGTAAGAATTTACAGGAAAACAAATAATCAAACGAAAGGTGTTTAACATTAAAGATATTAGATAGTCATGAATGATAAGAAACAATATTCAATAAATAATTTGATTTTGGCATTAGTTGCTGTTCTGGTTGCTGTTGGACTGATAGCTTTGGCAGGATTCTTCCTGTTGACTCCTCCTGCAGAAGTAATCATGGGACAGGCAGAAGCGACGGTTGTTCGTGTTTCCGGTAAGGTCCCTGGTAGAATAGCGTCCTATCGTTTTGGCGAAGGAGATAAAGTGAAGGCAGGTGATACCTTAGTCTTTCTGAATACACCGGAAGTGGAAGCAAAGTTTACACAGGTTGAAGCATTGAAAGCGGCAGCTGAGGCTCAGCACGCTAAGGCTTTGAAAGGAGCCAGAGATCAGGAAGTGACAGGAGCATACGAATTATGGCAAAAGGCTCAGGCTGGTTTATCAATCGCCAAGAAGTCTTTCGATCGTATTCAGAATTTATATGATAAAGGTGTTGTTTCAGCGCAGAAAAGAGATGAGGTGGAAGCTAATTACAAAGCAATGATAGCCACAGAAAAGGCGGCTCGTTCACAGTATGAAATGGCTAAGGAAGGTGCTCGCAAGGAAGACAAGGCAGCAGCTGCAGCTTTGGTGAATCAGGCAAAAGGAGCTTTGGCTGAAGTGGAATCTTATTTGGAAGAAGGAGCTTTGGTGGCTCCGATTGACGGCGAAATTGTTGAGCGTTTTCCTCAGATAGGAGAATTGGTCGGAATTGGTGCTCCGATTATGAATATTGCTGATTTGAAAGATATGTGGGTTTCGTTTAGTATGCGTGAAGATTATCTTTCAGGGATAAAGATCGGACAGGAAGTAAAGGCTTTTGTTCCGGCTTTAGGAAATCAGGAAGTGACTTTGAAGGTTTATTATATGAAAGATATGGGAACTTATGCAGCATGGAAGGCAACAAAGGCTTCCGGCCAGTATGATTCTAAAACATTCGAGGTTCGTGCTCGTCCGACAACGCCCGTAGAAGGATTACGTCCTGGAATGTCAGTGATATTGAAGTATAATACTGAAAAATAAGCATGATTATAGTGGAATCTTTACATCAGATATGGCAGATTGCTCGCAGGGAAGTCAGCCGGCTTGTTACTCAACCAATTCAGCTTTATGGAATGATTGTAGCACCTGTCGTTTGTATTATCTTTTTCCTGTCTCTGATGAGCGAAGGTCTGCCTACTAATTTGCCATTGGCGGTTGTTGATATGGACAATTCTACGAATTCGAGAAATCTGATTCGTCAATTGGATGCTTTTGAACAGACCAAGGTGGTTATGTTGACACATTCTTTTTCTGAAGCACGTGAGGAAATGCAACGGGGAAAGATCTATGGCTTCTATTATATTCCGGAAAATTTCGGAACAGATGCAGCCACAGGCAAGCAGCCTAAATTGTCTTATTATACGAATAATGCCTATCTGATAGCAGGCTCCTTACTTTTCAGAGATATGAAAACGATTTCTGTTTTGGCAAATGGAGCTGTCGGATTACAGATCGGTAAGGCCCATGGAAAGAATGAAGCAGAAATCATGGCTCAGTTGCAACCAATTGTAATTGATTCTCATGCGGTGGGAAATCCTTGGTTGAATTATTCCGTTTATCTGAACAATACGATTCTTCCGGGAATCCTTCAGTTGATGATTTTTCTCATAACTGTGTTTAGTATAGGTTCTGAATTAAAATATGGAACATCGGTTGAATGGATGGGTATGGGAAAGAACTCATTGACCGTCAGTCTGCTTGGAAAGTTATTACCGCATACCGTAATCTTTACACTGATTGGCTTTTTGATGATGGCAGTTATGTATGGATTTAGTTATTTCCCGCTTCAAAGTGGATGGCTTCCGATGCTGGTTGCCGTATTCTTTTTGGTGATAGCTTCTCAGTCTGTTGGTGTTTTTATGATAGGAGTTCTTCCAACTTTACGACTGGGGCTAAGTTTTGCCAGTCTGTTTGGAATGATTTCATTCTCGATTGTTGGATTCTCTTATCCGCTTTTGTCTATGGATCCTACATTGCAGGCTCTCGGACGTTTGTTCCCATTACGCCATTATTTCTTGATTTATGTTGATCAAGCATTAAACGGAAGAGATTTGTTCTATACCTGGAGTGAATATCTTTGGTTAGTAGGATTTTTGATTCTGCCGGTTATTATATCCCGTAATCTGAAACGGGCATTGCTGACATTCAAATATCTTCCATAAAAGAGTATGTTAAGATGAAAAAAGAATATAGATTAAGTTATATTATAAAGGAAGGTTTCAAGGATACATTCTACATCTGGAAAGATGAATTGAAGAATGTGTTCCGTGATCAGGGGGTGATGATTTTTTTCTTCCTCGTACCATTAGTCTATCCGGTGTTATATTCATTTATTTATAATAATGAAGTAGTACGAGAGGCAAAAATGATAGTGGTTGATCAGAGTAATTCTTCTTTGAGCCGTGAAATGATTCGCCGGGTGGATGGATCAGCGGAAGTTCATGTGGTTCGGGTGGTAGGAGATCTGGAAGAAGCAAAACGACTGGTTGACTCAAAGGAAGCATATGGAATATTATCGATACCTTCTGATTTCAGTAAGGATTTGCATTTGGGAAAACAGACAAGGGTGTCTCTTTACAGTGACATGAGTGCTTTGTTATATTACAAAGCCTTTCTGATTACAGTAACTGATGTATCTTTAGAAATGGGTAGGGAATGGACTTCCCGTAATAATCCACAATCAACAGCTGAACTTCAGGCTATCAAAGTAAAACCTGTTCTGTCTGAATCCATTGCGATGTATAATCCTCAGAATGGATTTGCCAGTTTCTTGGTCCCTGCTATCCTGATTCTTGTTATTCAGCAAACATTGATTTTAGGTATCGGAATGATGGCTGGAACGGCACGAGAGAAAAATAGTTTCCGTTCTTTAGTTCCCGTATTGGAACATCATCATGGTACGTTACGTATCGTTTTAGGAAAGAGTATGGCATATCTTTTATTGTATGTCGTAGTCTGTGCATGGGTTTTGGTTATAATACCACGACTATTCTCTTTTCCTCAAATAGGTCTGCCTGTTAATTTGATATTATTCATTCTTCCATTCCTGTTTGCTTGTATATTCTTCTCGATGACTCTTTCAGGATTGGTTTCGAACCGAGAAGAACCGATGATCTTATTTGTGTTTACATCTGTAATCTTTGTATTTCTTTCGGGTATTTCATGGCCGATGTATTCCATCTCTCCATTTTGGAAAGCTTTAGGATATCTCATACCATCAACTCCGGGAGTTCAAGGTTTTGTCCGAATCAATACAACGGGAGCAGGTCTGTATGATGTAGCTCATGAATATCATACATTATGGATTCAGGCAGGTGCCTATTTCATAGCAGCTTGTCTGGTTTATCGTCATCAAATAAAGAAAAGTATAAAATCGAGTGTCAGCAAGGACTGATTTTTTTGTCTTTGTATAGAATCCTCCGAAAAAGTAATGTCGTTTTTACTATTTTGGAGGATTTTTTTAGGAAAGAAGTGGAAATGTTTTCGTAATGATATGTGGTAAAGATAACAATCAGTTAAATATTTCAGATAAATAGATATCTGACAAAATTTGTATCTTTGTTTATTCCTTATAAAAGGTTTGTATTTATCTAATAATAAGAATTTCTTTTATCATGAATAATAAGCTGTTGCCATTAGGTGTATTTATACTTTTATTGTCTTCTTCTTTATTTGCAGGCCATCGTAGTTTTCAGGAAGCTCAGAATCGGATATCCAACGATCTGAGTCGTGCACTGGTTCTTACGATGCAGGAAAAACGAAATCATTTCATTACACATGATACTATACAGGCATGTAAACAAATCCAATCAGCTTCCGAAGAACGAGTCTTTTTGACTATTGTAGATGAAAAGTTCCGTACTTATCTGCAAAATGAACCGTTAAAAGATAAAGCATATATTTCGTTTGGCTTATTTAATCAAAGCGAACCAGCTGCAATGGTTGTTGAAAATGCAATTTGTAGCGATACGTTGTTCTTTAAAGATCAGGAACTGGGTGAGACATTAACATTGAAAGGTTATATAGAACCTGATATAGCAACTGTATTCAAGTTGTCAGATCAAAAAGCTTCGACCATATTCGCTCTTGCTGCTTTTCTTTGGGCTATCTTTTCTTTGGGCTACTTCAGAAAGAAAAAAGAAGAATTGCCGGAAATCGTTTCCTTGGGGGGAATGACTTATTCAGAGCAGGAAGATTGTTTTTACGATGTTGGTAAAAATCCGATTCATTTCACACCTATGCAGCAACATCTGATTCTTTTGTTTTGGAACGCTCCGTCGCATACTTTGCCAAAGGAGGATATTTGTGCAGCACTTTGGCCGAAAAAAGAAGATGCTAATGATACGCTTTATACTCTAGTCCGCAGGATTAAACCAATCATAGAAAAGCACACACATCTCCAGATTACAGTTGATCGAGGTAAAAGCTATTCGTTGGAAATTAAGCAGATAGAATCAGGTCAGACAAATGTCAGATAAATGTCAGCATCTGTTTTTTCCCTTTTTTAAATCGAACTTTACATTTGTTTCGAAAATAAAATTTGAAACAAATGAGACAAGTACGAAAAGGAATTTGTATGACAGTCTGTGCCTTGACAGTTGTTGCTTCTTTTGCTCAAAAGAAGCAGACGGTCGAATTGAAGGAAGTGGTGATTGAAGCTGAACGTGTGGAGAACAAGGCAGACGGACTTTTTATTTATCCAACTCAGCAACAGAAAAATTCTTCTCGAACGGGATATAGTATACTTCAGAAAATGAATCTACCTAAAATCCGAATAGATGAATTTAGTCATAGTATTTCTTCCATAGATAATAAAGGGGCTGTTCAGGTTCGCATCAATGGAATCATTGCAGGAAAACCGGAACTTCTATCTTTAGATCCAAAAACTATACGTAAAGTCGATTTTATAAATAATCCGGGTGTACGTTATGGTGATGGGATTTCTTATGTAATCAATATTTTAACGCATCGTGCTGAAAGTGGTTATACGGTTGGAACTGATCTGACACATGCTTTGACAACAAAGAATGGTGACGGGATGGTTTATGGAAAGTGGAATCATCGGAAAAGTGAAGTTTCTCTAAATTATGATTTCGGATATATCGATTACAAAGGTGCCAGAAAAAAGGAATGGGCTGACTATCATCTGACGGATGGTTCTATCTATCGGATCGAACGTAATGATTTTGCTTCACATAACAAAAGTTTAAGTCATAACATGAAGCTGACTTATAATCTGGCTGACGATTCAACCTATGTGTTTCAAGCTTCTTTGAATGGGGCTTTTCAGAAAACACCAGAGCGTTATAATCTGAAACATATTCTGGATGGTAATAAACGATATGATGCAACCGAAAAGAGTAACAGCTCCAGTGGCAGTCCGGTTCTTGACATCTATTACTCTCGAAATTTTTCGAAGCGGCAGTCGCTTACATTGAATGCGGTAGGAATCTATATCAATACTACTTCTTCAGATAGTTATGATGAGGGTTCTCTTTACAAGTATGATGTCGATGGTAAGACTTATTCATTGATGACGGAAGGTATTTATGAGAATCGATTAAAACCGTTTGTGTTTTCTGCTGGTTTCAATTACAAGCAGAAGTATACACGAAACGTTTATGTGGGCGATGTTGATTCGAAGAATAAGATTCGGAATAATCGAGTGTATCTTTTCTCGGATATTCGAGGCAAGTGGCATAAGTTAATGTATACAGCCGGTTTAGGTGTGAGCTATTTACATTATAATCAGGCGAACCATATATACAAATATTGGACGGTCTGTCCTAAAGCTTCTTTAGCATATAATTTTATGAAGGAACTGCAATTAAGCTATCAGGTGAATAGTAATGAACGAGTTTCACAAATAGCTATGATCAGTGATGCTGATATCCGTGTAAATACAATGGAATGGACGAAAGGAAATCCTGATCTGAAACCCAACAGAGAATGGGAGAATCAATTGCGATTATCGTACAATAATAATCGAATTCAATCAGACATAATGGGGTATTATAAGAAATGCAGCAACCCGAATATGGCGTATTATGAACGGACCGATGATAACCGGTTTATCTATACGCAACGAAATCAGAAGGAAATAGATATGCTGAATATCATGGGATATCTCAACTATTGGGTTATTCCTCAGAAGTTATCTCTGGCTGTGAGTGGTGGTTTGTTCCGTTGTTTCAATTATGGTGATGATTATACACATTGTTATACATCTTACCTTATGATGGGAGGTGCTAATGCCTATCTGGGAGACTTTTCCATCTCTGCCTATGCCGATAATGGCTTTCGTTTTCTGGAGGGCGAAACGAAAGGTTTCAATGGATCTTCAACCATCTTGAATGTTTCATATAATTATAAAGACTGGCAGTTTGGTCTGACCTGGAAACAACCATTTATGAAGAAACATAAGATGTTTGAATCGGAAGTGTTGAATCAGAATCTGCAGAAAAAGACTGCCTTGTATAGTACGGACAATGCTAATTTTGTCGGCCTGACTATTTCATGGAGATTGACCAAAGGACGTAAATATCGTTCTGCTCGAAAAACGATTCAGTTAAAAGATAATGATACTGGAATTTTAAAAAAGTAAAAGATTAATACTCCTGAAAGAGAAAAGTATTAGATTTTCAAATTCCAGTGGTTCTAGAGCAGAAAAAGTGCTGGATTCGTCGAATCCAGCACTTTTTATTATCCTAGTAAATATTCAGAGAACTATCATTCCACTACCGGAAGAAGCAATCGGGTTGCTGCATCTTTCTGGTGGAATATCCTGATATTCTGTTTCATCTGGAAGTCTTCAACTGTACAATGATAAGTGTCGATAAACTTCTGTGGATTACGGTCGATGATAGGGAACCAGGAACTTTGAATCTGAATCATCAATCGGTGACCCGGAAGGAAAGTATGAGCAATATCATATAATGTATACTTAACCGGAGTCACTTTGTTTGGAGTGAATGGTTGAGGATTATCGAATCCGGTACGGTAACGTCCACGGAATAATTCGCCACGAACCAACATTTCATAACCGCTCATCGGGTAACTCCTGTCTTTCAGATAAGCAATTGCTTCTTCTGAGTATTTAAAGTTTTCAGGATAAACATCAATTACTTTTACCATAAAGTCTGCATCCGTACTACTTATAGCTGTTTGTAATTCCACTTCTATAGGACCGGCCAGCGTAAGAGAATCTGTCAGAACCGGAGTCATGAAAGTAATGACATCTGGACGGGCTGTGGCAAAACGCTGGTCATCTAACATATATTCCAATGTCCTTCTGGTAGTTGGGTTTCCAGTGTAAGGAACAGGTTTGCTCATATCTGAAACATATTCTGTGTAGGAACTGCTTTCGGTAGGAGCTTCTTGAGAAACTGTACCATCTTCGTGAATATAATATGGAGTAGGTTTCATGTTTTTGAGGGGCCATTCATCAGCAAACACCCATTCATTCTTACCTGTATGGAATACATTTACATGATGTTCCGGCTTTTCTCCTTTACCTTCCAGATAATGGCTGAAGAAACGATACTCTATGTTCTTCTGATAAAAATCAGAAGGACTTTTACCAAAATATACATGACCAAAACCTTGGAAATTCTTTCTTGTCCAGGCTCCATGCCACCAAGGACCAAAGGCTAGATATAATTCAGTTTCCGGAGATTGCTTTTTGATAGCCTGATAAGTATTCCATGCACCGTAACAGTCCTCACTATCAAACAAACCTCCGACAACTAACATGGCAGGTTTCAGATTGTAACAGGAAGTTCTGGCATCACGTTCTTTCCAGAAATCATCAAAGTTCGGATGCTTTTTGATCATATTCCACAATGTTTCGGTCGTATCTCTAACTAAATCATCAGCATCTTTAAAAGTTCCTAAACGCAAGAAGTCTGTATATACATCATTCTTGACAATCTCTCTCATGACACCACGACCATAATTTCGACCTTCCAAACCTGGGAGGAAGTTGGTCGTTTGTAAGAAAGTAAAAGCCCCATTATGATGGCGGTCGTCTCCACGGAACCAGTCGGTTACCGGACCTTGAGGAGAAACGGCCTTTAATGCGGGGTGATTGGATGAAGCAGTCATGGTTGCCTGAAAACCGTCATAGCTGATACCCCATGTTCCGACGTTACCGTTATTGTTTGTATTCTTTAGCAACCAATCGATTGTATCGTAAGTATCAGTAGATTCATCTATATCCTTCTTTGATTTCCTGTTCTTGTTTAAAGGACGAACCTGAACAAATTCGCCTTCACTTTTATGCCGGCCTCGAATATCTTGGAAAACCAAGATATAGTTGTTTTCAGTATACAGATTTTCTTTAATACCGAACTTTTCACCATAGGGAGAGCATGAATACGGAGTTCTGTTCATTAAGATTGGATGTTTCTTGCTTTTGTCTTTAGGCTCATAAATAGATGTGAATAATTTAACACCATCTCTCATCTTAATCATCACCTCTTTCTTGGTATAGTGTTGTTTCAATCTTAATTGTACACTATCGACACGGTTAGATTCTTTTTTTTGTGCATACGTTTTGGTACTGATAAGGTTACATGCGGCTAATCCTATCAGAAGTAAAATGCATTTGTTTAAATTTATCATAATAATTCTTTATTCATCAGTTTTGTTCATTTTATGATTCAGGTAGGCGATACGCTTCAGTGCTTTTTTCTTTTCCTGACTCATTTTATAAATATCGCTCAAGGCAGTAGCAAGGTTGTATGTTGCAACTAAAGATTTCTTATCTGCTTCAGCCATATAAATGACATAAGGTTTTCCTCCCTTATATTCTACTTTGATACGACTTTTGGCATTATCGTAAATGAATTTAATGGCATCATGACCTTTTTCTTCTTTATATGTAACCACTTCTGTCGTATTGCCTAAATCTTTAAAATGATAGTTTACTCCACCATCATATGGAATGGAAGCTGTTTCGGCAAACAATCCAGTATTGGGTACGCTTAAACGAATACTTGTATGATCGATTGGTCTTCCTCCGAAATAAACACTGGCAAGATACATTTCACCATTCTCGTTCACTCCACAGCGGACATAACAACGTTTTACGTTTCTCTCTATAGTTTGTTGTTTCCAGATGTAATTACCTATTTCTTCGTATAATGTATCTTTTTCGAAAGTGAAACCTGCTTTTAGAGAATCAGCTTCGTGCAGACGAATAGGCATCAGACTGTCACAATAAGCAATGTTTCTTTCAGCTTCTTTGTAATCAACTTCGCGCATCAGAGCTAAAGCTCCTTTTAAAGCGTCAAATTCTTTAGGATAAAGAGCTCTTATGCTGTCAATTTCTGAGCGTGCGGCAAAGAATTCGTTATTTTCGCAATAAGCTCGAGCCCGGTCAAGGCGTTTTTGCGCTTGTTTGGCAGAATTGTTACAGCCTCCTAATATAGCTGCAAGCATGAAGCAGGCAATAGACTTTTTCATATTGTTGTTGAAAATCATTTTATTCGAATATATTAATTGCAAAGTTAGAAAATAAAAGTTTCAATCGTTGGTCTCTAGGCTCGAATTTGTCATTTTGGGAAAGATGCATTATTTTTGTACCCTAATTAGAAGAGAATTATTGACTCATGTTTATAAGTGAAGAAGAGTTATTAGATCATATATCATCCAAACCATTCAAGTTGATTTCAGAAGCTGCTGATGAATTAGGTGTTGAGGCTTACGTTATCGGTGGTTATGTCAGAGACATATTTTTGAATCGTCCATCTAAGGATATTGATATTGTTGCTGTTGGAAGTGGAATAGAACTGGCAAAACTCGTTGCATCCAAGTTAGGGCGAAAAGCGAATCTTTCTATCTTTAAGAATTTTGGAACTGCTCAGGTGAAATGTGGTCACATGGAACTGGAGTTTGTTGGTGCTCGTAAAGAATCCTACAGTCATGATAGTCGCAAGCCAATTGTGGAAGATGGAACTTTGGAAGATGATCAGAACAGACGAGATTTTACAATCAATGCTTTAGCTTTGTGTCTGAATAAAGATCGATATGGAGAACTGGTCGATCCGTTCGGTGGTCTGGACGATATGGATGATTTGACAATTCGTACTCCGTTAGATCCAGATATAACATTTAGTGATGATCCTTTGCGAATGATGCGTGCCATTCGTTTCGCATCTCAATTAGGATTCTTTATTGATCCGGATACATTCGATGCCATTATGCGAAATCGTAAAAGAATCGAGATAATCTCGAAAGAACGTATAGTGGACGAATTAAATAAGATCGTATTGTCACCAAAGCCTTCTATTGGTTTTGATTTATTAGATAAATGTGGCTTGTTACAATTAATATTCCCTGAATTATGTGCTTTGAAAGGAGTGGAAACAAAGGAGGGAATAGGCCATAAGGATAATTTCGCTCATACATTGATGGTATTGGACCGTTTAAGTAAGACTACGGATAATCTGTGGCTACGTTGGAGTGCTATATTTCATGATATCGGTAAACCTAGAACCAAGCGTTTTGATCCTCGTTTGGGATGGACTTTCCATAATCATAATTTCATTGGGGAGAAAATGGTTCCGGATATATTCCGAAAGATGAAACTCCCAATGAACGAGAAAATGAAATATGTTCAGAAGATGGTAAGTCTCCATATGCGTCCAATAGTTTTAGCTGATGATGAAGTAACCGATTCTGCTATTCGGCGGTTACTGTTTGACGCGGGTGATGATGTTGATGATTTGATGTTGCTTTGTGAGGCAGATATCACTAGTAAGAATCCGGAAAAGGTCCGTCGTTTTTTGGCTAACTTTAAATTGGTTCGATCCAAGTTGGCTGAGATTGAAGAAAAAGATCGAGTTAGAAATTTCCAGCCTCCTGTAAGTGGTGAAGAAATTATGGATATTTTCGGATTGACCCCATCTCGTCCGGTAGGACAGTTGAAAGAATCTATAAAAAATGCTATTCTTGATGGCGTTATCCCTAACGAACATGATGCTGCCTATCAATATCTTTTGAAGAAAGCTGCTACATTAGGTTTGAAACCGATTAAATAATTGTTTGTAAAAACTTATATATAGCGAATTATAAAATTTACTTCTTATTATGGTTAGATAAGAAACTCGAAGATTAAATATTTATGGGTATTCATTAGTGTCCAATAAAAATGGACGAATTAAAAAATTAATCAAATAGTCCTTCAAAAAGTGGACAATCGAGTTCAATGACATCATTGAAATTAGTCTTATCGAACAGATCTCGCAAGTGAGTTTTGTCCGTGAGAGAGATGCTTAAAATCTGCAAGACTTCA
>JAHHQS010000289.1 GCA_020026285.1 Parabacteroides sp. | reverse complement strand
GGAGGCTGATTGTGGCTGCATGGTATGTACCGCTGACAATCTACCGGCTGATTGTTGGATAGACCAATTATGAAAATAGTCTAGCATACAGCCAGACTATTTTTATGTTATAAAACATTCTGATATGGAAAAATAGCAGTTTTTGTGATAAAATTAAAATCGACAGAACCATACGAAAAAGTATTGGAGGGATTTCCATGGCTATTGATTTCAGGAAAAAGTTATCAACCAGAACGATAGCACCAAAAACCGATCCCATTGAATTATATGGAACATTAGATAGAAAAAGTGTTGCTGGTCCGTTGCGTCCAGCACAAGAATCGGTTTTAAGTGAATGGTATTCGAAACGGAGAACAGACCGAGACCTAATTGTTAAGTTGCATACGGGTGAAGGAAAAACGCTGGTAGGATTATTGCTTCTCCAGTCTTTACTAAATGCAAAGGAGGGACCATGTCTTTACATTTGTCCAAATAAGTATTTAGTTAAACAGGTATGTGTAGAAGCTGATAAATTTGGCATTCCCTATTGTGTTTTTGATGATGGCAGCGGAATACCAAATGATTTTCTGTCAGGGACAAAAATATTGATTACGCATGTTCAGAAAGTGTTTAATGGACGCTCTGTTTTCGGAACAGATAATGGATATACAAAAACAGGAGCTGTCCTACTGGATGATTCACATGCCTGTATTGACACTATAAAAAAGGCGTTTACTATTTCGATTAGTAAATCCGACAATCCAGATGTATACTCTAAATTGCTCACACTTTTTTCTGATGATATGACAGACCAGGGCGAAGGTAGCTGGCTTGATATTCAATCTGGAGATTATAATACATTTATGCCGGTTCCCTATTGGAACTGGGATAGCAAAAAAACAGAGGTTCTAAAAATTTTGTCGGAAGCACAAGAAGATAAATCGATTTATTATGCTTGGCCACTCATCCGTAATCAAATAACAAATTATTGTTGCTACATCTCCGGCACTAAAATCGAGATTTCTCCTTATAATGTCAACATTAGGACATTCGGATCTTTTTCTCGTGCTGCGCACCGTATTCTAATGTCGGCGACAACACAAGACGACTCATTTTTTGTGAAGGGGTTAGATTTTGGTCCAGAAGCTGTAAAGACACCTTTGCGCAATGCAAACCAAAAATGGTCGGGTGAAAAAATGCTTATCATTCCGTCACTTGTTGTAGATTCCTGTGATCACGATTTGATTGTTACTAATTTTTGCAGGAACACATCTTCGCAATTTGGTATGATAGCTTTAGTTCCAAGTACAAAGAACTGTAAACAGTATGAGAATTTAGGTGCAACCATCACTACTTCTGGAACTATTTTTGAGGAACTTGATAAGCTAAAAAAGGGAGAGTTTTCAAAAATTGTAGTAATCAATAATCGGTATGATGGTATTGATCTACCAGATGAGAGCTGTCGAGTATTGATTATGGATAGCCTCCCATACTTCGATAGTTTGTCAGACAGATATGAGGAGCAAGCCTGCCCGAATAGTGAACTGATTAACAAAAGAATTGCTCAAAAGATAGAGCAAGGTATTGGACGGGGAGTTCGTGGAGAAAAAGACTATTGTGCTGTTTTAATTATCGGCTCTGAACTAGTTCGTTTTATGCGAAGCATAGCAACAAACAAATTCTTTTCTGCTCAGACGCGAAAACAAATTGACATTGGAATAGAAATTGCCGACATGGCTAAAGAGGACTACAACGAAACAGATAGTCCGGTGAAAGTTATATATTCACTTATCAAACAGATGCTAGCACGCGATGAGGGATGGAAAGAGTATTATTCATCTGAAATGGATACTATTGAAGAAGATACTACCGAATTAACAGTATACGACCGACTCTTAAAGGAGCGGATGGCAGAAAGTTTCTATAGCGAAGGTGAATGTGATAAGGCTATTGCAACAATGCAAGCGTTAATTGATGGACTTAAAATTGATGATATGGAAAAAGGGTGGTATTTACAGCAATTAGCAAGATATACCTACCCAACGAGTGTTTCAAAATCTATTGAGTTACAAAAAAGTGCATTTAAGAAGAACACACAGCTATTAAAACCGAGTTCTGGAGTTGATTATAAGAAAATTTCTTATATATATCAAAATCGCCTAAATAATATCAGGACATATCTTCATCAGTTTTCTGATTATGGCGAATTAACCTTATCTGTTAATGCACTATTAGAAAATCTGTCTTTTGGTGTTGAAGCAACTAAGTTTGAATCTGCATTGAAAGAGGTTGGTGAATTGCTTGGTTACATCAGTCAGCGCCCAGATAAGGAAATCAGGAAAGGTCCAGATAATCTTTGGTGTGGCTCTAACAATCATTATCTTTTGTTTGAATGTAAGAGTGAAGTAGCCGAAACTCGTTCTGCGATTACAAAGCATGAAGCAGGGCAAATGAATAATCACTGTGCATGGTTCGAAGATCAGTATGGATGCGATACTCCAGTAGACAGATTCATGATTATTCCAACAAAAGATCTATCCTATGAGGGCGATTTTTCCCATGAGGTTAGAATTATTCGACGCAATAGGCTCAAAATTCTAAAAGACCGGGTTAAGGCATTTGTCAAAGAATTGAAACCTTTCTATTTGGATGAAATAAGTGATGCCACATTGCAAGGCTTCTTAAATTTGCATTATCTAAACATTGAGGATTTTGCTACACAGTATTCTGAAGAATATTACCATAAAGCAAAATAAAATAACGGGAGTACAGCCATCGGATCATCTGAAAAGCTGTACTCCCGTTCTTTGTTCTTCAAAGTGTGCAAAAAGAGGCTTTTTCGTTTCAACAAGACAAGTCATCCTTGCACATGAGAAATCATAAAAGCCATCCTCCAAAAGCCTGTCACAGAGAAATTATTGCTCCATTTTCAACCCCTATCCTTACCATTTTTGGAGCGTTTGGAGATGTAGTGCGGACAGGCAACGATTTCAGACCGAAAACTCTGTTTGCAGGGGTGGACGCAGCTCTGACAGAT
>JAHHQS010000288.1 GCA_020026285.1 Parabacteroides sp. | reverse complement strand
AAGTGCTGCTTCCTCATTTCAGCTGTCATTCTCTGCGACATACATTTACAACGAGAATGTGTGAAGCGGGCGTTAATGTAAAGGTGATTCAGGATGCACTTGGGCATAAGGATATTTCCACAACATTGAACATCTACACGGATGTTACCAAAGAACTCAAAAAGAAAGAGTTCGATGGCCTTGATGTCTATTTTCAGGCTGATCAGAAAGAGGCATAAACAAAAGGAGAAGGGACCGCATACCTGCGGTTCCTTCTCCTTTTATATTAGTACGTTGTGTTAGATAAATCGGAATTATCTTAACACTTCATCAATCACTCAATAAATACTTCATCATATGTTCCGGCTGATCGATAAACATTTTTGTGATTTTATAATGCTCTGTTTCCTTATATTTCAGCGATTCAATTCCTGTTTCGCTGAACTGATAGATGTCAGCATCCGGATACGCCATCAGAATGGGAGAATGCGTAGAAATAATGAACTGAGAATTTTGTTGTACCAGCTCGTCGATTCTTACAAGCAGCTGCATCAGCCTTCCCGGTGATAAAGCTGCTTCCGGTTCGTCAAGGATATAAATTCCATTTCCTTCAAATCGATTTTCTGCCAAACTCATGAAGGACTCACCGTGTGACTGCTTATGGAGAGAGAAACCACCGTAGCGTGTCATTTCAGAGCCGCTGTGATCCAGATAAGAAGCTACATTATAAAAACTTTCCGCTCTAAGAAAGAATCCATCCTTCGGGATCGCACTTTTTGCAACAGTAATGTGTTTATATAGTTCAGAATGGGTATCCATCGTATCAAAACAGTGATCTCTGGAGCCTCCTTCTGCACTAAAACCAGATGCAACAGCGATTGCTTCAATTAGTGTGGACTTCCCCATACCATTCTCACCGACAAAAAATGTAACAGGCTTCTCAAACGTCAGCTTTTTCCCATCTTTCAAAAAACGAATTGCCGGAATGTTGAACGGATAGGAGTTAACTTCTGGATAATGCTTGAATTGGACAAAACGAATGTAATTCATAAAAGTTCCCTCTTGCTCGGAGAATTTCAAGAAGTCAGGGTGTTAGAATTATTTTGATTTATCTAACAATTTAAGATCTTCTATCATTTACATTGTATCATGCATTATCTGTTCTTTCTATACTATATTTCATAAGATAAGAGACTGCCTTGATGGAGGTATATTTGTTGATGGATGAGAGGATTATATCGCTTTTAAGGAGATAGGAGTTTATTGGGAGCCTCTTGATTTTTTTCGTTTTGTAGTTATAATGAGAATTGTTCTGAGTCCTTTAGGACTGCTTTGAGAACGAAAATCGTACATCATACATCAAACCGACATAGGTCGATACCGATATGTACTGGGTAAGGACAAAATAAAAAAACAACCGTCACATATAGGCCCAAATAGTGAGGTTTAACGGGATAAGCGCTATTTCAACGAAAATCACGGAAACCATAAAAAACGACTTCATACATCAAGTTTACATCAAATGATGCAGAGGCTTGTGCAGCAGTAAAAAAACGTATAATTGTGAAATGGGCAATCTCTTGATGGGGTTGCCCATTTTTGCTAAAATGTATTCGGAGATTAGAGGGTTAGATATATCAAAATATTCTTAACACTTATCGAAAGATATAAACGGGGGAGAAAATGCATGAGAAAATTTTTGAAAATAGCAGTCCCAATTTTGACTGGATTCTTCATTGCTATGATTTTGATGGGTGTTGTGATCTATTTCGGCTATACCCAGGCCTACGCTTCAAATGTAGAAACTCTAACAGTGAAAATGGTGGGACTTCCCATTTATGAGCTTACAAAAACCAGTACGGAATACACGGGAACGACACTCGGCACAAATATGGGAATCATTTGTGGAATTTTTATTCTGCTTAGTTTTTGTGTCAGTGGCATAATCAGCAAAGTAAGGAAATCCCACAAATAAGTGTTCGGCCTATTCCTATAATCCTGACAGGTCAAAATCATAAGACCTTGGGGGGCAGTTCATCCACCGATGAACTACCCTAAGTCTACACCTAAATGACCGCCTGTCCCGTATATCCGAAAGGTAGGAAATCTGCCCGGAAAACTCCCTATTTCCACGCTCTCGGAATTGTGGTAGAATGATAAGTACAAAGCGACAAATCAGAATTTAACACTTAATTGGTATCCAAATTTCGATAATCGAATTATCTCTATTCCAATGGAAACGATAATCATATCTTTCAAAGTGTAAGAATATATCTTTTATAGGGACATACGGTGTGTTGGGAATAACCTCTTGATAAATCTTTCCGTAAGTTTGATATATTTGATCCATAGCACCAATATGTTCTACAACCAAATATTTATAAGATGGTATCTCCTTATACAGAAAGCTATCTGGAATAATGGTTTTTTGGGGAATAGCACAGAAATAATAAAGTTTTTCGTTTCTTCTTTCCATAAAAGCATATTTGACCCAGTTTCCCGATTGCGAAAGATATGATTTCTTTAAGTTGCTGTTAAACTTCTTCCAAAACTTTGTACTAATCAAAATATTCTTTTTTTGATAATGAGTAAGCTCTACTTCCTGTCCAATAACTGAAAATGCGTTTAACTCACGAATTGTATACTTCATTTCTTTTCCTTATGTGCTGTAATAATCGTATAGCTATGAGCATTTACAGTTATAATAAAACCATCAACATTCGCATACCAATTCTTTCCGTTTCTTGTGATAACAGTATTTGCAGAATTGATTTTGATTTTACACCAGTCAACCACATCATCTGTATCTAAAGACAAATTTCTTTTAATGCGTTCTATGCCTAATCTTGTTGTGTGTAATTTATTCAAATTTTTTAGTAAATCATTGTCAGTATTCATTGTATAATCGTCCATTTCATTTGTGAAATTCGGATTTTTCGGTTTAATAAACTGGGATTTATTATAATCTCCACCAAATCGTCTTATCGGTCAAGTATTTAATAAATCCACATCTCTGCAAAATTCGTTGCGAGGGGAAATTATCCA
>JAHHQS010000287.1 GCA_020026285.1 Parabacteroides sp. | reverse complement strand
TTCTCAAAACTTTTTTTATTTTTGTTGAAGATGCCCTCACTTGTTCCCACTGGGAACGGCCAAATGGCAACCAATATGAGAAAATAAATTTATCCCTTCACTCATTTGGACAAAGGGGTGCGAAATGGACACCCAAATTCGAGGTAAAATCCCCAAAATATAAAAACATTTTTTG
Source organism: Parabacteroides sp. (assembly GCA_020026285.1). Next base: position 2,853 of record JAHHQS010000287.1, on the reverse strand, counting down.
ATCCTCACTATATAGGGGCAGAAGTCGGGGCTTTTTGAAGGTGTTTTCAAAATAAAAAAGGCGCCCGGATAAAAATCCGGACGCCTAATGCATCGGTTAATTCAATTGTATGCTACATTCACGGGGGACAATAGTTACAAAGAAATTGATATTAAAAAGTTTTCATCGCTTTTATAAATAGGTCTTGTTCGTAAGAATCAAGCAAATTAAATATGCTGTGATAGTATTTTCTGCAATAGTTTTTCGCATCAGTAACGCTTAGCTTTGAAATAGGGAAAAATTTCTTTTCGATCCGACGTATGGCATCCGTTGGAAAGCCATATTCAATCAGCGCTTCTCCTAAAGGGCTTTTGACACCAGTTTCGTAATATCTGCGTACATGAGATAACGAGAAATTGCTACTATCATCACCTTTTTGTGCTGCTACAAACATAATAATACTCTGAAAAAGAGAAAGTATTTTGGGAATTTTATGTTCCAGAATGTCTTTTACAGCTTTGAAAGATTCTGAATATGCGGCATCAATAGATTTCAGCCAACCGTTTTCATATTGGTCGATTTCATATTCTAGAAGTCCCTTAAACCCGCCATCATAGTACTTGTTTGCTACTGTAGAATACCACGCTAATGTTCTATCATCAATCAGTCCTGCATCACGGAAAACAGCCAGTATTTTTCTAATCCAACGATATTTCAGGAAATCCTCCACATTGACTACATGAGTTATCAATGGATAGAATTTATCATATTCCTCCGGTTTCATAAGAGTTTGCAATAGTTGTTCCTGATTTTCTTTGGAGATTGTCCGGTTTTGGATAAACACAGAATGCGGTAACAAATAGGCGGATGTTCTGTTATCTCTTTCTTGCTTTCGTTGAGCATTATGAGCAGTAAGATCATCAATATCTGCATTGTCCATGTCTATGGAGCTGAGTGTCTTATCTGAATATGTAGCAAAATCAAGGGACATTGAATTGGAACTTTCTATTTTTTGCAATTCCCTATTTATATAAAAAACCCGTCCGACAAAGCAATGATAATATCTTCCGGCACGCCCTTTGATGTTTTTGATATCAAAGGGGGTCAGCTTTTTATTCCCTTTGGAGGGATTGAGAATAATCATGTTTTGTGCGTCTGTGTTGACGCCTTCCACGATTGTGGAAGTACAAAACAGTACATCAAATGTACCATGGTTAAATTGATCCAGAATTTCCCGCTGAATATATTTAGGCAATTTCCCGTGATGCATTCCGAAGCCATGTTGAAGTACTTGAATTAGGCTCCATTCTTCAATATGGTTTTCAATATCGTATTCTTTTTTAATATGCGCAATAAATTTTTTGAAGTTTTCAGGATAGTTTTCAGATATTACATCCGCTGCGGTGTTTTCAGATAATTTAGAGGCATACTCTACGACTTTTGCGGGCGATGTGCAATATAACAAAGTCTTTCCGTAGTTGTTGTGGTCAATATAGGATACCAGATCCTGAACACGGTCGTTTACTTTCTTACTGACAGGTACAAGCTCCGTACATGTTGCATTGGCAACAAAAGAAGGAAGTTGCTCTTTGATATACGAGTTATAAGCATTTACCGATATCCGCAATGTAGGCTCAAATAAGATTTCTTTGACCGTAATACGGTTTAATTCAATAAAATGTTTTAGGCCCTCTCCAAATTGATTTTTGTTCAGATTCGGACCAGCAAGGTAAAAGTCATCTACAGTCTTTGACAGGAGATAAAGTGCGATGCGAAATGTTTTTCCACGATCTTCGTCAAGAAAATTAACATTTTTCCCAGAAAGAGAAGCATTTGGGCTGCTGGCTTTGTCCTCGCCATGTTCATCCATGGAATCTGAACAGTAATCTTCGTCAATTTTGTAGACTTCATCAAAAAAGAAAAAGTCCAGTGATATATCCGGATAAGTCGATATTAACTGTAGTGCACGTTCTGGTGTAAAAACATAGATAGTAGGTCTATCGTCATCACATACATCATCTACCGTTTTTATAATCCTATAGTCTAAATTGTGTTGCTTAACAAACCAGGTCATCTCCTGTGCATTTTCCAGTAAAAGCGCTACAGTTGGAAAAACCAATAATATTTTTCTATAGCGCTGCTTGTTAAGAAATACAATTTCTCGCATTAAAAAAGTTTTACCATAGGAAGTAGGTGCACTAACCAGTAGTCTATGGGGAGATATACTTTGGTAAGTATCGATAATTTCTTTCTGCGATTTATCCAATAGGTTATTTTCGTTGACTTGAGAGCGATATAAACTATTTATGGTATCATTGCATAGTCTGGATATGCCAGTGTTCGGCCCAGGATCTTCCGTAAACTGATTTAGCACATTGTATCCGAATACACGCATTTTCTGTGATGCGACATAAAGAAGCTCCTTCATAACCGGATCTTTCTTGAGCGCAGCGTCATCAGAAATCCAACATACAAGATCCCGCAAGTGGTTGACACTTTCAAAATTTCCTGGATCATAATTGTTAATAGCTTGCAATAATTGACTAATGTAATCCTGCATAGAAGCCGGTCTCCTTATTTCTCAATCGGTCAATGCTTTGAATTGGAAATATATAAAAAACAATTTCAGGGGAAAAGCCGCTAAATGCGTAAGCATGGGAACTGTAATATTTTTTTATTGAGTCCACTTCATCCATGATTTTGGTGTATAAAGAAGCTGCCTCACAATATACATCCTGATTATCATAGGCAAGAAGGCAAGGAATTTTGATACTAATCTTATTTTCAGAAAAGTATGTTAGCAGTTTATTTGCACGGCTTTCATCATCTGATTCCATTTCCAAAATATTGATTTGATCAATGGAGTCCAAGATC
>JAHHQS010000286.1 GCA_020026285.1 Parabacteroides sp. | reverse complement strand
CTGTTGCAACGACACATAAACGAAGCAGTCACACATTTTATACTACTGGAAGATTAACGAAAGATTTTGGTTCCAAGTTTTCTGTTGGGTTGACTGGCTATTTCAGTCAGACCAATTCCCATAACTTGGTAGATGATATTCCTGTACCTTACAGATATCGGAATATCAATGGTTCGGTCTCTTTGGGATACAGACCTTTCTCCTGGCTTACTATAGAAGAAAAGTCATTCGTTTTTCACACGGAGAGTGAGCGAGACCCGTCAGAAAGCGCAGGTGCATATTCTGAACATAGCAACACCTTTAATCATGAGTTCAATGTGTTCATCACACCAAAGAAATGGGTAATAGCCTGGAAGAATGAATTTTACCACAGTAACGACCAGTCTGCCTCGTCCAATTTCTTTTCAGACCTGTCTGTTGCTTATAAATTCAAAGACAGTGAGATATCACTATGTTTGAATAACCTGATGAATAATAGTACCTATGAACGCAGAATCATTCATTCTGATTACATTATCAATACGATTCATCAGTTGCGACCACGCGAATTCGTAATAAAGTATTCGTTTGCATTGTAGATTGGCTAACTTTATACTCTTTATAACTTATAACGTCATTTCATTATTGATGGGTATGAGAAAAAGCGTTTTTTCGTAAATGTAGAAGCCTAATTACCCCAGATAAATCTAACTTAAACCCGTTGGAGGAATTAAAAATGTCACTTAGATAGAGGCACACTATAAAGTTCTAAGAAAGCTTATAAATTATCTAATCGGACTATGATGTGTAGTTAGCATTCCTTTGAATAGCAAAATTTAGATTACAAATATCATTACGAATACCGAATTTTAGAGGACATAATGTTTTTATCATTATTTATTCTTGAAAAATGATATTATTGTGTAATATTGTAAATTAAGATACACCTATATGGAAACTTTGAGAATTTCTATCCTCATATTATAAAGTTCTTTAAAGACTATGCAAAAGAGGAAAGCAAAAGATTGGATGTTTTATATTAAGAATGACGAAAACAATGTGGACTTAAAACTTTTGGAATAAAATCTGGTCTTAGTATGCGGGCACTATCTGCATATTTGTCTATTAAATATTGTATTCCTGGGCGAGAGAGCTTTTGACCGCGAGAATTAAAAAAAAGAGGTCTGTTGTGATTGGTTATATCATTCAACCCATATTCAGTCATATACTTCGTAAGTAAATTTACCAGACTTTCGTCTAAAGGGAGAAGACGTTTTTTGCTACCTTTTCCCATGACCTCTAATCTTACGATCAAAGCCAGTCAACAGCATTGGGCTTTCTTGCTGCGTTTGGTTTGCTCATATAGCAATGAAAACAAAAGGACAAGAGCTTTGTCTTATGTTACTGGTTCGGATTAGAGAGCATTGGAGAAAGTTAGTCCATTAAGTGTTGAAAAGTTTAAAGGGGATTTAGCGGTGCCTAATGCTCAAGTAGCGCCAGCCATTTCAAATCTGAGTACTGCTTATATGGTATTCATAAGTTTTTTCGTAGTCCTATGGTTAATTCTTTCAAATTTAATGATTTTAGTTGGAGAATTGTATCCTTTTCGTTAATTTTATCAAGACAAGCACACCCTATCATGAGACACTTACTTCTTATATTTATAAGCCTGTTAGTAGGTGGATGCACGAATAAGCAATCATCTAAGACGACATCAACAGTTGAAACAGATAGCGTAAGCTGTGGTATTGGTATTACAGGCGGCCTTAGTCAGGATACTATATCCTCATCGCAAACAGTAAATTGGGTATTGGAGCCCGTAGTAAAAGAAGAATTTGAGGGTAAAACGATACCTTCCGATTCACTAGTTCTAAAGACTGAATTCGAGTATTATCCCCTGTCAACCACTGAAATAAAGCTGTTTCTTCAGAATTTTACGGAAACGGAATACACAAGTGGTGAAGAGTATAGTATTGCTTACTATGATAAGAAAAAAGACCAATGGGAGCCATTGCCTGTAAATCCAATGATAAACGATGTCTTATGGATAATCTCAAAAGACCAAGGAAAAATTGAATGGCAGACCATTAGCCTATACACGGATAGTGTGAAAAACAGACCAGGGAAATACCGTATCCGTAAACTATTTAACGATGACACGGCGATGGCAGAGGCGGTATTTGAGATGGTGGATAAGCCTACAGTGGACAGAAAACTGATGAACATCATTTATAAAAGGATGCTTGGGCTTGATCCTAAGACAGATACTATAGACCAAAATGTGGTAGGCATCCATACTTCGTATGGAGACAGCATCTATGTCGATGTAAGGAATAATGGCGCAAAGTATCAAGACATGTTCAGAAGAAGAATCATAAACTATGCAGGTCTCAATTTCGGTCCTTATGTACCATTGAAACCTTTGAAGTTCAATACGTCCTCTGATACTTTGGGAATAACTATGAAGACCGAACATACGACCTATCCCGTCGGCACCCGTACGATTCTTGTCAAATTAAGAAATACGAACAAGCCAGTAGTTCCGTCAGTTTCATCATCGGCAAATGAACAAGACAGAAGGATTTTATTCTTTGGGGAAGATAATGGCTTAGCGCATAAGGTAGGCGATGCTTGGGTAGAGGTTCCTGTTCGTTCCATCGTAAATTCGGTTGGCATAACTGTGGAAGAAGGCGGAGACTATGAGTTTGAAGCCTACCTTTTTCCCTTGGTGAATGAGTATGTACCCGGTACTTATAAAGTCTATAAGCCGGTGGAATTTGAAGGTAAAAAAGGCCAATGGTATATGTCGGCCCAATTTACCCTATATTGAGATTAAACGATTTTAGCGAGTGTATCGTTTGTTTATTACTATACAAGCATTCTATATTCTCAATACTTCGGTATTGTCACGAATTCTTCTTTTCGTCGTAAGCGTCTCCGCGATTCCATATTGCCAACAAAGAAAAATCAAAATCTAAAACCTCTTTAGATTTATCATAAGGATAAGTAACCTCATAATACTTACGTCCTATATTAACCCGTTGGCGGAATTAAATCAGCGCATATTTAACTCTGCCAATGGGTTTGTTAT
>JAHHQS010000285.1 GCA_020026285.1 Parabacteroides sp. | reverse complement strand
AAAATCCAATATCGTTAATGTCCTGAAAGAAAATACTTATTCTTTTGAAGAAAAAGATGTGCAGGATGCTATTCGTAAAGATTTGGAGAAAAAGAGTTATGAGAAACCTAAATATGCCAAGAGTAAATACGATCAGCCTATTTTAGACTTATTAAAAGAGGGCGGCAAAACAGACCAGGAACTAGCGAAGGCTCTTTTAAAGCCAGGACAACATCAAAATCCGATTAATAAAGCTTGTCGTATATTAAAAGACAGGGGACTTATTGATCGGATAAAAAAGGGAAAATCCAATATCGTTAATGTCCTGAAAGAAAATACTTATTCTTTTGAAGAAAAATCAAAAGATGATAGTAAAGAAGTTGTTGAAATAAAGGAAGAAAAGAAACCAAAAGGAAAGATAAAAGGTTTTGAAGAAAAAGATGTGCAGGATGCTATTCGTAAAGATTTGGAGAAAAAAGGATGGAAAATTGATCAATATGCAGAAGGTCATCAACATGGTATTGATATTTTAGCCAGAAAAGGAGATCAACGATGGTTTATAGAAGTGAAGGGCGGTGGTTCAAGACAAGCTATGAGATATAATTATTTCCTTAATGTATTAGGTGAAATATTACAAAGAATGGATGACCCCAATGCTAAATATAGTATAGCGTTTCCAGACATGCAGGTGTTTAGAGATTTATGGGGAAAGCTGCCTAATCTGGCTAAAGAAAGAACTCAGATAAGTATAATTTATGTCGGAAAAGATGGTTCTGTAGAATATATGGATTAATAATTTAATTCTTTCCAGATAGAAGCTCGCTAATTATTCCGTAGGGGATATTTGGTGGGCTTTTTTTGTCTGGTAAATCTCTTACAAGAAAAATAACGTTAAAAAAACATATCCTTCCCGACTTCATAAACTTTTCCTGACTATGGAATGTAATAATATAAAAACACCGTTATCAATACTGAAAGAAACGAAGTGAATCCAATAAAAACTATATGATATATAGTTCGTTATATGATATTTTATTCTTACAGAAATGAAAGTTACAATAGTCTATCAGAGCCGGAAAGGGAAAACTGCTTTTTATGCAAGAGCTATGGCTATGTATCTTTGGCAGAAGGGAGCAAGTGTGAGCCTTTGTGCTACGAGTGATTTTGTGAAAGAAAAACTGGAGAATTGCGATTGTTTGATGCTAGGATGCTGGACGAGTGGTTGGTTTGTTGTTAATCAGCATCCCAACAGGATATGGGTGGAGTTTGCCAAAACTTATTTGCAGGACCGTTTACCCGGGAGACTGTTGTTGTTTACGACCTATAAAATCTGTACAGGAAGTCTGTTCAGGCGGATGAAGAACTGGATTAATCTGGAAGGTGTACAGTCAATTAAAACGTTAAAATCAAAGACCGGATTTTTATCGTCTGCTGATAAAGCCGTGCTTGATGAGATAGTGAAATGTAGTGTTTAATTTTAATGAACTAATTTATGGAAAACAAGAAACTGACAACTGTAGCGGGGACTCCTGTGGCTGACAATAATAATGTTGTGCAGGCGGGTCACCGTGGTCCTATGTTATTACAGGACGTATGGTTCCTGGAGAAATTAGCCCATTTTGATCGTGAAGTAATTCCGGAACGCCGTATGCATGCCAAAGGCAGCGGCGCGTTCGGAAAGTTTACTGTTACCAACGACATTACTAGGTACACGAAAGCCTCTGTGTTCAGCGAGGTGGGAAAGGTGACGGAAGTGTTTGCCCGTTTTTCAACGGTGGCCGGCGAACGGGGTGCCGCTGACGCCGAACGCGATATCCGGGGATTTGCATTGAAGTTCTACACCGATGAGGGAAACTGGGATATGGTCGGCAACAATACGCCAGTCTTCTTCCTGAGAGATCCTCTGAAATTTCCGGATCTGAATCATGTGGTAAAGCGTGATCCTCGTACCCACATGCGCAGTGCCAAGAATAACTGGGACTTCTGGACGTTGCTTCCTGAAGCTCTCCATCAGGTGACTATTACGATGAGCGACCGCGGGATTCCTTATTCTTATCGCCACATGCACGGATACAGCAGTCATGCTTTCTCTTTTATCAATGCCGAAGGAGTGCGTCATTGGGTGAAATTCCATTTCCGTTGCCAGCAGGGTATCAGGAATCTTTCGGATGCAGAAGCTGCCGAACTGATAGGAAGAGACCGGGAAAGTCATCATCGGGATTTATACGAATCTATTGAAAGAGGAGATTTCCCCCGCTGGACCATGAAGGTGCAGATCATGACCGAACAGCAGGCCAGGGATCTTCCATACAATCCTTTCGATCTGACCAAAGTCTGGTCGCAGAAAGATTATCCGCTGATTGAAGTGGGTGTGCTGGAGCTGAATAAGAATCCGGAAAACTATTTCCAGGATGTGGAACAGGCTGCATTTAATCCGGCAAATGTGGTGTCGGGTATCAGTTTCTCGCCCGACCGGATGCTTCAGGGACGTTTGTTCTCTTATCGGGATGCTCAGATGTACCGTCTGGGTGTAAATCACTATCAGATACCGGTGAACAGAAGCCGTTGTCCGTTTGCAAATGCTTATCATCGAGACGGCGCCATGAGAGTGGATGGCAATAGTGGATCTCGTTTGGGATATGAACCCAACGGTTACGGTGAATGGCAGGAACAACTGGAATATAAGGAACCTCCTTTGGAATTAGACGGTGAAGCTTATCAGTGGGATTTCCGTGAGGACGATACCGATTACTATTCACAACCAAGAGCATTGTTCCGTTTGATGACTCCGGAACAACAGCAGGTTTTGTTTGATAATACAGCTCGTGCGATGGGAGATATTCCTGTAGAAATCAAACATCGTCATATCCGTAACTGCTATAAGGCTGATGAGGATTATGGCAGAGGAGTAGCAAAGGCTCTCGGTATTGATATTAACGAGGTGGATTTATAAAATAACAGAAAGGGGCTTGGTTAATACCTGGCCTCTTTTTTTGTGTGCAGTGCTTTCTTGAAAATACTCTATTTGTTTCGTCCTGGATATATAAATCAGAATCCGAACATTTTCTTTCAATTGAAAGAATAAATATGAAAAAGTTTTCATATTTTTGTATATAGT
>JAHHQS010000284.1 GCA_020026285.1 Parabacteroides sp. | reverse complement strand
TACAAAATATCCATTTATAACACGAGAGTCAAGATGATTTGCGGAAATTAGGTAGATATTTTTTGCGATAAAAAGATACAAGATTGGTAAGTTTCTTGTTTCTATGTGTCCTGTAAATTTAAAGACTTTTCAGTTCCATTACTTGCTATATTTTAATATTTATTGGATATTTTCTGTAAATTCTGGTTGCAGATGTTCAGATATTTTGCGATTTTTGCGCGCTAATTTTATTTATAGCCGTGGCAGGTTAATGGTAATATGTTTATATATTCTTAGTTCTAACAATATCTGTGGATTTATATGCAGATTAGTTTAAATCTGCCAATGCACAATATATGATTAAAATAATCAATGACTTTATGAAAATTGTACATTTTTTAAGTGTGTGCCTTGCCGTTATGGTGATGGGCGCTTGTAGTAAGGAACATGTAGAAGATATAGCTTCTATATCAGAATTCAAAATTATTTCTTTAGTCCGTATGTCACGTACTCCTCAATTGGATGAAAACGGAGCTGGTAATTTTGTGGAAGGAGACCAAAATAGTGTTTTCTTTCATACATCAAGTAATAAAACGCTATATCAGTTTACTTATGAATATGGACAAAAGTATTTTTGGGAGGATTTTAAATTGTCTGCGGAAGTTAAATCCTGTCTGGTCTCAGCCTGTTATCCTGTAGTCTCAACCAATAGCCCAGATAATTTTGCTTGGGATATATTGAAACACACCGACATGAGCGATTTTCTTATGGCTACTCCAGTTAGTGCAAATACTTGCTCGTCGTCTCCTGTGGTACTGACTTTTTCTCATGCGCTCCATCAACTAGTAATTTCACTTCGGTCGGAAGGAGAAGGTGTCACTGACGAGATGTTGGACAAAGCTGAAATTTTTTGTCGTAATCTTCATCCGATAGCCAATCTCAATCTTTTGGAAGGTAAGCCTGTCAGTGCATCTGGAAATCTTACAGAAATGAAGAAATCTGGTAAAAGGGTTTCTTTCATTATTCCAGAACAAAAAGTAGAAAATATGGAAGTAGTCATCAAGATAGGTGATAGTGAAAAGTCATTTCCTCTGTCATCATTTAATGTTAATGGACAACCTCTGACCAAACTGGAATATGGAAAGACTTTCACTCTGAACATCGGTGTAAAGGGAAAATATATATTTATAATAGGCCAGGATATTAATGGTTGGGATAATCAGGGAGATGCAGATGGAGTAATAACCATCGAGGCCATTTAAAAATGATGAAAAATTATCTTTTATATGGATTGGAATTTATACTGGTATTCCTTACTGCATGCAAAAAGGAGGATATCTTGCCAGAGTTTGACATGGTAGAAATCTCTACACAGATTATTCCAATTAAAAGTACACGAATACATATATCTGAGGAAGGTTTTGGAAGTTTCTCCCAGTCAGATCGTATCATGCTTTTTATAGCACCTCAAGGTCCTGTTACAGTATCAACTCAAGAATTGACCTGTACCGGTACGGGATGGACTCCACAGTTAACATGGAATGACCTTCATACAAATAAGGCTTCTTTTGCAGCAGTCTATCCCAGTGTTCGTCAGACAGAGAATGACGAGTTTATACACGAGGTGGCAGTCAACCAAAGTAAGTATGATTCTTATCGGATATCCGATTTACTTTTTGCACAGACAACTGCTCAGAAAGGAGAGCGTGTCAATCTGGACTTTTATCATAAGATGAACCATGTAGTGGTTCACTTAAGTAGTAAAAATGGTGCATTTACAGCCCAGGAACTGGCTTCAGCCACCGTTACGATGAAAGCATACTGTCAGATAGAGTTCAATCCTCTTTTGGCTCAATTAGGTGCAGTGAAAGGAAATATGGAGACTGTCACTTTTCATCAAGTTTCAAACTCTACATTTCATGCCATCGCCTGTCCGCAACCGATACTCGCCAATTGGCGTAATGAAGGTTGGATTGAGATTTCTATCGGTAAGCGAAAGTTGGTTTACAAAGCTCCCCAGTCTTTGAATGGTGGTATTCCTTTTAACAATTTGGAATCAGGAAAACAGATCATTTTCAATATCGTTTTGGATAAGTCGGAAATTGGAGGTGAAGGAGATGAGGTTGACTGGCGTAATAAAACCTGTTGGGTCTATGGTGTGAAAAATATACCTCCTATCAGTCAGTGGGGATATTATCTTTATCCGAAGTTGGAAAACGGCAAGCCAGTAAATGAAATATTTGCTCTTGAATGGAAAAGAGAATATGGATGGTATGATTGTAATAAGTTGAATCCTACAGGTCCTGAATTTGGTGATCAGAATCTATGTTGGGCTGCTACATGTTCAAACATGATTTATTGGTGGCTCGAGCATAATACTGAGTATCTGGAGCGTTATGGATATAAAGGGCCGTATAAGTATATGAGTGATAAAGATTGCGAAGTGTTCAAATTCTTCAAAGATAACTTCACCGATAGTGGATTACACATAAATATAAGTCTTGACTGGTTTTTTCGAGGGGCAGCCATTCCAACGGGAAATAATGCCCGTCCTACTAAACACCATCCCGGTTTTTTCAAGGATGTAATTGATGTACCGGTTTCAGAGAATGTTTCAAGGGGTGGATACGACCTGTCGAAGAATTTGAAGAGGGCTTTTCTAGAGAAGAAGGCCATTGGCATATCCATTCTACTGAATAAAGGGAGTGCTGCTCATGCTATTACTATCTGGGGTGCAAGTTTCGACGAAAAAGGAGAGGTCAATATTCTTTATGTTGTAGAGAACAACGATATATGGGCTAATCAAAATCCATGGCCAATGGCTCCAGGCAAAGAAAGTAACGCAGGAATCTTCACTAAGCGAGTAAAGGTTGATCAGGTAGGAAAGGCTTTTATAGAAGGAGGAAATCCAGGTGTTTGTAGCATCGAGATAGACTATCTGACCTTGCTTGGATTGCATACTGAAAAATGGGAAGCCTTTTTTAATCGTCTTGAGGATATAAGAAAGTAACGGACTGCTATTAGCTTCGGACTTATGTCTGTATGTAGGTTCATGTATTTTACAACTTTCTTCTTGTCAATAAACAGATTGAAAAGAATATATGAACATAAATTTTTAGG
>JAHHQS010000283.1 GCA_020026285.1 Parabacteroides sp. | reverse complement strand
ACTTTTTCCGAGAGTGTTTTTGTTTGCCCTGCTGCTGAAGCTGTCCTCCTTCCTGTGAGAAGCGAAGGAGTCTGAGGTGTTCGAGATGTACTATGTGGAACTGGCAACAGGTCTGCGGCGCGGTGAGTTGTTGGGACTGAAATGGGAAGATATAGACTTGAATCATGGCATTCTACGGGTCAAGCGGCAGATTTCCAGAATCAATGGAGAAGTGGTGGAAGCACCCTTGAAAACAAAGAACGCCTACCGCACCCTGCCATTGGCGGCAGATACGGTAGACGTTCTGAAAATGCAGAGGAAAAAGGCAAATGGCAGCGCATGGGTATTTCCAGCCCCGGATGGCGGGCCTATTTCCCCGGACAGTGTGCTAAACAAGCTGCACCGGGTTTTGAAGCGGGCAGGACTGCCCGAGGTGCGCTTCCATGATTTGCGGCACACCTTTGCAACGCTGGCACTGCAAAATGGGGTAGATATTAAGACAGTTTCCGGTATGTTGGGCCACTTCTCTGCTGGATTCACTCTGGATACCTACGCCCATGTGACCACAACAGCGCAGATGGCTGCGGCAAATACCATGAGTGGAGTGCTGGGGCACATCCAAAATCACTGCTGAAATAGTCAGATTAAATCATTTGATTCAATCTGGATGTTACTTTCTATCTATTATATGTACATTGAAAAAATCTGCCATACGAAGATAGTACATATCTTAATCAACAGTTCACTCACAAATATATGTGATGCAGTCATTACTACTTGGCGCCACCTTTTAAAAATGTTATAATATATAACAAAATTCTAAAAGGGAGGTAACTTCTATGACAGATCTCGAACGGCAAGAGATTTTATCCAAAGCAAAACTATTCTTCCGAAACCGAATTGCGGAAAATCACAAAGTGAATACAGAGAAACTTACTTCGCTGAATAAATTCAATATTAATCCGTTTACTCATAAATATTTGGCACAATTTTCCTTTGGAGATGCCTCTCCTGAAAGTATGGCAAAGGCACTGCTGTACCCAAGGGTTCTTGGTACTTCGATTTCTACTACTTTTGGAACGCAACTCCAGTACTTCTGCAATGAGGTTCTTTCTTCCTACGCGTCTACTACTTCTGGCATAGATATTGAATTCATCGATGCGCTTGACGGTCGGCATAAATACTGCCAAATCAAAGCAGGACCTACAACAATCAACCACGATGATGTAGATACCATTAAGCGTCATTTCACAGCGATAAGAAATCTCGCCAGAACAAATCATCTTGATTTAAATATAACTGATTGTATCGTGGGTGTCTTTTATGGTACTCCGGATTCTCTTTCCGCGTCTTATAAAAAAATTGATGAGGAATATCCTGTGTATGTTGGCGTTGAGTTTTGGCATCGCCTTACGGGTGACGCGGCTTTTTATGACGATTTAATCAATGCCTTTGCCGAGGTAGCCGCTGAGATGGATAGTTCTGCTATGCTTCAACATGTTGTCGAAAAATTGGCGCAAGAAATAGAAAACCAGTAACTCTACCTCAAGTTTTTGATAAAATGGCCTTTTTCAATTGAACCCCTATTCTTCTTGCCATTTCAACAGGAACTGCATTTCCAATTTGCTTATACTGATCGCCAATCCCACCACAGAATACCCATTCATCGGGGAAAGCCTGTATTCTGGCTGCTTCTCGCACAGTAAAGGGGCGGGTTTCCTCCGGATGGCACCGTTCGGTCTGCTTCTGAGACGGGCTGCAAGTTAACGTTAAGCATGGTTCATCCCAACTAATCCGGCGTGCCATCCCGCGGCGCCCTCCACCCGAAAAATAAGATTTACCCATATATTCTTTAGCTATGTCTTCTGGTAGATCTATCCAGCATCCTCCCGGTGGAACTAAGGAAAGTACACTTTTTTTCTTTTCGCTATATTCGGCGCCGACACTTTTGGGGCAATCCTTAAGTGCTTCCCGCAAAGTTGTCATTTTCTTATCCGCTTCAGGATAGGAAAATTCGATTTGTACATCGTTCCGAATTCCGATAATCACAATTCGTTCTCGTTTCTGACCAACACCATAGTAGGCTGCATTTAGTATTTTTTGCTGAGTGTGGTATCCGAGTGCCTCTAATACATTGATTATAGTGGCCAATGTCCTCCCATTATCATGAGAAACAAGTCCACGAACATTCTCTGCCATAAACATTTTGGGCTGTACTTCCTTTACGCATCTGGCAAATTCGTGAAAAAGTGTACCACGGGTGTCTTCAAAACCGAGTTTTTTTCCTGCAAAAGAAAACGCTTGGCAGGGAAATCCACCCGTTACAAGATCAACTTTATCCCTAAATTTTGTAAAGTCAACATTGTGTATATCATCGCAAACCACATTCCAATTAGGCCTGTTTTTTCTTAATGTTTCACAGCACGCCCTATCAAATTCCACATGTTCTAAGGTTTTAATTCCTGCTTTTTCAAGACCAAGTGCTAATCCGCCTGCCCCTGCAAAAAGTTCGATAGCAGTTACATCAGTATTTTCAATCATCAATAAACGGGTTCCTTCCTTCCCGGCGTTAAAATCCATAATATCATTGGGAGCAACAGAGAGTATATTGCATAAATCATCAGCTCTCTTTTTCAACGGATTATAATCGTCAGATAGCATGACAGAAAGTTGATTTTTTGTTATGCCAAGCTGTTCCGCAAGCTCTGTATATGTCTTGATTCCCTTTTTTTCCATGGCTTCCCTAATTTTGACCTTGGACAAATACATAGCTCCACCGGCTCTCTAAAAGTTATGATTTTATATTAACATTTAATACCCGCTGAAATCAAGCCTTTTCTTGAAACCGTTCGAATTTTATAAATTGTATCTCTTGAAAATCTATCCAGATCAATAAATCTACAGCACATATCAAAAAAAGATTATAACTTTTCCTTGATTTTATAGCCGTATGGGTCAAAATCTGGGTCAAGGTTTGGCCTAGATTTTTTCATGCAGCTTTTATCTGACTAAACATAAGAAAAACACCTGATTTCTTACGAAATCAGGTGTTTTATGGTTGCGGAGACAGGACTCGAACCTGCGACCTCCGGGTTATGAGCCCGACGAGCTACCAACTGCTCTACTCCGCGATATTC
>JAHHQS010000282.1 GCA_020026285.1 Parabacteroides sp. | reverse complement strand
AATCTTTCCAGCTACATGTCCCACACCAATAGCACAATGATGAGAAGGACCGGCTATAGCAGTCATATTTTTATGGTATTTTTTTCGTTAAAGAGTCTTTGATTAAAGTACGACATGATTACATGTTACAAATATTGATTTTTTATTAAGGTTACAGTTTATCTTAATGACATTTTTATTTACAAATTTGACTAAAAGGGCCAATCCGATAAAAAACAGGAAGTAACGTTCTAGACTATCTGTATTCAAAAGTACAGACCTTATGTGAATAAAAATCCCCTTTACTGTTAAAATGAAGTGTACCCCAAATGTTTTGTGTCTAACTTTTGGGGTACACTTCAAAAATATAATTAAACAGCAAGGGGAAATTTTTTATAACAATTCTTTCAATATCAATTGATGTATTTCTTCTCTTGATCTGAACAATCCAGAATCATTAAAACAATCAATACTGGTGAAATCCGTTTCTTCTTCAACCAACTTCTGATACTCTGCATAAACATGCTTCTGTAAATCCAAAGATTTCTCATGAATATCATCTTTTCCATTCAAATAATCACGGTCATTACCCGTTCTTTCCTGAGATAATGAAGCCTGAACAAACTTAAATGGAACATTTAAAAATAAGGTTTTATCTGGTCTAGGTAAATTATTCCGCCCGAATTCGAAATCCAAAATCCATTTCTTTAAAATACCCTTTTCTTCATCACCTGCTAACTTGGCACATTGAAAAGCAATATTCGAATAAACATATCTATCGGCCAAAACATAATATCCCTCGTTCAACCAATTAATTATTTTATCTATATGTTCTTTTCGATCATTAGCAAAAAGTAAAGCAACAAGCTTAGGATGCACATTCTCAACCGTTCCAAACTCTCCTCTTAAGAATTCAGCAATCAGATTTCCATATATGCCCTGATTAAGCATAGGGAAATGAATATATTTGTATTCAATACCTTGTTTATCTAACGATTCCTGCAACAGATTCAACTGGGTTGTTTTACCACAACCGTCCAGACCTTCAATTACCCAAAATTGACCTTTCACTTCTCTGATTCCTTTTAAAATTTGAATACAAAGATAATTATTATATTCAAGTCTTGTTCTAAGAGTTCTATTTCTACATAAGTTCTAATATACTATTCCAGATAATCTATCCACACTTTCATTTTACCAGCAGTTCTATTATCCCATGCATAATACGGAATCAAGAACATTTCCTGATTATCAGATTTAGCATGAATCATTTTTATACCATCCAAAAGATCCGGCTTATCTATTACCTCGAAAGAGGTAGAAGGATTTATTTGCAATTCGTCAAAATTCTTAGGATTATCAACTTCTTCCAAACAATAGACCAATGGTCCTCGCTGAATAGCACGTTTACCTATATCTTGCTTTACACGAGGGTCGGCAACAACCTTTTCTACAGGCATATCCATATGTAAAACTATTTCATCATCAGGTTTCCAATTTTTTATTATAGCATAACCCTTATCTACATTCACATTTTCTGTTTTCCCTGCAACTGATAATGAATACTCGTCACACCATCCTGGGATTCGGATACGTAATTCCTTTTTTAGAGGTTCTGCTGCAGAAACAGATAATATGACATCTCCATTCCAAGGATAATCTGTCTTCTGATTAATTGTAATTTCCTGACCATCGACATCCACCTTTGTTGTATTTCCAATGAATAAATTCACCCATAATGCATTATTTGAAATTCCATAAATATAGTTTCCAATAGAAGGCAAGAAACGTGATACCTGACTCGGACAACATGCACATCCATACCATTCCTGACGATGATGATCACCTTTTGACTCTAATGGGTTTTCATAAAAGAAACGATCTCCGCTTAAAGAAATGCCAGATAAAGCTCCATTATACATAGCTCTTTCCAAAACGTCTACATATTTGGAATCGCCTGTCAACTGATTCATTCTTTGATTCCAATAGACCATTCCAACTGAAGCACAAGTTTCGCAATATGCTTCCAAATTTGGCAAGTCATAATCGACAGTAAAACCTTCGTTATGACCAGAAGAACCAATACCTCCTGTTATATACATATTTCGCAGCACAACATCGTCCCATAAATGATGCAGTGCTTTAATGTAACCGGTATCCTGTTTCAATGCTGCCACATCGGCCATACCACAATATAAATACATACAACGAACGGCATGTCCAGAAATACTTTCCAAATCACGTACCGGAACTATATCCTGATAATACTCCGGATTCCATTTACCTTCCCCACCTTTAGAGCCATAACCATGTCCACGCTCCTCAAGTAACCAATTAGAGAAATTCAAATATTTTTCTTCACCTGTAACCTGATAAAGTTTAACCAAAGCTAATTCTATTTCCTCATGTCCAGCAACCCAATGTCTTTTACCTGAACCAAATATACTCATCATATGGTCAGCCATACGAATACTAACGTCCAATAACTTTCTTTTTCCTGTAGCCTTATAATATGCAACCGCAGCTTCTGTCATGTGACCGGCACAATACATTTCATGCTTATCCATATTTTTCCAGCGTTTATCCAAACCTATTAAAGTATAGAATGTATTAATATAACCATCCGGCTGTTGAGCTGCAGCCATTTTATCGATCCATTCGTCAGCCTTTTTTTCTAACTCAGGATCTGGGTTGTTAATCAAACTATAAGCAATACCTTCTAACGCTTTATAAACATCCGAATCATCAAAGAAAATACCCGAATGCTTACCTTCTCCTTTCGCAGCATTTTCGAAATTCTGAATTCGTCCTGTTTTATTTTCGATCTGATCAATACAAACAGGTAACGTCGCTGTTGTATGTTTTTTTAATCGAGGAGACCAAAAATTATCCTGAATTTTCACTTGTGAAAAATCAACCTGATTAATAAACTTCAATGATAAATCATCCTGTCCTTTTTCTGAGATAGAAGAGCAACTACAGAAGATTGACAAGACCAATGGGAATAATAAAAATCGTTTCATCGTATTTGATTTTAAGTGTTAATCTGCTATTATTTTTATTTCGTTTGATTTCTTGAATAAATGGATTGTCTGAAATCTGAAACAAGATATGCAGAATCATCTAAATAGACAATAGTCAAACAAAATAAAATGCTTGCTGCCTAAAAGATTTT
>JAHHQS010000281.1 GCA_020026285.1 Parabacteroides sp. | reverse complement strand
AGTTGCAACCGTTTGTTTCTCGATTGCGGATGCAAAGGTACACACTTTTTTGAAATCTCCAAACATGTTGCACAACATTTTTTCACTTTTTCTAAAAATAATTTATAACTTTCTCATTATCAATAGTTAAAAAATTCTATTTTTTTAGTCTTCAAACCCTTCATAATCGTCAGAATGTGAAGTTTTTTATGAAGACACCTCCGGCTATATAAGGTAAAACAGGGAAATATATATCCTATAATCCTTTTCAGTCAATATTTAACGAAAGAAGCAAAATTAATTCTGTTATATATGCTCACCCAACTACCCAAGTATAGTCAAAGTTACTATTAAACATAGCTGACGACCTGGGTTAAGCAAATGCCTAACCTAGGTCAAACAATTGCCCAAGCCTAGTTGGCCATATACTTAACCCAAGTCAAGCAATAAGAATGTCAAAAGACTAAAGGTTGCTGCCCCACATTCCATAATTAACGAACTATCATTCACCCATACAGTAATGAACAATTATGAAAGAATCGAACTATTATGAAAATGACAAACGATTATGAAGGGCTTGAAGGCTAAAAAAGGGTATAACGTGTTTTTTATAAAAAATAGCCGTCCTCAAACTTTCATTCGAGGACGGCTTAACACAAACACAAAATAAAACACGACAAAACTTAACGCCTGATACATTTCTACATTCCTTTTGAAGTAGACTTTCGAAAGGTATATTCACATACACCCCTCAAAAAATGTAAGGCATTTATCTTTGAGTAGTAACTTCTGTTTGTTATGTGCAATATGATTACATAATGCCTTCTTCACGCAAATGTTCCTGCCATTTCCATGCAGAACGCAACGTATCTTCAATAGAGTTTTCAGCCTTCCAGCCCAACTCATTGTTTGCGTAAGATGGATCGGCCCAAACTTTAACGATATCACCCTGACGGCGAGGAGCAATCTGATAATTCAACTTAACGCCAGTAGATGATTCAAATGCGTGAATCAATTCTAATACTGAAAGGCCACGACCAGTACCAATATTAAATACTTCGACGCTTTCTTTCTGTTTGTCTTCAAGGATACGGTTCATAGCGATAACATGAGCCTTAGCCAAGTCAACTACATAGATATAGTCACGAATACATGATCCATCAGGAGTATCATAATCATCACCGAATACGCTCAATTTTTCACGAATACCCATAGCTGTCTGAGTCAAATATGGAATCAAGTTCTGTGGTACACCATTTGGTAATTCACCAATCAAAGCTGATGGATGCGCACCAATTGGGTTAAAGTAACGCAACATAATAGCATGGATAGGAGAACCTGAAGCCACAGTATCACGAATAATTTCTTCGTTAATCTGTTTTGTATTACCGTAAGGTGATTCAGCCTTCTTAATAGGAGCCTGTTCTGTAACAGGCAATACATCTGGCTGACCATATACAGTACAAGAAGAAGAGAAGATAATACCTTTAACGCCATGCTTTGGCATCAATTCCAACATATTAATCAAAGAAACGAGGTTGTTACGATAGTACAACAAAGGTTTCTCTACTGATTCACCAACAGCCTTGCTTGCTGCAAAATGGATAACACCCTGGATGCCTGGATATTTTGTGAAAACGCCATCCAAAGCTTCATAATCCAAGCAATCTACTTTTTCAAAAGCAGGACGAATACCTGTGATTTTTTCAATGCTGTCTACTACTTCAGCGCGTGAATTTGACAAGTTATCTACAATTACAACTTCATAACCGCTATTCTGAAGTTCAACTACAGTGTGAGAACCAATATATCCAGTTCCACCAGCTACAAGAATTCTTTTTTTCATAATTAAAAGGTCTTATTTATTTTTTATAAAAATCTGCAATTTTTAATGACATCTTTGTATTAGCAAATATAGGCATTTAATCTGAACAAACTATTTTTTACAACATGAAAATACTCAACAATCAAAAAAAATCCGATTTCACAACGAAACCGGATTTTTTTTATTTGACTTTATTTATGCGAGTCCAAGCAAGACAGCCAAGCCTTTATCTACACCAGAGAATCCCATAAATGCCATGGCCAACAAACCTGCTGTAACCAAAGCAATAGGCATACCCTTCATTCCTTTTGGAATGCTGACCATGCTCAACTGTTCGCGAATACCAGCAAATATAATCAGTGCCAATGCAAAGCCCAACGCTGTAGAGAATGCATAGACTACGCCTGTAAGCAAATCGAAATCTTTCTGAATAACCAAGATGGTCACACCAAGAATACAACAGTTAGTTGTAATCAAAGGCAAGAACACACCTAATGCCTGATATAAAGCAGGAGATACTTTCTTCAAAATGATTTCAACCATCTGTACCAATGCAGCGATAACAAGGATAAAAGCGATAGTCTGCAAATATTCCAAGCCGAATGCATCAAGCACAAATTTCTGAATCATATACGTAACTATAGTAGCAAGAGTCAAAACGAAAGCTACAGCTGCTCCCATACCCATTGCTGTTTCAACTTTCTTAGAAACGCCGAGGAACGGACAGATTCCAAGGAATTGTGACAACACTACGTTGTTCACAAATATGGCTGTGATAAATATCAATAAATATTCCATAACAAAATCTTTAATGGGTTAAGCTTTCTTCAAGCGATTGACAATAGCGATTAAGTATCCCAACACGATGAAGGCTCCTGGTGCGAGAACGAATACCAACATTCCGTATTCTTCAGGAAGGATAGAAATATTGAATATTTTACCTGTTCCTAAGAATTCACGAACCGAACCAAGAGTAGTAAGACCAATAGTAAAACCTAGTCCCATGCCGAGTCCGTCAAACAATGATGCCAAAGGACCATTCTTTGCAGCAAACGCTTCAGCACGTCCTAACAAGATACAGTTTACTACAATCAGTGGAATAAACAAACCCAATGTAGCATAAAGTCCAGGAACGTAAGCCTGCATCAGCATCTGAAGCACGGTTACGAACGATGCGATTACCACGATAAAGATTGGAATACGTACCATATCTGGAACCAAGTTCTTGATAGAAGAAATAACTACGTTAGAACAAATCAACACAAAAAGCGTTGCAAGTCCCATACCCATACCATTGATAGCCGAAGAAGTGGTACCCAAGGTAGGACACATACCTAAAAGGAGAACGAAAGTAGGATTTTCTTTAATAATT
>JAHHQS010000280.1 GCA_020026285.1 Parabacteroides sp. | reverse complement strand
AGCGAGGGGACGAACTGGAAACCCATGCTTATGAGTGGATACATACGACCAAACCGGAGGAGATATTCAAGATGAAATTTGATGTAATAATCGGCAATGAGCGTGAGTTATTAGGACTAATCGCATAAATGCCCATTTTAAGCCATTTTCAGTACTTTCAAGGAATTTAAGAAGATAAAAACATAATAGAATAGTAGAATAGAAGCTTTTCGCTGGAAATAAGGTGGAGAGTTATTTTTTTTACCTAAAATTAAATATGACATTTACATAGGGCGTTTGCTTATACCCAAGTTGGATAAGTGAGCGTCCTATTTTTATTTCCACAAAAACGATAAGAGAAGAAGATTGGAGGTTAAAAAATGTATGGAATAAAATTCTCGGAGTATAAACCGAAAGAGTGTCGTTACTGCTATTTTTGGTGTGGAAAGAATAAGCGTTGTTTCTTAGGTAAAGAAAACTGCTATTACGAAACGGTAGAAGAAGCTACGGAAAAAAGTGAATGTGATGACTGTCCTTATGGTAGGCACTCGCCTTGTATTGGTTGGTGTATGAAAAAGGTCTTACGCAAAGGTGGTGATGACAGTAATGGCATTTGATTATTTCTATGGACAACAGTCAGACCAATTTGCTTTTTACAGAATACCAAAGGTTTTATTTTCTGATGAGCGATTTTGGAATGTATCTACAGTCGCAAAGCTATTGTATGGAATACTTCTTGATCGTATGAATCTATCGGCAAAGAATGGCTGGATTGATGAAAATATGAGAGTGTTCATCATATTTACGATAGATGAAATTAAAGATTTTGTTGGCTGTGCTGAAAAGAAAGCTGTGAAGCTTCTTGATGAACTAGAAAATAAGTGTGGACTTATCGAAAGAAAGCGACAGGGACTTGGAAAGCCAAATATCATCTATGTGAAGAACTTTATATCTGCTGTGGATAACTCTGTGGAAAGACAATTCTTGAATTGTCAAAAGCACAATTCTGGAGTTGTCAAAAATACAATTCAAGAACTGTCAAAAGCACAATGTAATAATACTGATATAAATAATACTGAGAAGAGTAATACTGACTTTCTTTTCTTTCCGGAAAATTCCGAAAAGACAATCGAAGAGATAGGAATGGATAATCCTTATGAAATCTATCTTAAAGAAAAATTAGAATATGATTTCTTAGTAATTCAGTATAAACATCATGTACAGATGTTAGATGAAATTTTTGCAATTATGGCAGACACATTAAGCAGTAATCGAAAAACAATTCGTATTGGTGGCGATGATAAGCCAGTAGAAATTGTCAAAAGCAGGTTGATGAAATTAGAACATGAGCATATGCAGTTTGTAATGGATTGTATTTTGGAAAACACTACAAAGATTAAAAATATCAGACAGTATATTCTCACAACCATTTACAATGCAACGCAGACCATCGACAGCTACTATACAACGCTTGTTAATCACGATTTATATGGAGATTAGGAAGGAGTGAAAATTTGAATGACAAGTAAACCGACAGTCATTGCTGTAGTCAATCAGAAAGGCGGTACGGGTAAAACAACTACTTGTGAGAATCTTGGAGTTGGAATTGCTAATACAGGTAAAAAGGTATTGCTTATAGACACAGACCCGCAAGCAAGTCTTACTATCAGTCTTGGCTACCCAAAACCGGATGACCTTTACCCTACACTTTCTACTTTGATGACGAAAGTAATGCAAGATGAGGATTTAAAACCCAAGGGGAGGAGTATTGCACCACAAAGAAGGTGTGGATTTGATTCCGTCCAATATCGAATTATCAGGACTTGAAGTATCGCTTGTAAATGCCATGAGCAGAGAAACGATATTAAAACAATATCTTGATACGGTAAAGAGAGAATATGATTATGTGCTTCTTGATTGTATGCCAAGCTTAGGAATGCTTACCATCAATGCTCTTGCAGCAGCCAATAATGTTTTGATTCCTGTTCAGGCACAATATCTTCCGGCAAAAGGATTGGAACAGCTACTACAAACCATCAATAAAGTCCGTAAACAAATCAATCCTAAATTAAAGATTGAGGGTATTTTGCTCACTATGGTAGACAGCAGAACCAATTATGCAAAGGACATTAGCAATCTCATAAGAGAAACCTATGGAGGAAAGCTCAAAGTATTTAATGCAGATATTCCCCGTTCGGTTCGTGCAGAGGAAATCAGTGCTGAGGGTAAAAGTATTTTCGAGCATGATCCAAAAGGAAAAGTTGCAGAAGCATACAGAAAACTGACGAAGGAGGTGTTAGACAGTGGCGAGAAAAAACGCAAACATCAGCTTAACCAGTTACAATGATATTTTTTCGACAGAAGAAAGCCGAACTGATAAAAAGCTTGAAAAGGTACAGAACATTCCACTTAGTGAACTCCACCCATTTAAGAATCACCCGTTTAGAGTGGTTGATGATGAATCAATGCTTAGAACTGTAGAGAGTGTAGCTCAGTATGGTGTACTTGCTCCGGCAATCGCAAGACCAAGAGAAGAAGGTGGGTATGAATTGGTATCAGGACACAGAAGACACCATGCTTCAGAGCTTGCAGGACTTGAAACAATGCCTGTTATCGCTAGAAATCTTAATGATGATGAAGCGATTATTTTAATGGTGGATTCCAATCTTCAAAGAGAAACGATATTGCCAAGTGAGAGAGCCTATGCTTACAAGATGAAATATGACGCAGTTAAAAGACAAGGACATCGTTCTGATTTAACTTTGGGACAAGTTGTCCCAAAGTTTGCTCGTTCAATGGAAGAAGTAGCAGAGGGTACAGGAGAAAGCTATAAACAAGTTCAACGATATATTCGATTAACAGAACTTATCCCCGAACTTCTAACAATGGTTGATGAAAAGAAAATCTCATTCAATCCGGCGGTTGAATTATCATTTTTAAAACCGGAAGAACAAAGAGATTTTCTTGAAGCAATGGATATGGAACAGAATGTTCCTTCACTTTCACAGGCACAGCGTATTAAGAAATTAAGCCAAGATGGAAATTGCACCATAGAAACCATGCAAGAGATTATGGCTGAGGTAAAAAAATCTGAGCTTGATAAGGTAACACTTAAAAACGATGTGCTTAAAAAATATTTTCCAAAGTCCTATACTCCAAAGCAAATGCAAGATACTATCATTAAGCTTTTGGAGGCATGGCAGAAAAAACGACAACATCAGATGGAGAGGTAAAAAGAAA
>JAHHQS010000028.1 GCA_020026285.1 Parabacteroides sp. | reverse complement strand
ATTTTTATTCATAAATAACCCGCTATAAACGCATAAGAATCATAGTTTCACGACGTTTTTAACAGATTCTTCGGCATAATTCTTATCTTTGTATGGGACTAAGCAACAATAAGAAAACGATGCAGATAAATAACAAATTTAAGTTGTAAAACAATTTATTATATCAATATGTCAATATGGAGTAAACTCATAGGAATCAAAAAAAACGGAGACAGAAACAATTTCATCGGTGAAAAAACAACCTCTGTACCATGTAGTGCCCACAATTATGCCATAGTAGATGTTGAAACAGGCTTGAAAGACCATAAAATCCATGACATAGGAGCACTCAAACATGATGATACGACATTTCATAAAACCTCAAAAGAAGAACTATTTGTTTTCTTAAACAACGTAGACTACATCTGCGGACACAATATCATCCACCATGACGCCAAATACCTGTTTACAGACAATGTATGCCGCTGGATTTTAGTTGATACACTTTATATTTCGCCTTTACTGTTTCCGGAGCATCCTTACCACAGACTAGTAAAAGACGATAAGCTAATTAGTGAGCAGATGAACAATCCTGTGAACGATTGCAAGAAAGCAAAAGACTTATTGCAGGATGAAATAGCATGTTGGCATTCATTACCGAAAGAAAAACGTATAATATTCGCATCGTTACTGAAAAACAAGAAGGAATTCGAAGGATTTCTAAGTATGGTAAATGCAGAATATATCGATAAAGGACTACTTGAACTTATCAAAGAATTTTACGAAGGAAAGATTTGCCAACATAGCGATCTTGACATGCTCATCAACCAATATCCATGTGGATTAGCATACGCTCTGGCTCTGATTGACACCACAGACTACCGCTCGATTACTCCAGGATGGGTACTTTATAATTTCCCGGAAGTGGAATTTATTGTAAAACTCCTACGTCACACTCTTTGCCAACAAGGATGCGATTATTGCAATACGCAATTGGATGTGGTCCACAACCTAAAGATATTTTTCGGATATGAGCAATTCCGTACATATGAAGGCGAGCCACTGCAAGAACAAGCAGCCCGAGCTGCAGTGAAAGGCAAATCGCTGCTGGCCATATTTCCTACCGGTGGAGGCAAATCACTTACCTTCCAGTTACCGGCACTCATGGCAGGACGCTCCGTGCATGGACTTACGGTGATTATCTCCCCCTTGCAGTCACTGATGAAAGACCAGGTAGACAATCTTGCCGACAGAGGCATCACTGATGCCGTAACGATAAATGGGATGTTAGATCCCATCACAAGATCACTATCAATACAAAGAGTACAAAACGGAGAAGCCTCGTTGCTATATATCTCCCCCGAAATGCTCCGGTCAAAAACAATCGAGAATATATTGATGTCACGCCATGTCGTAAGATTTGTGATAGACGAAGCTCACTGCTTTTCTTCATGGGGACAAGATTTCAGGGTTGACTATCTCTACATAGGCAAATTCATCCAAAAATACCAGCAAAAGAAAAACTGCAAAACCCCGATACCAGTATCTTGTTTTACAGCGACGGCAAAACAGAAAGTAATCCAAGACATTTGTGACTATTTCAAACAGACATTGGATTTGAACCTGGAATTATTCGCATCAACAGCTTCAAGAACGAATCTGCACTACTCTGTCATACATGTAGAGAATGACAATGATAAATATCTAAAATTGAGAGAACTTATAGCAGAAGTAAATTGTCCGACAATTGTTTACGTATCACGTACCAAAAGGACAAAAGACCTGGCTGCAAAACTGACACGCGACGGTTACAAGGCACTC
The DNA here is from genome assembly GCA_020026285.1 of Parabacteroides sp. Next base: position 30,818 of record JAHHQS010000028.1, on the reverse strand, counting down.
CCTTTCAATGGGAAATTGGAGGCTGATGAAAAAATTGCCAACCAAGATGCTTTTATGAACGATCAGATACGCATCATTGTGGCCACATCCGCATTCGGAATGGGAGTCGACAAGAAAGACGTTGGCCTTGTGGTGCATTATGACATTTCCGATTCGCTGGAGAACTATGTACAGGAAGCAGGTAGAGCCGGGCGAGACCCCGGACTCAGCGCACGATGCTATGTACTTTATGGAGACAATGACCTGGACAAGCATTTTATATTGCTAAATCAGACAAAACTGAGCATCAGTGAAATACAACAGGTATGGAAAGCCGTCAAAGACCTTACCAGACACCGTATGAACGTCAACTGTTCTGCGCTGGAAATCGCCCGACAAGCAGGATGGGATGATTCGGTATCTGACATTGAGACCCGTATACGAACAGCTTTAGCTGCTTTGGAACAAAGCGGATACTTGGTGAGAGGAAACAATGTACCTCATGTATATGCCACAGGTATAACAGTAAAGAACATGGACGAAGCGAGAGAGCGCATATCAACATCTATACTTTTTGGCAGCGATGAAATAGAAAAGGCAGTCAGGATCATTAAATCTTTGATTTCTCAAAAACATATAGCTAAGGCTCAGAATCCAGAAGCAGAATCACGAATCGACTATCTGGCAGATATTTTGGGACTAAGCAAAAAAGATGTTATATCTGTAGTAGAACGCATGCGGCAGGAAGGTATATTAGCAGACAGCAAAGATATATCTGCATATTTGCACGATGCAGGTGATTCAGAACGAAAATCACAAATGCTCCTCGAACGCTTTGCAAAACTTGAACAATACATTCTCAACCATATCCCCGATGAGTCATTACGGATATCATACAAGCAACTCAATGAGAATGCCGTAAACGACGGAATCAATACATCCAAAGAAAAAGACATACGGACGCTGCTCTATTTCCTCACCGTCAAGGGATATATGCATAAAAAAGAGGATGCAGTCCATAACATGGAAATCACTCGTCAGACAGATCTGGAATCCACCATCAGGCGATTTGAAAAACGATTGGAAATAAGTCGCTTTGCCGTGGAATGGCTATACAAATTAGCTTTGGATGCAGAAAAGGAGAACGTACCCGACAGAGCCATACATTTCTCAATTGTAGAACTTCTGAACCAAATAAAAACAAGTCCCCGAACTCTTTTTGGCGGACTGGATGATATTCAATTAGAAGATGTGGAGGAAGCACTTCTATATTTATCAAAAATCGGTGCACTGAAGCTTGAAGGAGGCTTCTTAGTACTCTACAACGCCATGAATATCCAAAGGATAAAAGACAGCAAGACAAGATACAAGCAAAATGACTACCGGATGCTGAACGAATTCTATAAATTGAAGATCCAACAAGTGCATATCGTAGGAGAATATGCCAATTTGATGGTGAAGGATTATCATGCGGCACTGCAATATGTTCAAGACTACTTCCAAATGGACTACAAGAAGTTTGTCTCAAAATATTTCAAAGGAGACAGGACAAACGAGATACAGCGCAACTTGACACCACAGAAATACAATCAATTATTCGGGCAATTGTCCAAACGCCAAATGGAGATTATATCCGACAAAGACTCACGTTGCATAGTGGTTGCAGCGGGTCCCGGTAGCGGAAAGACACGAGTATTAGTCCACAAACTGGCCTCACTCCTACTACTTGAAGACGTAAAACACGAACAGCTGCTGATGCTGACATTTTCAAGAGCAGCCGCTACAGAGTTCAAACAACGTCTGATGGAATTGATAGGTAATGCTGCTCATTTTGTCGAAATAAAAACATTCCACTCCTATTGCTTCGACCTCCTGGGAAGAATAGGAAACCTTGAGGATTCGAAGAGTGTCGTTTCAAAGGCAGCCGAGATGATATGCCAAGGCGAAGTAGAACCGAACAAGATCGGTAAGACTGTATTGGTTATAGACGAAGCCCAAGACATGGGAACAGAAGAACACGCACTTGTAAAGGCTCTGATGACCAACAATGAAGAGATGCGTGTAATAGCAGTAGGAGACGATGATCAGAATATCTATGAATTCCGTGGTTCCGATTCAAGCTATATGTACCAGTTGGCACAAGAAAGCGGAAGTAAATGTGTCGAAATGACGGAGAATTACCGCAGCGCGCGCCAGCCAGTAGATTTTGCCAACGGATTTCTGAAAACTATCAATAAAAGGATAAAAAGTACACCAATCATCTCCATGAGAAAAGAAAAAGGTTGGGTGGAAGTGATACAGCACCATTCTACATACATGTATCATCCGCTTGTGGAAAACCTTCTAAAGCACAAGAATAAAGGCACTTCGTGTGTACTCACCCAAACAAACGAAGAAGCCGTCATCTTGATAGCTCTCCTGCGAAAACATGGTATAAACAGCAAACTGATACAATCAATGGACGGTTTACGTTTTTGGAACCTGGCAGAAATGAGATACTTCCTAAGGTACATAGACAAACGGATAAAGACACCGCTAATCACAGAAGAGTTATGGGAAGAAGCCAAGCATGCAACCTTTTCTACTTATGACAGAAGTCTAAGTTTGTCGTATGTAAAACGGTGTGTGAGTCAGTTTGAAGAAACCAACAAAACAAGATATTTAAGCGACTTCAAGGAATTTGTATTTGAGTCGGCAGTGGAGGACTTTTGCGACACATCAGGTACTGATGTCGTTGTATCAACAATCCACAAGGCCAAAGGCAGGGAATTCGATGATGTTTATATGCTCATAACCGACAACTATATAAAAGATGAACATCTGATGCGTAGATACTACGTAGGAATAACTCGTGCAAAAGACAGACTATTCATACATACAAATGGGGATTGCTTCAAGCATTTAAGTACTGACTTATACCAAATTGACCAACAACAATACAACATGCCTGAAGAGATTATACTACAGCTCACTCATAAAGACGTCTATTTGGGATACTTCAAAGAACGTAAACAGGAGGTTTTAGCATTAAGAGGAGGAGATTCATTAATTTACAATAATTTCTTCTTATATAGTTCATCTACCCATAAGCCTGTAGCAAAATTATCATCAAAAATGCAAAACACATTATCCGAATGGGAACAAAGAGGCTACAAGGTGAAATCAGCATCTGTACGGTTTGTTGTGGCATGGAAACCTAAAGACGCACAAAAGGATGAACCAGAAACAGCCGTTCTTTTGGCAGACTTGACACTTTCTTTGTAAGCTAAGACGTTAAATTTATCTCATTATCATTCTCTTTGTGATAAGAATTAAAATCGTTACACGAACAATAAGAAAACTATGCAGATACCAGTCTTTGTTTACTATATAAACAATACACTATTGAACGCTTGACATATGAATCCAAACATTCTGCAATTTCAGAACATTTATCCGAAAATCTAATATACAATATACTGGTAAAATCATTGAATGAATCAGAAATAACAAATATGGAAGTTCTCTGTCATTATCCGTTGTCCAGACTTGTAGCCGATTGGAATTTATTAGACGAAAAAGAAGAATGAACTTTAAGTCATCTCCCCTATTATACAACAACAAGGATTTTAGCATACGAAAATTTCGTTTGTTCTATTTATATATGTACTTTTACCATGTTAAAAAAGGCAACTTTGTTTTATTAGCTGCACTTATATAATGAAATGTTCTTAATTTTATTCAAAACAATATTACTACTATATTTTTTTAATATTACGAATTAATGGAAACCATGAATCAAATACCCGAGACACTCCCCCAAAACAAACTGTCACCTATATTAGACTATGTTTTCACTGCAGCAACAATTATAAAGCCGGATGTGTTTTTTGATGAAGAAACAGGGAAAATGTATTTTTATGGATCACCTATGATTTTCCGTTTTATTTATAGATACAATCATAGTTCAGACAAACCAAATTACAAGAAACTGGATAAGTTAAAAGAACGCAAAGATGAATTCTTCTCCAATAAAGAGTTACAGGACAAATTGAACCTGTTTACTTTAAGTCCGGACAAATTCTGGCTTTTACTTTTATTTATTTATGATTTTTCCTGGAATCAATGTACACACGGTATAGGTAATATTACTCCGCTTGATACACTACGCTCGGCATTGAATCATATAATGTCAAACATAGAGACACATTCTTTACGTACTCCTTTCTTAAAGGAAAAGACCTCTATTACACTAAAAACAGGGAAAAAGAAATACACGATAGAAGATGATTTGACTTTAATCCGGATATGCTCTGCCATTCAGAAGAATATAATGGCTAATGAAGAAGAATGGAAAAGTCTGTCGCTTGATTTCTTGTTGAAGTCGACCACTGCAGAATCTACTTCTGTATTAGCTTATACATTTTATCATCATTTATCTAACTTCTTTACTAAATTTCAACCAATTGTATCCAGACGTAAAAATCCACAGAATACATCTCTGAAAGAAAAAGATTTAATAGCACACCTGATTTATTTTACAGATATAATACAGTCTGAAAGTATTATTACCGATCCTTCCTATCTGAAGACTTTGATTAAAAGATATAAAGATTATCAGTTACCGAATGGATCTTTTTCCTATTAACGGGGGGAAACAAAAATAAGACTGTTTTTTGTTCCTTTTTCTCTGCCTGTATCATCTTTACTTTTGCAATGTAATCAACAGAGATATATTATTTAATTCTCCGTCGATAACAAAGGATGAAGCAAAGAAGAGTCTTGTTCATAAATACATTTTATGATTCATGTTATTAAAAATATCTCCTATTGTCAAATTCTCGCAAAATTTGAATTTAGAGTGAAGGTTAGCATATAGCATAAAAATTACATGCCGGATAAGGTATATAGGTATGGAATACTGTCTGTTATTTACTCTAAAGGTAATGCGAGAAACCCGATAATAAGATAACAGACTTGTGTTTCATACCTTTTTTTTGATTATTAATTTTAAATTTTAATATAATGAATAAGTCTGTAGAAGAACTTTATGAGGACGATGCTTTAAAAGCAGTTGCAACTAAAATTTTTGAAAAATTAAACAGTGCAAAAAACAAGCCTGAGTTATCAGCCAAACGTAGTGTCTGGGAACTAATGCAAAATGCAAAAGATGTAAAAAACATCTTTGGCCGTGTCTCTATTGAAATAGAAATACCTGATGAGCATACGTTTATATTCAGACATAATGGTGACCACTTCACAAAAAAAGAAGTCTCCTCACTAATTAATCAAGTCAGTTCTAAAGATTCTACGAATTCGGATCCCGATCAGACAGGAAAATATGGTACAGGATTTATATGTACTCATTTACTAAGCAACGTTATCGATGTGGATGGAGTTGTTCTGGCAGATGAAGACAATAACGATTACAGAACATTTCATTTATGTCTGGACCGAACTGGGAATAGTGCAGAGGATCTGATTCCTTCTATTAAGGAAGAAAGAAGAAAATTCAGGTTGATCGACCAGGATTACAAAGGGGATAATTTCCCTTTCACAAGTGATTATTCCAAGCGTTCAAAAAATGTTTTTGGAACAGTTTTTACTTACAAACTGGACTCCAATGAGAAATTGGAATTAGCCGAAACGAGTGTCAATGATTTAGTAAACACATTGCCTTTAACGCTTATCAATGTTCCCAAAATAGAATCAGTCCACGTTATCAACCGACTTCGGAATTTAGACGTAACCTATAATTGTCAGCAAACCTGCATAGATGAACACGTCACTCGTTCTGTTATTGAAACCTCAGGTATACCTAAAGTGTTTTTGACATATAAAACGGACGATGTCGCTTTATCTATTGAAATTGAATACAGAGAGGATGGACAATACGCAGCTCTTCCTCGCAGCAAGGAGCAACCAGTATTATTCAGAGATTTTCCGTTAATAGGATCAAATAATTTTCATTTTCCATTTTTCTTAAACGGTTTCCGATTTAATCCTACCGAACAACGAAATGATCTGTTTCTACATGGAAAGGAAGATCATAAAGCATCAGTGGATAATCGAATAATTTTTGAAAAAGCAGTAGATGCCTCTTTATTATTCAACGAATGGTTAATTAGCCATAACCTGCAACATTCTTATTTATTGGCTGCTTCTAGAATTCCTCAAACAACCGAACCATGGAATGAATTGACTTCAAAGCCATGGATTGAATCTTTACAGCTAAAATGGAGAAATCAGTTGTTGCAGCAGAATTTAGTAGAGATTTCAGGAGAACAGAAACGCTGCCTGTTGTCTGAACTAAAGGTCCCTTGCTGCAGTAAACAGAACGTAGAAACTTTTTATGACTTGTTAGTTCCATTTATCAAGGAAGGAAATCTCCCTTTAAAGAATAACATAAGTGAATGGAGTAATGTCTTGGTTGAACCTAAAACCTGGAGTGTAAATCTAAAATATGAGATTAAGGATTTTATAAATGATCTGAAGGGATTAGCTGACTTCTCTAACTTATCTGCAAGACTTAATATGGATACAGTCCAAGCAATGGATTGGTTAAACAAAGTCATAACCTTGATCTTCGAAGAAGAAGGTATCAAGACTTTTCAGGAGAATGCCCTTATCCCGAATGAACTGGGAGATTTTAAATGTATAGGCGAAAAATTTTATACAGATCATAGTGAGCAAATACCTGAACCGATCAAGGATGTCTATAAAATAGCAACAGACAAGGATCTCCATTCCATTCTGGTAAATAGAGATATTAATAATCAAGAGATACTGGATAGTATCAAACCATTTAACCTGTCGTCTTTAATTGCAGAATTAAACGGATTTATAAAAAATATAAGTAATAACTGGTCTAATCGAATGGATGCTTCCTATGCCTTGATGTGTTTGTGGTCTTCTGAAGAATCCAAGTCTCATCGTGTGGCTATGTTTAATGTGATCAAAAGATACACAAAAGCAGTCAACTCTTTCGTAAACATTCCCAATGTTTCGGATGATTTATGGACTGAAGCAGACAAATTGCTGCTGAATGCTACAGCTATATTTATTGCTAATGATGGAAAATCTGTTTCTGATGTGATACATACGCTTTTTAATAATTCTGAAAACGTTTCAGAAGATGATTATATGCTCTGGTTTAATGATTATTTGTCATTGTGTAAATCTAAACAGATCACTGAATCTCTTGAAAATAATGCCATCTGGCCAGATCAGAACTGTTCCTTGCACAAACTTCAGGATTTATATTATGATAATGATATTGCTGAAGCTTTTAAAGATCTTGCAGAAACAGCCGGAACTTCTATTAGATGGAGATCTAAATTATTAAATAAAAACATATCAGGTCTTGAAACACATCAGCCCAAATCGAATACAGATATTTATAATGATGTAAAAGAGGCATTTGATCATAATCCCGATAAACAGTTTAAGATTACAAAGTACGCTGTCAGCCTTATTCCTCTGTCTTTAAAAGACCAGGAATCTTATGAAAAGAAGATTTACGATGCCATGAAGACGATTTATCCGGATATGCCTGAAATAAGATTTGTGGATAATTATGAAGGTTTTAAAAAGACGTTGTTTAGGAATAGTGCCATCTTCTTTATCAGTAAGACCATTGCAGAAACGACCAATCTTACAAACTTCATAAAGTTATTAAGTAGTCATTCAGGAAATAATGTTTCAGAAAAGGAGGCTATCTTGTGGCTGGATAACTTTATTAAATTTGTAAAATCTCTGGATAATGAAAAAGCCTGGTCACATTTAACCAAGACTAACGGCCACGGAATCTGGTTGAATCAACATAATGATTTCTGTATGTATTCAGAAGTTAACCGTGATAAAGACATTCTGAATGATCTTAAAGATCTGACAGAATGCAATAAAATTGTTTTTCATGATTATCGTGCGGAATTATTAAATGAAAAATCAACGCTGAGTCATTTATTGCCTGAAAAAAGTATGATAGGAACACAGGATATTTTAAATGTCATTGATGACCGGATCAAGGATTTTGATAAGGAAGGAAATAAGCAATCGAAAGAATTTTCTTCATTAGTATTTACACTTCAGAAAATTTACAAGACCCATCATTTAGACAATGTTATGACTTTTTATGAGTCCAACAGAAACAGGCTGATTGTCGGATCACTGGAAGAAGGTGAAACTATGGATATTATAGGTAAAATGGTTTCGGAGCCACAGAAGTTAAAATTGGCTCAAGAATTAATGGATAAAGTGTCCAATGAAGACTCATTAACCAATTTAATTAATATAGCTGCCCATGGAGTTACCCCGGAACGTCTTCAGGAATTGTTGGAAATAGAATCTATATACAAAACATTTCAAGCCTCATTTGTTGATAACCGTACAGAGGAACAAAAGCAACAAGATATAGAAACAGGTCGAAAAGGTGAAGAATTTGTTTTTCACAAGCTTAACAAAATGAAAAATATCAAATCCGTAACTTGGGCAAATGAACAGGCCGAAGCATATGGCCCATTTGATCTGATTGCTACCACTATTGATGACAAAAAGATCTATATCGAAGTAAAGTCAACCAGCACATCTGTTACAGAAGCTGATCAAATCAGTATTCCTATTAGTACAAGAGAATGGAATTATGCGACTGAAATAGGAAAAGAATCTATCTATTATTTAGCGCGTGTTTTTAATACATTATCCGATGATGCGCAAGTTTATTTTCTGGAATCAAAACCGTTTGATTTCGATTGCTAAAGGTTCTTAAATATCAAGTTTAAACAATGTCAGGTGAGGTAAATCTTATCTCTCTGACATTGTTTATTTATTAATAGTAATTTTCATTGTTTATTTTTTATATTCAAATCATCGTTCTATTTTTAGATAATCAAATTTTCATAAATCAATCAAACTCTCGTGGTACACATATTAGAATTAAATTCATATTTTTGTCTATCATTTATAGTTTTCATCTGATTTATAAATTCAATAAGAGCCTTTTTGAAATACAAAAAATACAGAACAATTATAAAAACAAAGAGACATGTATAGATTTTTTATATCTTTTATTTTAATTCTCCTTTCAGGATGTATTGGAAAATCTGACAAGATAGAGGACAATCGTCCCAATGAAGAAAATGAAATACCGATTCCAGCCACTGAAGAAAGCGACGATATAAATGAAGACGAAATGTCTGATTGTGAAAGAGAAAGTTTGTCTACCAATCATAATGAATGTCCACCGACAGATCAAGAGATAAAAGAATCAATAGCTTTTGCCGAAGGAAGACTGAACCTTAAAGGTGTCAAGTTGATTGACTATAGAAATAGTATTTATGAGTATTTAGATCAGCGTTTTTATTTTAACCATAAATTTAATTTTATCCTACGCTATCCGAAAGATATGCTAAACGGGGACGAAGCTTTTTCGTGCGATGGGAATTATTTTTATAGAAAAGACTCTACGATCGTAATAAAAGCTTATGGTTCGTATTATGATGTTATCTCAAGTGATATTTCGTTAAAAGAATGGTTTAATACAACATCAACATATGACGGTGAAATTCCCTTTTACAAAGAATATGGAGCTAAATATTTTGTAATAAACGGTATAAATAAAAAAGGCATAAACTTCATCCGTAAAGGTATTTATCATCAAGCTTATGAAAGAGAAACTACTCTTTTTCTAGAAATATATTTTAAAAGAGACTATCAAAAAGAAGCTCTGGAGATATGGAATCATATTGTATCCAAATTTCCTGACAATCCTTTTTAATTAAAATAGATTGCCGTAATCCGGATAATATACAGATAGAAGCTTTTTTGCATATATTGGGGGAATCTGCCGAAAGTGAATTCCGGCAGATTTGTCCGCTTTATTTCTTTATCTCTACGATCAGATTCTCCTACTCTTCAGTTATCACCTATCTTCGATATTTATAAACGCGTTCGTTCATATCCTGATTACGCAAAGCCTTATCAGGAAGGGCCGGCAAAGAACTGGAAGGCTTGTCCAGATAGAAATACGTAGTAGTCGATACATCGTCCCGACGATACCAGGTAGTGGAAACACCATCCGGAAAATCTTCATCCTCCACTTTCGGCGGATTCTCCATATCCAGATAGCGTTTGGAAGCGTTCATCCCTTCCTTCTCCACATACGACCACAACACTTCCAGTTCTGCCCCTTTCGATTTCATCTCTCTGATGCGGTTACGCACTGCATTACCCATCTGCTGAATGGTCACCCTGCAATCTTTATGGAAGTAGACCGGATCATTCAAATGGTAACGATAGAAAGAATACAGGCAATGTTCGTTGTCCGAGACCAAAGATCCCTGAGTTCCGGTTTGAAATTCACCTTGTCCCCAACCGCTTCCGATATAGTCTTCCGTTCCTGTTCCACAAAGAGTAGGATAATCCCGATCGCCATCCAGATATATTTTCACTTCACCTTCGCCAAACCAGGAACCTTTGTAAATAGTATCGCCAATCACACCTAAATGCGTACCTAAATAACGTCCTTCACCTTCCACTTCAGGAAGAATCTGAAAGTCTTCACCCAGTTTTGTTTTCGGATCACGATTCCAATAAGCATGGAAATAGAGCGCATCGTCCGGAACCCGTTTCATCTTCAGGAAATCGATCTTGTAATAAAACATCAGAATCTTGTCCGATTCATTCACTATTTCAATACGGGCTGCCTATTGTTCAAGGTTTACACGATGGTTTATTCGCTGGAAGAATAAAATCAGAATTCGTTCTGAAGATAAGAGTTTTATCCGGTAAAAACAAACCTTGACAAAGGAACCAGTCTCTCCTGCCGGAAATATTGACAAAGAATCTGTCTTTCCTCCTTTTCTATCAGATTTTAAAGATATTCTGTCATTATTTCTTTTACCGGAAATAAGAAACTTTTTAAATTTACTCCGGTTGAATTATTGATAAATAAAAAATCTTTTTACCCGTGATTACATCTTTCTAAAACATTCGGATTATGAAATACATTCTCTCTTTTATACTGTTCTGCCTTGTCTTATTTCCAGGAGAATTACCGGCTCAGCAAAAGTATCTAAATGTTCATGAAAAACTTCCGGAACATCCTCGTCTGTTATTATTCAAAGGTGAGGAAAAGAACCTGAAAAAGCAGATTAACAGAGATGCTATATGGAAAGAGATACACCAAAAGATACTGGATGAATCGGACAAGATACTGACTCTTCCTGTCAATGAACGAATCAAAACCGGAATGAGACTGCTGGCAATATCCAGGGATAATATGAATCGGATCTTTCTGCTGAGTTACTCCTATCGAATGACGGGTAACAAAAAGTATGCCCGAAGAGCGGAAGCGGAAATGCTTAAAGCGGCCTCTTTCTCAGACTGGAATCCGAGCCATTTTCTGGATGTGGCTGAAATGACTATGGGCCTTGCCATCGGTTACGACTGGTTGTATGCCTGTCTGCCTCAGCGCTCCCGACAGATTATAGAAAAGGCTATCATCGAGAAAGGAATAAAACCATCGTATGATAAATCCTATAACTGGTTTGTCAATGCCCAGCACAACTGGAACCAGGTCTGTCACGGAGGAATATCTTTCGGAGCTCTGGCTGTCTGGGAAAAGGATAGTGATCTGGCTTGTAAAACCATCAATCGTGCCATCGAAAAGATTGCTTTGCCCATGAAACATTATTCGCCCGATGGAGCTTATCCGGAAGGAATCAATTACTGGGGATATGGAACGTCATACAATGCCATTTTCCTGAGTGCTGTTGAAAAGATCTTTAAAACAGATTTCGGATTATGCAAAATACCGGGATTCTTAAAAACGGGTGAATATCTTTTGCATGGTATCACTCCATCGCTAGTCACCTTCTCTTATTCTGACAACAGTTCCCAGCCTGAACTGACAGCTACTCCTTTCTGGTTTTACAACAAGACAAAAGATGCTTCCATTCTGTATAATCAGATTCGTCTGTACAAGAAATACGGTTTGAATCCGATGCCGCGTTTTGTTCCTGCCATGATCATATGGGGAGCTTCCGCTCCGGTAAGCAAACCTCAGAGACCTGCACAAATATATTGGAAGGCCAATGGTGACAATCCGATTGTCTGCATGCGTTCGGACTGGAATTCTGATAAGGCTGCTTTTCTGGGAGTGAAATTAGGTTCTCCCAAAATCAATCATGGTCACATGGATATTGGAAGTTTTGTTTATGAATCGGATGGTGTCAGATGGATTGTTGATTTAGGTGGAGAGAACTATAACAGACTTGAAACCAGGGGCGTGAAATTATGGGATATGTCCCAGAATTCTCAACGCTGGGATGTTTTCAGATACAATAATCTGGCTCATAGCACCTTAACTTTTAATAAAAAGCATCAATCGGTTGACGGGAAGGCTGAAATCTTGAAATATTCAGACAATCCTTCCCACATGTATGTGGTTTCCGATTTAACGCCTGTCTATAAAAATCAGGTAAAGTCTGCCGTACGTTCTTTCTCTCTGATAAACAAGAAACAGGTCGTTATTGAAGACAAGATAACAACTTCAAAGCAGTTCACGATGATGACCTGGACTTTTGTCACTCCGGCAAAGGTGTCCGTTTTATCAGACAAGAAACTGGTTCTAGAAAAGGACGGAAAGAAACTTTATCTGAATATGGAAGGTATGGACGAGGCTAAATGGAATGTTAAACCGGCAGTTTCCGATTTCAGTTATGATTCTCCCAATGAAGGGATAAGTATCGTCTCTTTCCAGGTGGATCTGAAGCTGAATTCAGAACAGAAAGTACAGGTTAAAATGAGTCCTTCTGCAGATGAGGAGGTACCTTATCAGTCCGTTCTATAATCCGTTCTTCCAACGATCCATTTAATCGGCCAAACGATGTTCTTTTTATAAGAATATGTTTATCTTTGAATTATCTAATATCTTATGAGATATCATTATCATGAAACACTTTAATATCTTTGAATCATTGACCTTTATGGTCATCTGTCTGTTAGGCACAAGCTGTAACATGAACGAGAAAACGGCTTCCCGACAGAAAATTAAGTTTGATTATGACTGGTCCTTCTCGAAGGGAGATTTCGCAAATGCTTATGACAATTCTTTTGATGACAAGAATTGGAAGAAATTGGATTTGCCTCACGACTGGAGTATCAGTGATCAGTTTGCCAAGACCAATCCCAGCGGAAATTCCGGCGGATTTGCCAGTGGAGGAACAGGCTGGTACCGAAAGAAATTCAATCTGGAAGGAATATCTCCGGAATCAAAAGTATGTATCGAATTCGGAGGTGTTTATATGAATAGTGAAGTATGGATTAACGGCCACTATCTGGGGAAACGTCCTTACGGTTATATCAGTTTCAACTACGATATGACTTCTTTCCTGAACTTCGAAGGAGAAAATGTACTTGCCGTAAAAGTGGATAATTCCCAGCAGCCGAATGCCCGATGGTATACCGGTTCCGGAATTTACAGACATGTATGGCTGGATATAACGAACAAATTACATGTGGAACGTCATGGAGTTGTCGCCATTCCGAGGGTTAACGGAGACAAAGCAAATGTAGAAGTAAAGGTTTCTATCAAAAATGAGCATGAGAATGCACAGGTCTTCAGTTTCCAGAATGAAATTTTTTCAGCCGATGGCAGGAGAATGATTGCCGAGATACAGAAGGACAGTCTGGCTTCGCAAGATTCTAAAACAATCACGCAGTTTTTAAATCTGGAAGATCCGCAATTATGGTCTCCAGAATCTCCTTATCTGTACACATTACGGACCAAAATCTATTCTAAAAGCATACTGGTTGACAGCATAGACACCAAAATTGGTGTCAGGTCCGTTCAATTTACGAAAGACAAAGGTTTCTACCTGAATGGTCAGAACATAAAACTTATGGGGGTAAACGAACATAGTGATCTGGGGGCTTTGGGAGCTGCAGTCAATGAAAAGGTGATGATACGCCGACTGAACATTTTGAAGGAAATGGGATGTAATGCTATTCGTACGGCACATAATCCTCCAAGCGAAGAGTTCCTGGATTTATGTGACAGTCTTGGTTTCATGGTGATGGATGAGGCTTTTGATGAATGGCTGGAATCATGGCCTTTCGGCGGAGTGAAGAAACCTCAGGGGAAGGTGAAATATGGTTATCATCTTTACTTTAACGAATGGTCGGAAAGGGATCTGACAGAACTGATTCAGCGAGACAGAAATCATCCTTCCGTTATATTGTGGAGTGTCGGTAATGAAATACCGGATGCCTGTTTCGAAGTTGGTGTTGAAAGATATAACAGACTTAAAGAAATAGTTCATAAAAACGATACAACCCGTTTGATTACCTGTGGTATAACACACATACATCTGGCTAATAAAAGTGGTTTTGCCAGTGCTCTTGATGTTACCGGATATAATGGCGGAGGCGGTTCCTGCTTCATGTACGAGAAAGATCGCCTGACATATCCTGAACGAATCTTTGTGGCTACCGAAGTACCCCATTCATTCCAGTCGAGAGGTATCTATCGCACCAAATCGTGGTATAGAGGAAAGAACCCGTTAGGAGGAATCAAGGAAGTTCCCGATTATACCGAAGAGGAAGTCTTTAAGGATGTACCCAGATATTACAGTTCTTCGTACGACAATGCCATGGTCCGAATCGGAGCAAGAGATGCATGGACAAAGACCAAGGAATTGCCTTACATGGCCGGAGAATTCCGCTGGACCGGTTTTGATTATTTGGGAGAGACAATGCAAGGCTGGCCGGCCAAGTTCTGGAACTTTGGTATTATCGATATGTGCGGTTTCCCTAAAGATACCTACTATTTCTACCAGAGTCAGTGGACAAAGAAACCAATGGTTCACATTCTTCCGCACTGGACATGGCCGGGCAAAGAAGGGATTCAAATTCCTGTTGTGGCTTATTCCAATTGCGAGAAAGTTGAATTGTTCCTGAACAAGAAATCTCTTGGTGAAAAATCAATTGTCGGCAAAACAGATGTGGTCTGGATGGTTCCTTATGAACCTGGCGAATTAATGGTTCAAGGAAAGAATGGTGATCAGATTTGTTGTACCCAGACTGTCGTGACCGCTTCGGAACCTCAGCAAATCGCTTTGTCCTGCGATCGTACTTCTTTGACAACCGACAAACAGGATGCGGCTCACATCGAAGTGGATATTCTTGATAAGAATGGGAACTTTGTTCCTGCTGCATCCAACCGTATTACATTCCGGATCGAAGGAGATTTAAGTGTTCTGGGGATTGATAACGGTGATCCTGTCAACCAGGATTCTTTTGCCGGCACGGAAGTTAATGCATTCAACGGGAAATGCCTGCTGATCGTCAAATCGAATGGCAAACGGGGAAAATGCGTGATTACTGCAACCTCTCCGGGATTAAAAAGTGCTCAAGTCGAATTGCCGATTAAATAACAAACAAGAAATTTATTCATACTAGTCTGAAAAAACATAAGAACATGAAAAATATCAAATTCTTTTATGGTGCACTCTTCGCATTATCATTACTCTCCTGTAATACACCCAAAGAAGAGAAAGCGCTCGAATTATGGTACGATGAACCGGCCAAAAACTGGAATGAAGCTCTTCCTGTTGGTAACGGAAGATTAGGAGCGATGGTTTTCGGTCGGCCGTTCGAAGAATGCATCCAGCTGAACGAAGAAAGTCTTTGGGCGGGCTGTCCCATCAACTCCAACAATCCCAAAGCAAAGGAAAACCTGAACAAAGTCAGACAATACATCCTCGATGGTGAACTGGATAAAGCTTTCGAGCTTGCCAAGGGATCCATGATTGGAACTCCACCTCGGGTGCGTTCTTATCAGCCAATGGGCGAATTGAAGATTCTTTATCATATCAAAGACACGCTGAACTACAAGCGTTCACTCGATTTGAATACAGGAATCAGCAGTATGCAGTTCGAATCAAACGGAGCAAAGATCCGACAGGAAGTTTTTGCCTCAGCTCCGGATAATGTTCTGGTCATTCATCTGAAAAGTTCTGAACCAAAGTCTTTGCATACCACCTTCTCTATGAATCGCGAGATCGATGCTGAAACGTCAGCAAAAGGGAATGCCCTTTACATGAAAGGACAGGTTATCGACAAGGAAGATTCTCTGCGCGGTCCAGGTGGAGCCCACATGAAATTTGCGGCAAAGGCACAGATTATCAGTCACGATGGAGAAGTACAGGCCAGCGGAAAAGAACTGACCGTAAAAGATGCCAGTGAAATAGTCATGCTTTATACGGCTGCAACCGATTACAATCTGAAGAAGCTGAACTTCGACCGTTCTATCCATCCGGAAGCCGTTTGTGAGGAACTGATTCAACAGAAAGAAAATAAGAACTATAAATCACTGTTAGATTCTCATCTGAAGGACTACAGCGCAATCTTCCATCGTGTTTCTCTTGATCTCGGAACAACACCGGCTTCTCTCCTTCCTACAGATGAACGACTGAAGGCTTTTAAAGAGTCCGAACCGGATGATCCGAATAAGGATAACGATCTGATTGCCCTCTATTTCCAATACGGACGTTATCTGTTGATGAGCAGTTCAAGAGCTCCGGGTATCCTGCCTGCTAATCTTCAAGGCATCTGGAACAAAGATTTAAAAGCCGTCTGGGGATCAGACTTCCACACCAATATCAATCTGCAGATGAACTACTGGCCGGCTGAAGTTTGTAATCTTTCCGAGACAGTTCTTCCTCTGGTCGACTTTCTGGAACAATTGCAGAAGACCGGCAGCGTTACTGCCAAAGAAATGTATGGAGCCCGCGGCTGGACTGTTCATCATCTGACAGATGTTTTCGGCAGGACTTCTGTCATGGACGGACTTTGGGGATGTTTCCCTGTTGGCGGTCCATGGATAACATTCCCTGTTTATCGTCATTTTACCTATACTGGCGATTTGAAATATCTGAAAGAGAAAGCTTATCCGATTATGAAATCGTCTGCTCAGTTTGTATTGGATTTTCTGGTTAAGGACAAAAAAGGCCGGTGGGTAACTGCTCCTTCCAATTCGCCTGAAAATACATTCTTCGATCCTGTCACAAACAGGAAACATAATCTGACTTATGCGGCTACGATGGATATCGAAATTATTAATGAATTGTTCAACAATTGTATTCAGGCATCAAAACGATTACAGACGGACAAGGAATTTGCCGATACGTTACGGACAGTTCTGACAGAGCTCCCTCCAATTAAAATATCTCCATCAACAGGAGGTATACAGGAATGGATAGAAGATTATAAAGAAGTGGAACCAGGACATCGTCATATCTCCCACTTGCTGGCTCTTTATCCGGGAACCCAGATTACTCCCGAAACCACCAACTGGTTTGAAGCTGCTCAAAAGACTATTGACAGACGACTTTCTCATGGCGGCGGTCATACCGGATGGAGCCGAGCATGGGTTATCTGTTTCTATGCCCGTTTGCTGGATGGCAAGAATGCCGGACTGCATGTTTGTGAACTGCTGAATAAATCCACTCTGAATAATCTGTTCGATTCACATCCTCCATTCCAGATTGACGGAAACTTTGGTGGAACAGCCGGAATTGCCGAAATGTTGATGCAGAGTCACGGACATTGCATCCATCTGCTTCCGGCTCTTCCACAATCATGGAAAAACGGTTCGGTAAAAGGCTTGAAGGCCCGAGAGAATTTCGAGGTTGCAATAGACTGGAAAGAGGGGAAACTGGAACAGGCAGAAATCATCTCTATGGATGGCAACAAATGTCGTATCCGTACCCACTGTCCGTTCTCATTGGAAACAAAAGATGGAATATTAACTGCCGAGAAAAAAGTCCTTTCAGGAAAGACTTATTATGAAACTGTATGTTCCACTTCGAAAGGAGAAAAATTATTCTTGAAAGTCTCGCTCTAGATTCTTCCGGATAATACATTCCGCTATATCTCTCAAAAGTCCCGTTCATAAAATTCTAAAGATTTATCTGAACGGGACTTTCTTTTTGTTCTATCTGTTTATCTCGTATAAAACACTATCAATTATCCGTCATGGATGTTTTTACCGGATATGGATTGAAATTATAATTCTCCTTTACATTCAGACTGATATGATTCGGATCGGTTATATCAAAATACAGATCCAGACAGGATATCCAATCGGTATAGACCAACTTGACAACCAATTGTCTGGATGAGGTCCATCCATAATTACCGGAAACACTGAAAGGTCCTGTTATTCCTTTATATCTGCCTATGGCTGTTACCGAATAAGGAGGATAAGAATCGATTTTAGTTGCTGACCATTCCTTATAACCTAGAGGTATTGTTGAGACCTCCTCTTTATCATTCACTATCTTCAGCCGGATATTCTCTTTATCGAAATCAAGACAGACACTCTTCCATCCCAGCCGATTCTTCTCTAAAGAAATAACACGATTATTTATCTGGTCCAGATATTTCGAGTTCCTGCGACCTTTCACTTTCGCCAGAGAATAACCGCTCTGTTTAGCCAGCAGTCTCTTATAATCCTTACTGTCTGACGGCTCGATATTCTTATCAACCTGTGATAATAAATGATCCCATAAGACATGCCTCTGCTGTTTCCCGTTTCTGGTAGAGCACTGAGTAAAAGCAAAAACCATGTCTTCATTCGGAGCAATAATAATATATTGACCAAAAGCACCGTCGGCTCTGACCGTTCCCGGATAATCGCACATCCTCATCTGGAAGCAATAATCTTCACTTCCCGCTTCATATTGCCTGGTCATCATTTGTCTAACCCAATCTTCAGGAATAATTTGTTTCCCTTCCCAGACACCCTTGTTCAACAAAAGCAAACCAATCTTGGCCATTGATTCCGTCTGCAAACGTAATCCCCAGCCTCCGGTATTAAAACCTTCGGGACTTACCTCCCAGTCTACTTCGGTGATATGCAAAGGTCTGAACACCTTGGCTTTCAGATAATCCAGGGTAGTCATTCCTGTAACTTTCTGTACAATAGCAGACAGCAAATAAGAACACATCGAATCATAGTGAAATTCGGTTCCCGGTTCTTTCACTTCCCTGCTCAGATAGGCATTTATCCAATTGGTACATCTGTCACGAATCTTCCAGTCCGGAGTAATGCCGGAAGTCATCCTTAAAAGATCCTCAACCGTAATTAAAGATAAATTTCTGGATATGGTTTCAGGTAAATATTCCGGTAATAAAGCTGCGACCCTGTCAGTTACAGCCAGTCTGTTTTCACTGACTGCCAAGCCGACAGCTATACCAACGAATGTCTTTGAACAGGAATATAAAGTAGGTCTGGATTCAGGAACAAAGGGAGCCTGATAAAATTCTGAAATCACCTTTCCATGTCTAAGAATCATGGCCGTATGGATTTCGTTATCAGGAATAACCATCAGAGAATCCAAGGTTTCAATTACTGCTTTTGATGAAATACCTACCTGTTCCGGTTGTACTCTGGGAATTTCATTGACCTGAGAATAAGCAACACTGGAACAAAATAACAAAAAGAATAATTTTTTTTTCATTTTACTTATAAAACTAGAAAACTCTTCCGGAGAATATCCATAAAAGAGCCACACCGATTATTCTGGAATTCTATTAAAAAACACATTTTACATTCTATAAGGCAACACGATTATTCCACCATCGTCAATATGCTGAATTAGAATTCTACAAACTTACAATTTAATTGAATGTTTTCAAATATAAACGGCAAACTTTAAAGAATCAATCCTTTATTTTACAAACACATAATACCTTCAGTCCTTGAAAAGGATGTGAACAGACCGACTTTTCAAGAAAAATCTCCTGATAAAAAATCATTCTATCCGACTCTATCCAGACAGATTATTTTGTAAGTTTGCGTCGAGAATAAATATAACAACCAATAATTATAGAGATACAGCGATATCTATTGTTCGTAAAATAGTTATTACATATCCCATCGCTTTTGCAAACGCATCGGAAACCTATTATCGAAAGAAGACTCATTTGCAATTACGAATTAATATAGGTTATTTATACTTAATAGTATCCATCAATTGAAATTAAGAAATATGAAGGTAGGATTATTTATCCCCTGTTACATTAATGCGGTGTATCCGGAAGTGGGAGTTGCATCGTACAAACTACTGAAAGATGTAGGTGTAGATGTTGACTATCCATTGGATCAGACTTGTTGCGGTCAGCCTATGGCCAATGCTGGTTTTGAAGATCAGGCAGCCGAACTGGCTCTAAGAATGGAGGATTTATTTAAACAATACGATTACGTTGTTGGCCCGTCAGCCAGCTGTGTCGCTTTCGTCAAAGAAAATCATCCACACATTTTGGAAAAGAGGAATCATAAATGCATGAACAGTGAAAAAATATATGATATTTGTGAGTTCCTGCACGATGTAGTCAAACCTCAATCTCTGTCGGCTGAATTTCCCCATAAGGTAAGTTTGCATAACAGTTGTCACGGTGTACGAGAACTGCATCTTTCTTCTCCGAGTGAACGAAACATCCCTTATTATTCAAAGCTTAGAGATCTACTTTCCCTGGTTAAAGGAATTGAAGTGTTCGAGCCGAAACGTGTCGACGAATGCTGTGGATTCGGTGGAATGTTCTCTATCGAAGAACCTGACGTCTCTTCCTGTATGGGACACGACAAAGTTATGGATCACATGAGTACCGGAGCTGAATACATCACCGGAGCAGACAGTTCCTGTTTGATGCACATGGAAGGTGTCATCAAGCGGGAAAAACTTCCTATCAAAACCATTCATATTGTACAAATATTAGCAGCAGGATTATGAGTACGAAACATTCTTTAGCAGCTGCTCGTTTCCTGGAGAATAAAGAAAACGAGAAATGGCACGACAATACGCTCTGGATGGTGCGTGCCAAACGAGACATCATGAGCCGTTCCCTGCCGGAATGGGAACGTTTGCGTGAACTGGCTTCCGAAATCAAGCTGTATTCAAACAGCCATCTGGATACTCTTCTAGAAGAATTCGAAAAGAATGCCATTGCCAACGGGGCTATCGTTCACTGGGCAAAAGATGCCAAAGAACACAACGAAATAGTCTATCAGATTATGCAGAAGCATAATGCTCATAATCTGGTAAAAAGTAAATCCATGCTTACAGAGGAATGCGGCATGAATGAATTCCTGAACGAAAAAGGAATCGACGTGGTTGAAAGTGATTTGGGTGAACGTATCCTGCAATTGATGCATTTGCCACCAAGCCATATTGTTCTTCCGGCTATCCATATCAAACGTGAACAGATCAGCGAAATGATGGAACGCGAAATGGGTACTGAAAAAGGAAACATCGACCCTACTTATCTGACTCATGCAGCTCGCAGAAGTTTGCGTGAGAACTTCCTTCACGCGGAAGTGGCCATGACCGGTGCCAACTTTGCTGTGGCTTCAACCGGCGAGATTGTAGTCTGCACCAACGAAGGAAACGCAGACATGGCTACATCTTTCCCGAAGGTCTATATCGCTACAATGGGTATGGAAAAGATTGTTCCGAACCTGGAATCTTTAGGCGTATTCACTCGATTGCTGGCTCGTTCAGGTACAGGTCAGCCTATCACGGCTTATACATCCCACTATCGTCGCCCGACCGAAGGACAGGAATTCCATATCATTATCGTTGATAACGGACGAAGCGAGATTATGGCAAATCCGGATCATGTCCGTACATTGAACTGTATCCGATGTGGCGAATGTATGAATACCTGTCCGGTTTATCGCCGAAGCGGAGGTTACTCATATACTTATTTCATACCTGGCCCTATCGGTGTCAATTTAGGTATGCTTCGCGATCCGAAGAAATATTCCGACAATGTTTCGGCATGTACATTATGCCTGTCCTGCTCGAATGTCTGTCCGGTCAAGATCGACTTAGGAGAACAGATCTACCGCTGGCGACAGGACTTAGACCGACTAGGCAAAGCGAACAAGGAAAAGAAAGCCATGTCGTACGGAATGAAATACCTGATGGAACGTCCCAAGCTATTCAATACAGCATTGAAATTCGCCCCTGTTGTAAACCATCTGCCCCGCTTCCTGGTCTATAGCAGTGTAAACGCATGGGGCAAAGGACGGGAACTTCCTTCTTTTGCCAAGGAATCATTTAATGAAATGTGGAAGAAAAACAAAGTAAAATAATGAGCAGCAAGAACGATATATTAGCCAGCATCCGTAAAAATACAGGAACTCGTTATGAGATGCCGAAAATAGAACTGGATGCCATTACTTATACAGACAAGATAGGTACATTCTCCAAAGTTCTTTCTCAAGCCGGAGGTAAAGCCATCGAATTAAAAGATGGTGAAGATGTAAACGATGTGATCCGCAGAGAATTTCCTGAAGCAAAGCGTATCGCTTCCAATCTGGAAGAGATCAGTTGTGCCACATTCAATCCGGATACTTTGGAAAATGCGAAAGAATTGAATGGAACTGATGTCGCCGTTGTTAAAGGAGAATACGGAGTCGTCGAGAATGCAGCCGTATGGCTGCCCAAGCAGGTTCGCCACAAAGGACTGTACTTCATTTCCAATGCAATGGTTATCCTGCTGGACAAGACTCAATTGGTAAATAATATGCACGAAGCTTATGCCCGTAATGAAAAGGGAGGATATGATTACGGAGTATTCATGTCTGGTCCTTCTAAAACGGCAGATATCGAACAAGCATTGGTATTCGGTGCACATGGTCCTATTCAAGTACTGGTTATTTTACGATAGCCGGTCGAATACAAATAACAAACCCGCTGAAGGTATCGGATATATCATCAGCGGGTTTGTTGTATAGAATCTTTTCTGTATCAGACCTTCCTTTTTTCTTCCTGCATATTATGAGGTAATACCAAATTCAGAAAAACGCCAACAAGAGCAGCCAGTCCGATTCCTGAAAGAGAGAATTCCCCCCATGTAAAGGTAGCACCACCTATTCCAATGGTCAATGTCAAAGAAAAGATAACGATATTGCGTGTATCCGACAGATCGACCTTATGCTGTAGCATATTGGAAACTCCGGCTGTAGCAATTGTTCCGAAGAGCAGAAGCATGATACCGCCCAGCACGGCCTCAGGGATGGAAGACAAAAAGGCATTTATCTTTCCAAGCATCGAAAAGGCTATGGCTGTTACGGCTGCAATACGTATCACTTGCGGATGGGTAATCTTGGTTATCGACATTGCACCCGTCACTTCACTGTAAGTCGTTACAGGAGGTCCGCCCATGAATCCGGCAAACAGACAGGCAAGACCATCTCCCAACATCGTTCGATGCAGACCCGGATCTTTGGTAAAATCTTTTCCGGTCACCGTATTGACTACGTAGACATCACCTATATGTTCAATGACAGGAGCTATAGCCACAGGCATCATAAACAAGACGGCTTCCCATGAGAATTCCGTATGCGCCAGCTTGGGAAAACTGAACCAGGCCGCATCACGGATACTTTTCAAATCGACATCAAAGAAAATAATGGCTAAAATATATCCTGTTGCTATACCACAGAAAATCGGAATCAGACGGAGAAGGCCGCGGCCTTTAATACTGACCAGAACGGCCGTTGCCAGTGATGCCAAAGCCAAAATCCAATTGGTAGACGCCATTTTTACTCCCGAAGAAGACAGAGATATACCTATCAGAATAATAATTGGTCCTACTACTATAGGAGGAAACAAACGTTCTATCAGTTTTACACCCTGCCACTTGATAAGAGCACTCATAATGAAATAAACCGCTGCCACTCCTATCATACCGGAAAGTGTTCCCGGCAAACCATAAAGTTCGGTTGCCTGAATGATTGGAGCGATGAAAGCAAAACTACTGCCCAGGAAAATGGGGACTTTACCCCTGGTTACAAGATGGAACAGCAAAGTTCCAATACCTGCAGTAAATAATGCCGTAGAAGGATTCAATCCTATGAGAAGAGGGACTAGCACCGTAGCGCCAAATGCCACAAAAAGGAACTGTACTCCTACAATTCCTTTACGTAAGGGCGAAAGTTGTAAGTTTTCGTTATTCATGCTTGATACCGGATGATTTATATCGTAATATTCGATAAAATAACTGATAAATGCAAATTTTATTTTAACGAAGAATACGTAAAAGCGTAATTTCCTCAAAATTGGATATATACTGTTCATTTCTATCGGTATACGGCCATTATTAAGGCAGGAACAGAGAACCAACTTCTTAAAAAATCAAAAATAAACTTTTTTTATAATAAAAATGCAGAGGCGTTTTTTCACTGTTTCTTTTGAAAAAGCCTTGTATACAAATAAATTGATAACCAGACAGCTCATTTTCTATCAATTCTTTCGGTTTGGCTGGTCTATATTGATTATTTGTTTAATTCAAACAGTATAATTATATTTGCAAGGTATCAATTAAAGTTGATAAGATATTATTAGATATGAAGCATTCTGAGTGGAAATTATTTATAGTTAGATTTTTATCTGTCATTACGATTCTACTGATACAGGTAGATGTATTGGCAATCAATAAATCTACCATAAACATTCATGAAGAAGCTACTTATTCAGAACAGACTCTACCCCTGAGTGAAGATATTGAACCGGACGACGACTATACACGTACACGTTCATTTTTGAAACAGGCATTCGATCTGGCTCCAATTCTCCTGACACTAATTCCTAATATATATATAGAACCTCAATTAGAGGCTTCATTACCAAAACCGGAAATAACTTGTATTTTACCTGAAAATCATCGTCAATCAACACTTTGCATATTCAGAATTTAGAAACAATTTGATTTTAGTGCGACCATTTGTACATCCGGATTCAATTTGGATGCAGATGTTCATTATATAAAAATATAAAATAAAGACTTTATATCAACTAATTAAATTTGCTTACTAGCTCATGATCAGTACATTTCAAAAATGTTTTCTTATGCTTGGCATTGTAGTTGTTTTCTCGTCTTGTAATCAAGCTCAGAGAGAGAAAGTATTTAATACTACAAAAACACCAATTACAGTATTAACGCCAACTAGTATTGAGTTTCCTCAATCGTACGTAGCTGACGTACAAGCCATCCAGTTCGTTGAAGTAAAACCCAAAGTAGAAGGATTTGTTCAGACTATTTTGGTGGACGAAGGCGAAAAAGTAAAAAAAGGACAACCTTTGTTCAGACTTAGTTCTGAAGAATATAAAGTGAGTGTTAAAGAGGCTCAGGCCAATTACAAACAATCACAGGCTGAATTACAAATGGCCGAATATGAAGCAGAACGTATCGAACGTCTGGTAAAGAAAAACATCTTATCCAAAATTCGCCTGGATCAGGTTACTACCCAGAAGGAAGTAGCCCGCATGAAGGTTGAGCAAGCAAAATCTCAATTACAAAGAGCAAAAACAAATTATTCATATACAACCGTTCTGTCTCCGTTTGATGGTTACATTGACCGTATCCCTTATAAAGTAGGTAGTCTGGTTACCCCAGAAAGTCTGCTTACAACAGTCAGCGACGTTTCAGAAATATTCGCTTATTATAAAGTGAACGAAAGCGAATACTTAAAATTCAAGCGTGCCGAACTTAGAGGCGAACAGCTTCCTGAAATGAACAACATCGAATTGATTCTTTCCGATGGCTCCGTTTATCCTCATAAAGGTCGTGTTGAAACAGTAGAAGGTGATTTCGAAAGAGGTACCGGTTCCATTGCTTTCCGTGTTCGTTTCCCGAATCCCGACGGTCTGTTGAAACATGGTGTAACAGGTAAAGTCAGAATGATGACAAAAATGTCGAACGTCTTTCTGGTTCCTCAGAAATCGACTTTCGAAATTCAGGATTTCACCTATGTATATGTAGTCGACGAAGAAGGAATTGCAAAAGTCCGCAGTTTCAAACCGCTTCAACGTTACGACAAATATTATATTACTGAAGATTTGGCTCCCAATACAACAATTGTATACGAAGGTATCCAAAGTGTCAAAGATGGCATGAAAATCAAACCTAAAAAGATTGAATTCAAAGATATCCTGGAAGGTGTTGTTATGGAGAAAGATAGTTTAAACCAATAAAAACAATTCGCGTAGTATGTTTAAATTATTTATAAAACGCCCAATTCTGTCGGGTGTAATCTCAGTATTGATTGTATGTCTGGGATTGCTGGCTATTTCAAGCCTGCCTATTACCCAGTTTCCGGATATTGTGCCGCCATCAGTTACGGTAACGGCTCGTTATACGGGTGCCAGTGCCGACGTAATGTCAAAGACTGTTGCTACTCCTTTGGAAAGAGCTATCAACGGTGTTCCTGGTATGACTTATATGACAACCGTTTGTACAAACGACGGTATGTCACTGACAACTATTTATTTCAAAGTAGGTACAGACCCTGATGTGGCTGCCGTGAACGTGCAGAACCGTGTCACCACAGTACTCGATGAGTTGCCCGAAGAAGTAATTCGTGCCGGTGTAATCACCGAAAAAGAGGTAAACAGTATGTTGATGTACCTGAATATCTTCAGTACCGACAGTACTCATACCGAAAAATTCGTATATAACTTTGCCGATATCAACATCCTGCGTGAATTGAAGCGTATCGATGGTGTAGGTCTGGTCGAAATCATGGGTAGCCGCGACTATGCGATGCGTATCTGGTTGAATCCAAACCGACTGGCTGTTTATAACATGTCACCGCAAGACGTTACCGAAGCCATTCGCCGTCAGAATATCGAAGCGGCTCCAGGTAAAACAGGTATCAGTTCAGACAAACTGCCCCAGCATCTGCAGTATGTATTGCAGTACACCGGTAAGTTCTCTACTCCTGAACAATATGGTGAAATCGTGTTGAAGGCGATGTCGGATGGTTCTTTGCTGCGTCTGAAAGATGTCGCCAAGATCGAATTCGATTCGGAAGACTATAACATGATCTCCATGACCGACGGTCGGCCTTCAGCTTCTATTATGATCAAACAGCGTCCGGGTTCCAATGCTCGTGAAGTTATTCAGAACATCAAGAACAAGATGGAGGAAATCAAGGAAAGCAGTTTTATTCCGGGTATGGAATATAACATTTCGTATGACGTTTCCCGATTCCTGGATGCATCAATCTCTGCCGTATTAAGAACATTGATCGAAGCCTGTCTGCTTGTATTCATTGTCGTTTACATATTCCTGCAGGATTTCCGGTCTACATTGATTCCGGCCATTGCCGTTCCGGTATCATTGATTGGTACCTTCTTCTTCATGCAGATGTTAGGTTTCTCTATCAATATGCTGACATTGTTCGCCCTGGTTCTGGCAATCGGTATTGTGGTCGACAACGCCATTGTCGTCGTCGAGGCGGTCCATGTGAAGATGCATGAGCAACGCCTCTCCCCTTACAAGGCATCTGTAGCAGCAATCGATGAAATCGGTGGAGCTATTATCGCTATTACCCTGGTCATGTCAGCCGTGTTCCTGCCTGTAGGATTCATGAGCGGAACAGTTGGTATCTTCTACCGCCAGTTCTCGTTGACATTGGCTGTTGCGATTGTGATTTCCGGAGTGAACGCCTTAACTCTTTCTCCGGCTCTTTGTGCCATGCTGCTGCAGCCACCTGGAGAAATACATAAGAAAGAGGGATTATTAGGCAAGTTCTTCCGTCTATTCAATAACAATTATCAGAAACTTGAGAACGGTTATCGTTCAGGTCTGACTCGTTTTCTGGGAAGAAAATTCTTCACTTTTGCCACTTTGATTATCTTCTTCCTGGCTACATTCGGAATCAACAGTATTCTGCCAACAGGTTTCATCCCTAACGAAGACCAGAGTATGATCTACGTCAATGTGGACACTCCTCCAGGAGCTACACTTGAACGAAGCGAAGCTGCCTTGAATAATGTACAGGCTGCACTTCTTCCTTTCGATGAAGTGGAAAGTATCTCTACTTTGGCCGGATACAGTTTGATGACTGAAACAGAAGGTGCCAGCTTCGGTATGGGTATGATCAACCTGAAGCCTTGGGATCAACGAGACAAGACGGCTAATGAATATATGCAGATTTATGCCGACCGTACAGCCCACATCAAGGATGCTCAGATTCAGTTCTTCCTTCCGCCATCAGTACCGGGATTCGGTAATGCCAGCGGTTTCGAGCTTCGTCTGCAGGACAAGACAGCCGGAACATTCCAGGATTTTGCCAACATTGCTGATGAATTGGTTGAAAGATTAAACAAGGATCCTCGTTTGAGTGGTGTTTCTTCCGGATTTAACCCGAACTTCCCTCAATATCTGCTGAAGGTCGATCTGGAAAAAGCAGCCAAGATGGGTGTCAGTGTACAGGAATCAATGGAAACTCTTCAATCATATATCGGTAGTTTCTATTCATCCAACTTCATCCGTTTCGGTCAGATGTATAAGGTAATGCTTCAGGCTGCTCCTGAATATCGTATGAATCCGGAAGACATCTATAACCTGTATGCAAAGAACAAGGATGGAAATATGGTTCCTTATTCAAACTTCATGACAATGGAACGTGTTTACGGTCCAAGTCAGATTACTCGTTACAACATGTTTACTTCGGCATTGATTACAGGTGATGCAGCTCCGGGAGTCAGTTCCGGTGAAGCCATTCTTGCCGTAGAAGAAATCGCCAAAGAGATGTTGCCTCGTGGTTACGATATTGAATGGTCTGGTGTAACCCGCGAAGAGAAAGAATCAGGTGGTCAGACACTCATTACATTCGCCATCTGTCTGCTGTTCGTCTATCTGTTACTGTCGGCACAGTACGAAAGTCTTTTATTACCTCTTCCGGTAATCCTTTCATTGCCGGCTGGTGTTTTCGGATCATATCTGTTCCTTCAGATAGCGGGACTCGATAATAATATCTACGCGCAGGTTGCCCTTGTCATGCTGATCGGTCTGTTAGGAAAGAACGCCATTCTGATTATCGAAATGGCCAATCAGTACAGACAGTCCGGAATGGGTATTCTGGAAGCAGCCATCCAAGGTTCACGAAGTCGTCTTCGTCCTATCCTGATGACATCATTTGCCTTTATTTCCGGTTTGATACCATTGATCTTTGCAGCCGGTGCCGGTGCATTAGGTAACCGTTCAATCGGTACTGCAGCTGCCGGAGGTATGTTCATTGGTACAATTGTAGGAGTTTTCCTGATTCCGGGATTATATGTGATATTTGAATCTTTAGAAACAAAGATTAGAGGTAACAAGAAAAAATATGAAGATGAAGAATAATTTTAAATATGGCTTTACAATCTTTGCATCTTTATATTTAATAGGATGTAAAGCTCCGGAATTGACACAAGATGAAAAGATCGTCTTGCCGGAGACATACGGTGAAACGTATTCCAGCTCAGATACAACCACTATTGCAAATCTTTCCTGGAGAGAATTCTTTCAGGATCCGATTCTGAAACAATATATTGAAACGGCGTTGACAAACAACCCTTCTTTCCAGCAGACTATTGAAAGTGTCAGACTGGCAGAGAATCAGCTGTTAAGAGCCAAGGGCGGAATGTTACCAAATATTTCTGCCGGGTTGGGTGCCGGTGTTCAGCGTTTCGGTGATTATACCATGGATGGAGTTGGCAATACAACGACAAATACACCGGATCTGCAGAAAGACAAGCACATCCCCAATCCTTACAGCGATTTCAATTTGGGCATTCAGTTCCAGTGGGAAGCTGATATCTGGGGGAAATTGTCTCACAAGAAACAAGCTGCGGCTTCCAGATGGATGGCTTCGGCCGAAGCCGTTCGCTATGCTCAGACTTTGTTGATTTCGACATTGGCCACTCAATATTTTGATCTGGTTTCGCTCGACCGCCAGAAAAGAATCATTCAGAAAGGGATTGATAACACCGAAGCTTCCTTCAAGCTGACATATGAATTGAAGCAGGAAGGTGAAGTTACTCAGCTGGCAGTCGACCAGTTCGAATCCCGACTGATCCGACTTAAAGGTATGCTTCTGAAATGTGACTTGATGATCGGAACCAAAGAGCGTGCCATTTCAACATTGCTTGGCTCCTATCCGATGAAGATAGAAAGATCGAATTTCCATGATGTTCTGAAATATTCATACCCTACCGAAATGGGTGTTCCTTCTCAGCTGATCTATAACCGTCCGGATGTGAGAAGAGCTGAACTGGAACTGCTGGCTACTAAAGCCGATACGGAAGCTGCCAGAAAAGCCTTCTTCCCTTCCCTGACATTGAATGTGGGTGGAGGATTTAACGCTTTCGATATTGGCAAATGGTTTACGGCTCCTGCATCAATCATCTATAATTTTGCAGCAGGACTGACCGCTCCCATTTTCAAACAGCATGAAATAAAGGCTTTGTGGCTGGATGCAAAAAGCTCACAGCGAATTGCCTTATTGAACTATCAGGAAACCGCAATCAAGGCGTATGAAGAAGTGATCAATCTGATCCAGACGAATGACAATCTGGCCAAACGTAACGAATTGAAGCTGAAAGAAAGAAAACTTCATCAACGTTCTATTCTGGATGCTAAAGAATTATTCCAGCTAAGCTTCATCGGTTATCTGGAAGTTCTTTCCGCTGATGAAAAATTCATGGAATGCGAACTCGAATATACATCTCTTTGTACAGACCGCTGTCTGAATCAAATTATGTTATATCGCGCATTAGGTGGTGGTACACGTTAAAAACAAAAATATATCTTTTTATTTCCACTTAATTTAAGAATCATTAATCTGTGACTGACCCAATGATTTTGCTAAAACGAGGATATTCTTTTTTTGAGTATCCTCGTTTTTATTTATTCTTCCAGCAACATATCCGGATGTTTGTATTCCAATAACCGACTCCTCCCTATTCTTGACTTGTACGTAAAAAAGTTTACAGTTTATAAAAGTAAAACTTATGCGTAAG
>JAHHQS010000279.1 GCA_020026285.1 Parabacteroides sp. | reverse complement strand
TACTATCACTCAGTGCTTTAAATTTATCTTATAAAAAAGTGTTGCGGAATTAAGGATTCTTACAAAATAGAGAAACAGGCCGGAAATACAGATCGGGCATTAGCTTGTTTGGAAGAATATTTGAGTAAATCAGAATCTCATGTATTGGCAATCAGTCAGACACAGATAAACGGACTGGAAGATAAATATCGGTATAGTCAGTTACTGGCTGATAATGCACAATTGAAAATTAAGGAAAGGAAAGTTTCCTTCTTGCTTGTTCTCTCTTCGTTTGTTCTTCTTCTCATTTTTATCTTATATCGGTTGAAGTTGAAATCCCGACAGTTGGTTCTATTACAGAAAGAAAATGAAATGAATATCCTACGCAACCAGTTATATAGTCAGGAGAAAGAATTGCATGATATTTCCCGTCAGTATCAGGAGCAGAAAGATCTGATGGATGAAAAAATGGAAGAATTGTATGAACAGAAGGCTCTCGAACTGGAAGAAAGTCGTAGACAGATGCTACAACTCAGACAGCAAATATTGGAAGATTCGGATATCTATAAAAAGGTGAAAAAGAAATCTCTTATTGTTAAAGCTGATAAAGAATTACTAACTGAGAAAGATTGGATTGCTGTGTATGAATGGATAGAAATTATTTATCCAAACATTTCTGACTTTCTGGTATCAGCTAATATTACTCCCACAGAAAGAAAATATTGTTATCTCTCATTTTTTCATCTGGAATCCAAACAGGAAGCTGTCTTGTTGAATGTAAATGTGGAGACTGTACATAAGAATCATACCAGAATTCGTCAGAAACTGAAACTTACGGGTACAGAAGATAAACTCTCGGATTATCTTTCTGCTCGGAGTTGAGAATTTCGATATGTATATTTTAGATATATACTTAAAGATATAACTGTTGATGTATAATTGATGCCCGTTTGATTGTGGAACAGCTTTATTTGTTGTTTTATGGATAAAGAATAGGAGGAGAACGATTTGTCCTCATTCATTCCGTTTCAGAATTTTCCAAAGGACCAATTTCAGGAATAATTCTACGAGCATCTTCTGCATTTAATGTATCCACATCTTTCAGACGACGTTGAATAGCTCTTGTTCTTACACCGAGCACATTATCAATTTGTCCGTTTGCAGTTTCCAGATGCTTCTTTGCTTTTTCGAGCATTCCACCCATAGTTTCGAATTCTTTTTTTACAGCACCCAATATCTTCCAGACTTCACCTGAATACTTTTGGATTGCTAAAGTTCGGAAGCCCATTTGCAGACTATTCAAAATAGCCGCAAGAGTTGTTGGTCCGGTTACAACTACATGATAATTGCGTTGAAGATCTTCCAGTAAGGAAGAACGTCGAACCACTTCAGCATAGATACTTTCGAACGGTAGGAACATGATTCCAAATTCCGTTGTATAAGGAGGATCAAGGTATTTGTCTGAAATATCTTTCGCCATCTTGCGGATTGTATTTTCCAAAGTTTTTCCGGCTGCATCTATCTGTTGCGGATCGGCAGTATCGTATGCGTCTAATAGATGTTCGTACATATCTTTCGGAAATTTGGCATCAATAGGCAGGTAAACACAATCTGTATCTATATCCTTTCCCGGAAGCTTGACTGCAAATTCTACCAGTGCATCCGAATTCTTCTTCGTTTTTACGTTAGCCTCATATTGTTCGGGAGCAAGGATTTGTTCCAAAAGCATGCTTAGTTGGATTTCTCCAATATTACCTCTTGTTTTTACGTTACTTAGTACACGTTTCAAACCGCCCACATCCTGAGCCAGAGTCTGCATTTCTCCTAATCCCTTCTGTACATTTTCTAGTTGTTCGTTAACGATGCGGAACGACTGACTGATTCGTTCGTTTAATGTTTTCTGTAGTTTCTCCTCTACTGTGACACGAATTTCTTCCAGACGTTTTTCCGTGTTGGCAATCATTTGTTGCTGCTGTTCGTTTAGTGAAGCAAATTTTTCGCGCTGTAAGGAATTGAAGTTTTGGATTCCTTTATCAAAGGCATCTTTGAAATCGTTCATTGATTTAGATAATTCTTCGCGATTATCTTTTGCAATCGCCCTGCTTTCTTCACGATTCAGTTTGAAATCTTCTCTGAAATTTTTTTCTATTCTTTCAAACGAATGTTGAATATCATTACGCAATAAATCAGTTTGCTCGTTATTTTTATTGTCGCTTAATTTTTTTAAAATTACAATTTGTATTAATAAAATAGCAAGTAATAATACTACTAAAGTCCAAGTCATAAGTTCGATTTAGATTATTGATTGATGGAACAAAATTAATGATTCTTTCTGTAGAATAATACCATATTAACTTTAAATAAATATGAATGTATTACGACTTAAAATAAGTTAAACACAGGAACTTTTTAATTGAAATCTTGTTTTTTTATACAAAGCGTTATTATATTTGTAACGTCTTGATTTCGACATTAAAAATTAAAAAAAAGAGTCAATGGCAGAAATAACTTTCAAAGGAGGCTTAGTCCATACAAATGGATGTTTGCCTGAAGTAGGAGCAAAAGCTCCAAATTTTAGAGGAGTAAAAAATGATTTATCTGAATTGTCTTTAGATGACTTGAGAGGTAAACGAGTTGTTTTGAATGTATTTCCAAGTTTGGATACACCCGTTTGCGCAAGTTCGGTAAGACGTTTCAATAAAGAAGCTGCTTCTCTCTCAAATACAGTCGTATTAGCAATATCAAAAGACTTACCTTTCGCTCAAGGTCGTTTTTGTACTACCGAGGGTATTGACCAAGTAATCAGTTTATCCACTTTCCGTTGTTCATGCTTTGAAGATGCATATGGAATGTTAATGACTGATGGTCCGTTAAAAGGTCTTTTGGCTCGTGGTATCATCGTTGTTGATGAAGAAGGTAAGGTTATATATAAGGAATTGGTTCCGGAAATAGTAACTGAACCAGATTACGATGCAGCTTTGGCTGTATTAAAATAAATTAGATTATTGTTTTTCATTGGTTAAAGTTAAGGGTTAGTGTAAAAGGCTGTCAGATGTGAATCTCGCAGCCTTTGATTTTGTTTTCTCTTTAGCAATTTGATTTTTTATTAGTCATTTTTCTGTGAAAAAGTACGTTTTTATCATTTTTATTTGACTTCTCATTTTTTGAAATCGTACATTTTTGAGTACTATTCGTCTTATCAAATCATATATTATAACGTCTGAATAAATTCATGCCTATGAATTTGTAAAAAGCTTTGACCTTTTCTTGAAAAAGTTTGAACTTTTTGGAAAATGGTACATTCTTTTTCTACAAATATG
>JAHHQS010000278.1 GCA_020026285.1 Parabacteroides sp. | reverse complement strand
TGACCTCCATTGATTATATACTGACGGGAAGCTTCACTTAATGTAAAGTCTCTTAGTAGATTTTCAAGTTTAACCATATCTAATATTTTCCTTTAGGATTAACTGTTTAAGGTTTAGAATGTTACCTATATGCAAATGTACGTATTTCCGCTGTGGTTAAGACATAATAGAAGCTGAAAGATGGATCATTACGTTTTTTCTACTTGCCAAAAGAAAAAACATTCCATGCGAGAACTACTATTTCCTTTTTGCACGCAATTAACTTTACTTTATTGCGCGTATATATATAGTACGGGAATAAAGTAAAGTTGAATTAATGGTCATTCTTAGAAACAGATAAGGATTATGTTCTACAAACATTATATTATAACAGCATAAAACATACGGTTTGCTATGAAATATACTACAGGAAAGTACTTTTCTGTAAAATGTACTCGTATAATAAAATTAAGGACGTACTTTTATAGACGGATCTCATTAAACCTATCATGTAAAATGGTCAAGAAAAGCTTTTGTGTTTCACCAAAATATCAAAATATGCAATCTGAGCTAGAAACAGTTTTAGATGCACTTCGTAATGAACGAAATCTAACCTTGGTATCTTCAAGCAATTCAAAGAGAGCAGATTTAATCCATGAAGCTTTTAGTTTTTTAAGGGAACAGGAAAAGGATGCTATTACATATTATATTGATATTGCCAGCACACAAACCTTGGATGAATTGAGCAAGATATTTGCTGAGATTGTAGTAGGGAAAGACTGCGTATCTCTGAATCAAATTTTCCATTATTTATCAATTTTAGAGAAACGAGTATATATTGCGATTGAAAATTTCCAACAGATTCTTCAATACTCTGAGAAAGGAGTTGATGCTCTCTTGCGTTCATACGTGGAGGAGTCAACCAATGTAACTTTCATCTTTGCCGGAAACAATGAATATAAGATGCATGAAATGTTTGTCTCTCCTACGAAACCCTTTTACCAAAGTACGCAAGTTTTGAAACTGCTATAGCATTTTGTTCTCTGTCATTCTCTTCTGCTTCTCGATATTTTTCGGTGAAATTCTTAGTTCTTCCCAACGTATAGGCTTAAAACAGCCTCAATATCATGAATAAACAGTAAAACAAGAATTGCGATGTTTAAATTTGAGAAATAATCTCATAATATAACATTTATTCGGTATTTATTATTATATTTGTACAGAGAATCAATGAAATAAATTAGAAATAATAAAACGCAAGATATATGTTACTTGAATTTACAGTAGAGAATTTCAGATCTTTTTATGGTAAGAAGACATTGGTGTTAGAAGCGGATAAAGCACTTAAGGAGTGCGCTGAAACCAATTTATTTGATAGTATCAAATATACCATGCTTCGTTCGCTGGCTTTATATGGAGCAAACTCTAGTGGTAAATCCAATCTCGTCAGTGCAATGTATGCAATGAAGATGTGCGTATTGTCATCAGTCAAGTTGAATGATAATGAAGAATTGGCTTATGATCCATTTCTATTAATGAAGGGAAATAATCGTCCTACGATGTTTGAAATAATCTTTATTAAAGGCGACTACTGCTATCGATATGGATTCAGATATAACCGAGAACGTATCATCGACGAATGGCTGTTCCGTAAAACGACACCTCGTTCTAAGGAAGTTATGATGTTTGTGAGAGATGAAGAAGGAATTTATGTTGATGAATCAAACTTTCCTGAAGGTATCGGCTATGAAGAAAAAACAAACGATAACCGCTTGTTCTTATCTCTTTGCCAGCAATTAGGTGGAGAGATTTCACGTCAGGTGATATCGTGGTACCAATCTGATTTTAATGTAATTTCCGGTTTGAACAATCAACAATATAGCACATATTCAAAACTATTTTTTCATAAAAAAGGTATCTCAAGTACGGAGGCTTTAAAGTTCTTCCAAAAATTAAAACTTGGGTTTAATAATATCATGATACATGAGGAAGATCCGCATATCCCTCAAGATATTCCAGTTGAACTGAAAGTCTTGTTTCAGAGAGAATCGCAAGGTAAGAAAAGTATTGAATTAGACTCTATCCACAACGTATATTCTGAAGATGGTTCGGTAGTGGGTACGATAAATCTTTCATTCGAAGATCATGAATCGTCTGGAACCAACAAACTATTCGATCTCTCAGGCCCCGTATTTGAAACATTATATGCAGGATCAGTTCTTGTTATTGATGAACTGGACGCTAAAATGCATCCGCTTATTTCACAATACATAATTGGCTTGTTTAATAATCCGGAGACAAACCCTAAGAACGCGCAATTGATATTTACGACTCATGATACTCACCTGTTATCTCAAAAAATTCTCCGACGCGATCAGATATGGTTTACAGAGAAGGATGCCCAGGAACAGACTGACTTGTACAGTCTGAGCGATATCGTACTTCCTGATGGAACCAAGCCACGTAATGATGCCAATTATGAGAAAAATTATATAGCTGGCCGTTACGGAGCCATACCTTATATTCTTAACGATTAAACAAGGACAATATGGCAGCAAAGAAAATTAAAATAGATAAAGCTCTTGCTAAATTTGGAAAGCAGTCTCAGAGTAGAGAACAAAAGGTCATTCGTTGTTCTGTATTAGTTGTGTGTGAAGGTACAAAGACAGAACCCAATTATTTTGAGGCTTTTGCCCAGAAACAGCAAGGAATCATTGTGTATGACGTCGAAGTAAAAGGTCTTGGACGTGGAACAAAAGACGTTGTTGAGAAAGCAATTGACCTTAAAAACAAGAATAATTACGATCGTGTATGGGCAGTATTCGACAAAGATGATTTTCCGGCAAAAGATTTTAACGAAGCCATTGAAATGGGTAAGAACAATGGAGTTGAAGTCGCTTGGAGTAATGAAGCTTTTGAATTATGGTACTTGTATCATTTTCAAAATGTAACGACAGGTATTTCACGAAAGCAATATGAAGAAAAAATATCGGCTGCTGTAAACGCATCTCCTCTATATAAATCGAAGAAGAAATACGCTTATGCTAAAAAAGATCCTAAGAACTATGAGATAATGACAATGTATGGTTCTATGGATTCAGCTCTCCGTTTTGCAGAGAAAAAGCATCTTGAGTATGATGATACACGATATGCTGTTCAAAATCCTTGTACAACAGTGTATCGGCTTGTGAAACAACTGTTAGGAAGATATGAAGAACTGAATAAAGAAGTGATGGATAAGATTGAGGAAAACCTTTAATTTTATCAAATAAAATAAAAAAATGGCAGAAGAAAAAAATAATCGTAAATCTATCAATTCAGCAATAGGTT
>JAHHQS010000277.1 GCA_020026285.1 Parabacteroides sp. | reverse complement strand
GTGCCTTTAAGACTATCCGAATCGGTAGTGTGATCCGCATTTCCAGACAGTCTTTTGAAGAATGGCTGGCGATGGAAGAATCGGAAGAAGAAACCAAATAATTAGCATTAGCGCCATAGGTGTAAAACCTATGGCGCTTGTTGACAAATGGGTAGGTATCTTATCCAATTTCCTATACAACATATTTGCATTCAGTAAGTATATTTACCAAATCTACGAACCACTCACTTTCTACACTATTTTTTAACCCTAATTTCATAGTACCATTTGAAGAAAAAAATATATCCAAATGGTGTTCAGGATGCATTGTTCCGTTTGCATGTTCCTCATCGTGGTCGTAACGCAAATATCCTGGCTCAAATAGCATTAGTTGCTTTACAAGTTCGCAGACGCCATCTAAATCAATATTTTCCCATTCATTTTCTATAATTTCTTGTAACATTTTTTCATTAACATTTTCCAATGTTCCATTAAAGATGTCTTCTTGCTCCAAAATAGCTAATAGTAATGAACTCGTAATACTATCAAATTCAAAGTAATCTTTAAAACTGATAGATAATGAATTATCTTCCGGATTTATTCCTACATAAAACGGAAACCGAAACGAAAACATTTTATCTTTGACGCAAAAGAACAAACGACTCATTTTATCAATATACAAGATGAGTTTTCTGTCTGCTGCAATTACAGTCGTATCTGTGGCGGGCTGAAGAATCAGAAATTTTATTGTATGAGCTAGCAGTCTCAGCAAATCATCTTTTCTGCGAATTGGCAACAGTGCCCTGTCATATAGCGAATCAGAAAGTTCAAATTCGAATTTTTTCATACTATACTTCTCCACTGTTACAAATAAGCAGAAATCATTTTTTGTGTACGATTTTGAATTTCAACTTCAGTCATAGCTCCTTCTTCGCCAATAATTTCTAACATAGAGTCTAGGATTCTTCGCTTATTCTTGGCGGTTAACTGAGGGAAGCCGATGAATACATCTTCGATTATTTCTTTAATTGGGCGTTGGTTTTTAGCCACTGCAATACTTACTTTTTGGTTTTGCTGCTGCTTTTCATCTTCTGGCGGTTCTCTTAAGCACATAATACCACTACTACTTATAGCACTAGCAGCAGCCTTGTATATATTGATAAAGTCAGAGTTCTTGTCATTTATAAGAAAATATGATGTTATAAAAGAGCGTGTCAACATCATGTAAATTGTATTTCTCGAAAAGACATTGTCTGTAATTCGACCATGTACAATACAAATCACAAATGGAAATTCAAGACCTTTAATGTTATTGCGATTGCTGATGAACACAGCATCTTTTGTGCTATCTTTAGTCTCATAGCCCTTAACCGCTTTCCACGAGTATTTTCTCGGAATTGTCACTGCTAGATAATCTGCAAGGGTATAATTATTCTGGTTTCCTCCTTCTAAAAAAACAATAGCAATATCTGCTGCATGAACAGTGGGATGATGTTCACGAATAGAGTCAATAATTCTAAAGATATTCTCTGCCATTGCTTCGTTGTCACCATCACTGCTAACTACTTCAATATTATTGATAGCAGAGGTATCCAAATCTTCAAATCGTCTTAATGGAATTCGTGATAATATAAAATCAGAATTCTCTCGCTTAATTTTGTATCCACAAGAAATCCATTCGTCGTCGTCAAGCCAACGAATTACAGGGGTTTCATAAAGACCCATTCCCACGGCATGTGCAAACATTAGTGTTTTGGGATCGGTTCGATAGCATTTATTTAGGAGATAGTCACTTCGAACCGACTGATTAATTGTACGATCATAAATATCTTGAAAAATATCTCCGGCAATATAAACTACGTATTTTGTCACTAATTCACACAATTCAAAAAAGCTTTGCGGGAAATCCTGGCTTTCATCAATTAAAATATAATCAAAGCAAGGTTCAAAATTACCTAATGCTTTGAGTTCCTCAATTGCAAATTTACAAACTGTATCAAACTGCCACTGGTTAGAATATGAGTGAAACTCCAGATGATAATTGGAACAAATATAGCTATAAACCCCGGTATTCGGTTGACCTCGAGAACCCCAACTAGACATTACCCAGAGCCGCTCATCCCATTTAATTTGTTCTTCTACTCTCATAAAGTTAAAAAAGTCCGGTATACGATTTTTCATACTTTTCGCAAGAACTTTGTTAAAACAAGTAAAAACAATCTTTGCATTCTTGTTTTTTGTATACAAGTCTTTCAGCTTATGCAAAAGCAGCTCGGTCTTTCCAGTACCAGCCAAACCTTGAATGGTTATTCTCTTTTGAGCAGATGGTTGAGAATATATAAATCTGCTTTGATCGCCATCAAATAGAATAATTTTCTTTTTAACTTGATCCAATAATGTTGTTGGATTCTCACCTCCAATTCGACTAATATCATTTATACTACCAATAAGCAAAGAGATTAAGAATTCTGCATGTCGTTGTTTAGTTGCATCATCTAATTGAGATTGATTTAAAATATCATCAACACAAGCTATATCAGAACTCTGTATACATGTCGTAAGAGTGTTCTTCCAGGATCTAGGGCGTCCTAATTGCTCGCGATATTCATATTTTTCGGACAAATAGCCTAAATCCTCTACAAAATCATCATAAAAATCAAGAAAGGATTCCTGTTCATCATGCAAATTGATAAAGCATATTTTGCGCTTCGGCATTAAGACAACAACAGCATCATTGAATTCATATTGCAAAGAGGCCTCTACTCCTAACGGAGCGTTAATCACATATGTTTGAACAGAATTTTGTTCAGAAAATTGGCAAAGCATTTCAATTAAGTGTGAATTGAATTCATTTTTTTCAACACTACAGAAAAAAAGACTATGATCCATGTTGGTAACCTCACTAATTTAATTCTTATTTATGGTAACTTTGTTATCGAAATCCGAAAAGAGAAATAAAAATTACAACTCGTATGACCAATGTAGCATTTTTCTCCAATAAATGAGGTACATACTATGGGGAATTTTTTGAAGCGAATAAGATGCCTGTTTTAATCTAACAAACCCACTGGACTGAATTGAAAATCGTCGGACTCCGTAGTTAATCTAGACTGCTAGTATTATGAACTACTAGCAGTGTATCCATAAGTGAAGAAATAATTTTTTCCAATATTAATAAAACGTATAATCGACAAATATTTGTATATGGCTAACGACTGCATTTTTGTTTTGAAAAGAAATATTATTACCTTTGCTCGTGCATCAGAGATGACACCTATATTCAAGGTCATCATATCATTATTTTTTAATTATAGCAATATATTCCCTGTACTATAATCCAAATTTTGTTGACAAAGATGCCATAGG
>JAHHQS010000276.1 GCA_020026285.1 Parabacteroides sp. | reverse complement strand
AGCCGGTCCTTCTCATCATTGTGCTATTGGTGTGGGACATGTAGCTGGAAAGATTAAAAAATTGGCGGATTTACTAAATATACGTTGTCTAGAAATTAAATAAATGGGTAAATTGTAGTATGAATGTACGTAATATCTTCAAAGCTGTAGCAGCTTTAGCTCTTATGGCACTGATGAATTCTTGTAATGAAGCTTCCGATACTGATCTGGAAGAAATAAAACAATGCTTTGTTAATCCTCCTGAATCTGCTCGTCCTGGGGTTTACTGGTACTTTATGGATGGCAATTTATCCAAAGAAGGAATGACGAAAGATTTGGAATCGATGAAGGAAAAGGGGATTGGATCTGTCGTATTTCTAGAAGTTAATGTGGGTGTTCCTCGTGGAAATGTGGATTTTCTGACTCCTGAATGGAAAGATTGTTTCAAGCATGCGGTAAAGGAGTGCGAACGTTTGGGTATTTCTATGATCTTAGGAATAGGTCCAGGTTGGACCGGAAGTGGTGGTCCATGGGTTAAACCAGAAGAATCCATGCGTCATTTGGTTGCATCAGAAGTTCATGTTTCAGGAGGTAAGAAACAAAATATTCATCTTGATAAACCTTTACCTAAAAGACCTTATTTCGGTGAAGGCGCTTTGACTGAAGAGCTGAAGAAAAAATGGCAGGATTATTACGAAGATGTGGCTGTTTTGGCATTCCCTTCTACAAACGGAAAAGTCGTAATGAAGGATGTAGAGGAGAAGGCATTATATTATCGTGCTCCATATAGTTCAGCTCCGGGTGTAAAGCAATATTTGCCACGCGAAGAACAGTTGGAACCACTACAAAATGGAGATGTTATTTCTGAAAAACAGATTGTTGATTTGACTTCATCTTTCAATGATGAATCAGTAACCTGGGATGTTCCCAAAGGTGAATGGACAGTGATGCGTTTTGGTATTCGTAATAATGGGGCTGTGACACGTCCTGCTCCATATCCGGGCTTGGGTTTCGAATGTGACAAGACAGATACTGCTGCTCTTATGGCTCATATCAGAACATTTACGGGAGAATTGTTCAAGACTTTAGGAGAAAGAGATAGTAGTCTGGCCGGTGGATTGAAAATCTTACATATGGATAGTTGGGAAATGGGGGCTCAAAACTGGTCACCTCGTTTACGTGAAGAATTTCAAAAGCGAAGAGGTTACGATCCTCAGCCTTATTATCCTGTTTATGCAGGTTATGTAGTTGGAGATAAAAATATAAGTGAACGTTTTTTATGGGATCTTCGTCAGACAATACAGGAATTGATGTTGGAGAATCATTCTTTGTTTGTAAAATCTTATGCTCATGAACATGGAATGCAATTATCTATTGAACCGTATGATATGAATCCGATGCAGGATTTGGAATTGGGTGCAACAGCCGATATCCCTATGGCGGAGTTTTGGAGTCCCGGAAATTTTAATACCGGATTCAGTGCCATTGAAGCCAGTTCATTAGCAAACATCAAAGGACAACGAGTAGTGCCTTCCGAAGCTTTTACGGCTCATGGAGGTTGGGAACAATATCCTGCCAAGATGAAGAATCAGACGGACTGGGCTTTTGCTGCTGGTATAAATCGTTTGACTTATCATACTTATCAGCATCAATGTCTGCCGGATTATTTACGTCCTGGTATGACGATGGGACCGTATGGAGTACAATGGAATCGAAATAATACCTGGTGGCCTTATGTGGATGCTTATCATAAGTATGTAGCTCGTTGTCAGTATTTGATGCAAAAAGGACAGACTGTTTCTGATATTTTATATTTGGCACCAGAAGACGCTCCGTTTGTATTCCGTGCCCCCAAGTCAATTTTACATGGCGATTCGTTAATAGATAAACGTAACTACGGATTTGATGCTTGTCCGGCAAGTTTATTCCATACGGCTTATATGGAAGATGGAAAGATAACATTCCCGTCAGGGATGAAATATAGTATCTTGATTCTTCCTCATTTCAAGACAATGACACTGAAAATGTTGAACAAGATTGCTTCTTTGGTGGAAGATGGTGCTGTCGTTGTTGGTTTACCTTCCGAATACACTCCTGGTCTTGCCGATTATACTGTAAATGATCAGAAACTAAGAGAATTGTCTTTATCTCTTTGGGGTGGAAAGGTAATACCTAAAGGCATAAAAGTGAATAATTATGGAAAAGGTAAGATTTTGTGGGGAACAGATTTGATTGATCACGAAGATAATCTTTATGTGGACTATGAACTGACTTGTAAAATCTTGAATCAATTAGGCATAACGTCTGATTTTAAATCGGATGTAGATAAGGTGAGATATATTCATAAGGAATATAAGAATTTGGATTATTATTTTGTGTCAAATAGAACAGATACACCGATTAATACAACATGTCATTTCCGTGTAACAGGAAAACAACCTTATTTGTGGAATGCAGTAACAGGAGAAATCAGAGAATTACCTGCGTATAAAATAGAAGGCAAGTATACATCTATCGATATGTCGTTTGATACTTATCAAAGTTATTTTGTGTTCTTCTCCGGAAAATTGAAATCATCACAAGGAAAGAATTTCCATTCATTAAAATCTGTACAGGAATTGAAAGGTTCATGGCAAGTTTCTTTTGATCCAAAATGGGGAGGTCCCCAAAAGATAGAGTTTTCTGTATTGGAAGATTGGACAAAGAACAGCGATGAAGGAATTAAATATTACTCGGGAACAGCCGTTTATTCCAAGAGTTTCAATTTTGATTCAACCGTTGTCGGTAAATTATACCTTGATTTAGGTAAGGTAAATAATATTGCTAAAGTATGGTTGAACGGAAAGGATTTGGGAGTTGTCTGGACTTCTCCTTGGCAAGTTGAAATTACAGATGTGTTAAAGAAAGGAGAAAAT
The DNA here is from genome assembly GCA_020026285.1 of Parabacteroides sp. The sequence goes on along the minus strand of JAHHQS010000276.1, from coordinate 515 downwards.
CAATTAAAGATTGAAGTCACGAATCTATGGCCGAATCGATTGATTGGAGACGAACAGAAAGAAGACAATGGAATAGTGAATGGGCAATGGCCGGAATGGTTATTGAAAGGAGAAAAGCGTCCGGGCGATCGTTTTACCTTTGCTACAAGCCATCCGTATCGAAAAGATTCTCCTTTGTTTGAATCTGGACTTTTAGGACCTGTTCGTATTTTACATGATTAGTACAAACTAATAAGAATCTTAATTCAATTCATACTTTGGAAAAAAATAAATAATTTGAATCACAATAGTGAATTAATTAATTTATGTTTGTAAATTGATTGACTTACTATTGTGATTTATTTGATTCGTATAGGTGAATTAAATAGATACATGCTGGTTTTAAGTAAATGTATTGAATTTTTTATTAGTTCATAATGTTATCTGTTTTTATTGGAAGTAGGCAATCAGAACAATGCGAGATATATATTATATGAAGTATTAGTTTATCGTCTAGATGTGCTTATTGATTAAGC
>JAHHQS010000275.1 GCA_020026285.1 Parabacteroides sp. | reverse complement strand
TAATGTCTAAATCATTTGAAGATGGTTATTATTATAAACCTAGAGTTGACTTAGAGCTATTAAGACAATTACCTAAAGGAGAGGTTGTGTGTACATCGGCATGTTTTCTCGAGGGGACTATGGTTGAAACAACTAATGGTTTTAAACCAATAGAAACTATCGATTCAAGAGACTATGTTCTGAGTCATAACAACATCTATGAAAAAGTTAATTGTCCTACAAGAAGGTATTTTAATGGAGACATGGTTAAGATGAGATTTAATAGAAGTAATAGGGTTATTGAGTGTACAGACAATCATCAATTTTTAACATACGATAAAGAAAATAATCAAACTCAATGGAAGGAGGCAAAATGTTTGTCAGAAAATGATACTTTACTTACTTCGGTTCCGTTGACATATTATAAACAAGACAAAAGATTGGTATTCAAAGAATTGGAGAACAAGAGTCCATATGCTCATAATCAAAAAAAATGCAATCATGTCATAGATTTAGACTTAAAAGATATGATGACTTTTGGACTATGGATAGGAGATGGTAGTATGTCGAATAGTCCAAAAGGTAGATACAGTGTGGATTTCGCTTTTAATATCAATGAATTTGATAATTATTACAATAGTTTTGTTAAGCACACTATGGATAAATTTGGTGCCAAACCTAGTATTCGTGTGAGGGAGAATGCGAACAAAGTAGATTTATCATATAATAGCAAAGAGCTTTTTAATATATTTGAGCAATTATTTAAAAATAAAAAAGCTTCTGAAAAATTTATCCCTGAACAACTGAAACATATAACAAAAGAATTTGATAAAGCTTTGTTGTTTGGTTATTTGTTGGCTGATGGGTATTTTAGATATAGAAAAGAATGGGGAGGAGAGATTGTAAGTACTACTATATCCTCAAGATTGAATTGCGATATTATAAATATGTATAAATCCTTTGGTTGTATCCCAACTGAAAGAATTACCAATGAAAGAATAGATTCCGATGGTGTTAGGCACAAAAAAGCTTATTACTTGCAAGTTGCAAACTCGAAATTGGGACAGATTGATAAATTAAAAAATATAAGCAAACAGTATGACATCTTCACAAAAAACATAGAGAAATGTTTTAGTGGTTACGATATTATTACTGTCGAAGGCAATAAGTATTTTAAAAGAAATATTAAGTCTAAAAATACATATAAGTATGAGGGCAATGTGTATTGTTTGAATGTCGGCACTTCTCATTCATTTAATTGTGAAGGAATAATTGTGCATAACTGTGTAGGAGGGTTTCTAAGAGACTACCCTCAAACAAAACCTATTTTAGAGGAGTTTATCGAGATATTTGGAAAAGATAATTTCTTTTTAGAGGTTCAATCGCATCCTATTGAAAGACAAATTGAGTATAATAAATTAATGAAACAACTATCTTTGGAATATGGATTGAAATTAATTGCTGGTGTCGACTCTCATATGATAGACGAAAAAGATAGTAGTCTTAGAGATTATTTGTTGCATTCCAAGGGTATAATCTACGAAGATGAGGTAGGTTGGATTAACGATTATCCTAGTTATGATACTTTAAAACAAAGATTCTTGAATCAAGGTATATGGACAGCAGAAGAAGTGGAAAGATTTATCGATAACACATTGATATTAACTCAGACGGAGGATATTATCGTAGATACAAAAATGAAAGTGCCAAGTGCATTTCCAAATAAAACAAGGGAGTGGAAGTTAAGTCATCTTAAAGAGCTAATATTCAGTAAATGGGATGAATACAAATCTTGTGTATCAAAAGATATGTGGAAAGTTTATGTTAAAGAGTTGTTAGCTGAATACTCAGTAATAGAAGAAACTAAAATGGAAGATTATTTTTTACTGAACTACTATATTATTAAAAGAGGTATTGAGTTAGGTGGAATTTTAACTAAGAGCTCCAGAGGGAGCGGAGCTTCGTACTTAACTAATTTTATGTTGGGTTTTACTTCGATAGACAGATTGAAACACAAAGTTCCAATATTAAGAGAAAGATTTATGGGAAAAGCTAGAATCATTGATAACAACTCAAGCCCAGATATAGATTAATTTTAAAGTCGTTTATTACAGTAATGTAGTGAAGAAACGATGGTATAAACTGCTGGAAACCCCTAAAGCCTAATACACTACAACATAGAGAGCAATCTCAAATGTGAATGTTGCGAAAGCAGAAAAAAGTTATTAGGATTACCTATGTTGAAATAGCAGATTAGTCTGTGAGAGTAGCACATGCGACTCGTACTAAGGGTGGATAAATGGGAAATCAGCAACGAAACTTAATATCATTTAGTCAACAAAAACACTGTCCTTCAGAAAGAGGAGGGAGCTATGATAAATATATCCGATAAAGAAATTATTCAATCTTATTTAAAAAATAAGAAAATAACATTAGTTATGAAAGAAACTGGTGTTAGTTATGTAAAAATCAAAAGAATATTGATGGAGAATAATTTATTTGAACAAAAATTACATATTAAAAGAAAAAGAAAATTCGATGTTGATGATAACTATTTTAGCAAGATTGACACAAAAGAAAAAGCTTATTGGTTAGGTTTTTTATGGGGAGATGGATACATATCCCCCAATCAAAATAGAGTGGGAATCGCAATAAAATCATCGGATAAAGAACATTTGGAAAAATTCAAAAAAGCAATACGTTTCAAAGGGAATATTGGAACATACAAAACAGTAGGTGGTTATAAAATAGGTGTTGAATATTGCAGAATAGCTTTTAAGTCTGAAAAAATGATAGAGGATTTAAAAAAGATAGGATTTTTAGAGAAAAAATCATTAATAATGAAGCCTCCTTCAATGAGCTGTATGACTAGACAGTTAAGAGTTCATTTTTGGAGAGGTATTATTGATGCAAATGGTAGCATTTGCCCATCGAACAAAATAATTAGAAAACAATTTTATTTTCATATAATTGGCACTTTAGAGATGATAGCTGATTTTAAAGAATTGTTTCAAATTCACTCATCGATTAAATTAGGTCAAAGATATGCAGATTGCGAAATCTATGATTTTAGGATAAATATCACCAAAACAAACCAATGGATATTAGAAAAAATATATGAAGACAGTGAGGAGATAAGATTAAACAGAAAGTACGATGTTTATCAAGAATATCTTCGTAAACAATCAACAAAGAATTAATGATATTGAGGACGCTCAACGAGTATAATTACCACAACCCAATGGGTTGAATGTGTACTCTACTCCCTTGAAATATCTCGAAAGAGAGGGTAGGAAAGGTTTAATTTGTGGAATAGAGAGGCTTTTATTCAAGCACAAGATGAAATATTGGGTAATGAGGGAAATTATTTTATGACCGCATATGGTACTCTTGGAATAAAATCAGCTTTTAAAATGTTGTGTAGAGCAAAAG
>JAHHQS010000274.1 GCA_020026285.1 Parabacteroides sp. | reverse complement strand
TGTTCAAGGGCTACGGAAAAGATGCTTTGTTGCTTGCCGTCTTGTCCTACAATGTCGGAGCGGGCAGGTTGCTGGGATACGGCAAATATCCCAAGAGTAGATTGCTGCGGAAGATAGAGTCGGGGGACAGGAATTTCTACCGCGAATTTGTCTCTTTCTGCCGATACAGAGGCAAAGTCCTGCGAGGTCTTGTCAAACGACGAAATGTGGAGTTTGCCCTGTTTTATATACCCTGATTGTCAAATACGCCTCTTGCGATATTTTTATGATTCGCAAGCGGCATTTTCTTGCCGTTTTATTTGCCTTTATCGCTATGAATGAGTAACTTCGCAAAAAATAACTTATGAAATGGCTGAAGTTGAATGCGGTTATGAAATTACAGAGTCTCTTGAAGTTGAACCTCATATAAGATTCTTTAGAATACGACCAACGGATATAAAACTGACATTGAGATCAGTTTTTGAATCTTTGTCAAATAATAGCTGGATAATGAAATTTGACGATGGTTTTTTGAAGCATACGTTTTCTGTCCGCTTCCAAAGTACAATAGATTATATTTCGTCTAATATTATCCATGAAGAAGATGACTCCCTAACATCAGATTCTGCAGAATATGTCATTTCTGAGATTGCTCGAAGCACAATAGTTGAGCAATTAGATTACTTAGACATCCCCTTAGGAGAACTTATTAAGGAACAAAAATCAGGGAATCCCGGTTTTGATTTCTATTCAATGAATAAGTCTAATATCATTTTATTCGGAGAAGCCAAGTATGTTGCAGCGCAGAATGCTTATGGCAAAGCTTTAGAGCAAATATATAGATTTAACACAGAGCGAAGAGATGTCGCAGATTTACTCGATATACAAAACTTATGTCCAAAAGCTTCATGTGATGAAGTATGTAATGGAAATAAAGGGTTTATTGCTGCATTTTCAAGTAAGAGAACTCTTACAGAAAGGCTTATCCGTAATATCAAAGCTAACGTTAATTATCAAAGACTTTCCTCTCATAAAGAGCTCATATTAGTTGCTGTAGATATTTGTCAATAGAATGATAATGGAAAACTTAATATATAAAATAATAAACGGAGAGAACATTGAAGAGATAGTCTCTTTCGTACTAAATCGGATATATACTAACGGACCAACAAATATATCTGATATGGAGATTCTTTCATATCTATCCCTTTACCAGAAAGACGTTTTTGAGAAATATAAGAAATCAATACTCAACTATATAGGAGCTTTCTACAAAGGGGCAGAATCTAATACTCTTAAATCCAAGGTTTTTTCTTTATACCGTGATTGTATCTGGGAAGAATTTGCCCATTTGTACACACCTGTTCAAGCAAATATAGTACATAACATATCGAATAATAAGTGTTTTAGTTTCTCTGCGCCAACAAGTACTGGTAAATCGTATATCTTTTTAAATCTAATAAAAGAATCTCAACACGATGTTGTGATTATCGTTCCGTCGAGGGCATTGATAAATGAGTTTTATATTAAACTTAACAGTTCTATTACTGACAAGAGTGTAAATATCCTTACATTCATTGATAAGATAAACACAAGAAAGGCAAATCGCAATATCTTTATTGTAACTCCAGAAAGGTGCCGAGAACTATTCAAATACGAAGAGTTTAATGTGGAACTTTTCTTATTTGATGAGGCACAATTAAGCGATGAAGATAGTAAGCGAGGATTATATTTTGATAGTATAGTGAGACGATGCCAAAAATCTTTTCCAGAGGCAAAATTTGTTTTTGCTCATCCATTTGTAGCCAATCCAGACTCCCAGATAAAGAAAAATCATTTTAATGAAGAAACATCTAAAGCATTTCGATATGAACAGAAAAATGTTGGACAGCTATTCATGTGTATGGATGAGGGGAGATTCTATCATTTCGGAGTGGAAAAAGATTTAATGGGAAAAACAAAAGTTTTATATGAAGGTGATCCTATAGAGACAGCCATCCGTAATGGCAAATCCATTTTGTTTTATGTATCAAAATCTTCCATTCTTAACAAATCATTTCTCAATAAGTTTGAAAAATACATTAATCTTTGCGCAGATTTGAATACAAAAGATGTTGATATTTACCTTGATAACCTGAAAAGATATACTGGAGGAGATACTATTGCAAATAAAAATTATTTTTCTCAAATGTTGTCTTTGCTAAGAAGAGGTATTGTTATTCATCATGGTTCTCTTCCTTTGCAAACAAGGATTATAATAGAGAATTTTACAAAATCCGGTTTATGTCGTTTATGTTTTGCTACATCAACATTGGAACAAGGCATTAATATGCCTTTTGATATTGTTTTTTTGGATAGACTTGAAGGAAGCAAGCCATTGTCGGTTAAGAATCTTATAGGAAGAGCTGGGCGTTCTACAACAAATTTGGATTTTGATTTTGGGTACGTTATTATCAATTCATCCAATAAGATGTCAAAATTTAGAAGTATAATGCTTCAGAATGAAACCCTTGATGACGTCTCTGCACTTGAAACAGAAACCATACATGATGATGATTATAATACTTTTAAGGATGCCATATTAAATGGAACTTTTTCTGACGACTACAACCTAACAAATAGTGAGCTACAGAAATTGGAAAGTAATGAAGTGCATGATATAGTAAAGAAGCTTTTAGATTTAGTATTTCCAGATAATACTCTTATTGGTATAAACGAAATCAGCAGTGATTTAAAATGTAAGCTCGATTTGTATGGATATTTCATAATATTGTATGAAATGTATCTTGGCAGAAGTTTGGTAGATGCAGAGAGAGATGTATTATCGACAGCTATCAAAATAATGTTATGGCGTGTTTATGGTAAAACATTCAAGAATGTCTGTTGGTATAGATATTCTTATGCAAGCAAAACAAAAGAACGGGAACAAAGAGAACGACTGGGAAAAGATACAAATAGAATATTTGCTAACTACTTGGTTGGTTTCCATGATATTCCCAATAAGATGCTAAAACGTTATCCTTTATTTGATGCGAAGACTCTTGCACGAGATGTTGATTACGATTCTATCGTTTATGATACATATGATTATTTGGATAAATTGATAGGGTTTAAACTGAGTGATGTATATTATGCTGCTTTGAAAAAATATTATTTGTCAAATCAAGACGAGAGAGCTCTCAAATTAGCAAAGTATATTAAATATGGAACAGCTAATGAACGACATATTTGGATGTTACGTTATGGGATGAGTTATGAGGATATCGAAGTCTTAGGAGAACATATTGAAGACATAGATGAAACGCAGATTACCTTCAAACCCTCTATAAATAATGTGCCAGAAGAAGATAGAGCAGTGATAAATAGATTTATATAATCGCTATAAAAGAATTTTGGGATAATGGCTTTTTGTTACTTTTGAGCCGTCTCAACTCACTGTCAAAAGTAACGAGGTGT
>JAHHQS010000273.1 GCA_020026285.1 Parabacteroides sp. | reverse complement strand
AAACTAATTTGTTGAATATCAACAGATAAAGATATTCTTAAGGGACGACTAATTATGTAAAGATACAATTGTTTCTTTACAGATGGAAACAAAATGCTAAAAAAAGAAACAAAAAAGTCATTCTGAATGATTTTTTTGTTTTAGTCTAATAACCAAAACACACTTTTCACTTCAGAATGACTTCTTATTAAATATACTGTTTAATATATACCAAAGAAAGTATGGTTTATTCTTGATCCTTGAGAGCGTCAAAAATCAAACCTTCCAATTCGTCGGCCAATTCAGGATTGTCTGTAATGCACTGTTTTGCAGCGTCACGGCCCTGACCTAATTTTGTATCATTGTAGCTGTACCAAGAGCCACTTTTCTTAATGATGCCCAACTCTGCACCAAGGTCAATAATTTCACCACTATGTGAGATACCTTCACCAAACATAATGTCAAATTCAGCTTTACGGAAAGGAGGTGCCACTTTGTTTTTGACAACCTTAACGCGAGTCTGGTTACCGATAACTTCTTCTCCATCTTTCAACTGAGTAGCACGGCGGATATCCAAACGTACAGAAGCATAGAATTTCAAAGCATTACCACCGGTAGTAGTTTCTGGATTACCAAACATAACGCCAATCTTTTCACGCAACTGGTTGATGAAGATACAAGTAGTATTTGTTTTGCTGATGGCAGATGTAAGTTTACGTAAAGCCTGAGACATTAAACGAGCCTGTAAGCCAACACGGTTGTCGCCCATATCACCTTCGATTTCAGCCTTAGGAGTCAATGCAGCCACAGAGTCAATAACGATGATGTCAATAGCAGAAGAACGGATCAACTGTTCTGCAATTTCCAAAGCCTGTTCACCGTTATCTGGCTGAGAAATCAACAACTCGTCAATATTTACGCCCAATTTAGAAGCGTAGAAACGGTCGAAAGCATGTTCGGCATCAATGAATGCAGCGATACCACCTTGTTTCTGAGCTTCAGCGATAGCATGAATAGCCAATGTAGTTTTACCAGAAGATTCTGGACCATAGATTTCTATGATACGACCTTTAGGATAACCACCAACGCCAAGAGCAGCATTCAAAGCAATCGAGCCAGTAGGGATAACTTCTACTTCCTGAACATGGTCATCACCCATCTTCATGATAGAACCCTTTCCAAAGCTCTTTTCAATCTTATCCATTGCAGCCTGAAGCGCTTTCAACTTCTCACTGTTATTTGGTCTAGGAGTCATTTCTGCTCCTTCTTCAAATTCTAATTCGTCTTTTTTTGCCATTTTGAGTTATTTAATCGTCTTGTCTTATTTCTAATCTGTCAGGAAAATCTTATTCTGCCAAAATTTGTTCGGCATGTTCCTTTGTCTTAATCTGTTTTGGTGTGAAGATACGTTCTATTACACCTTCTTCGTTGATAATAAACGTAGTTCGGAAAGTACCCATATATTTACGGCCACACATATTCTTTTCGCCCCATACACCAAATTCCTGAACTAACTTCTGGTCAACGTCAGCCACCAGGTGGAAAGGAAGTTGATGCTTTTCAATAAACTTCTGATGAGATTTAGCGTCCTGAATGCTAGCACCAATTACTTCATAACCAGCGTTACGCAGTGCGTCCATATTATCACGCAAGTTACAAGCTTCAGTTGTACATCCCGGAGTATTATCTTTAGGGTAAAAATAAAGAATAACTTTCTTACCTTTATAGTCACTAAGGCGGACTTCATTGCCATTTTCGTCAACTCCCAAAACTTCAGGAGCTTTATCACCTATATTCATCATTCTTAGTTCTAAAATTAAACGTTTGATTATTTATTCCATCTATAAAAAGATGAGAGTTTCATCCCCGATAGATATGCAAAGATAAGAAAATTTTTATAAGTCGATGCAGTATTTGCACTTATTGCACGTTTTTATAAAAAGAAGGGAAAAAGTATATTTTATTGTCTCAATTGAAAGATATTTTATACTTTTGCAGCCTCAAATCAAAAACTAACAAGAAAAAGATAATAATTACATAATACAACGAAACATGAAGAAAATTATTTTAAGTGCAGCTATTATGACAGCATTCTTAAGTAGTTGTGGTAATGCAGGCAAGACAGTAAATCTTGCAGGTGAATGGAATATAGTATCTGTTGAAGGTCAGCAGGTAAAGTCGGAAGAAAATCCATTCTTAGGATTTGACATGGAAGACGGTCGTCTTTATGGTAATGCCGGATGTAATTCAATTATGGCAAAGGTTTCAGTAGACACATTAAAAAGTACAATCGAACTCTCTGGAGTAGGAGCTACACGTAAGATGTGCCCAGACATGAAACTTGAACAGCAAGTATTGAAAGCTTTGGAAAAAGTATCAGGATATCAGTCATCAGAAAAAGGTGTAGAACTTACAGATGCCGAAGGAACAATTCTTTTCAGCTTGGTTAAGAAAGAAGTTCCTGCAGTAAATGTAGCCGATTTGGATGGTGAATGGATCATCACAAAAGTAGAAGGAAAGACTGTAGAAGTAGTTGAAAAGACTCCTTTCATTGCAGTAAACGTTGCAGAAAAGACCGTACATGGTACAGGCGGATGCAACATCTTCAATGGTGGCTTTAGCCAGGAAGAAAATCAGCCAGCATCTTTCCGTTTCGGTGAACTAGCTACTACGATGATGGCTGGACCAGGTATGGAACAGGAAGGTATTATTCTTCCAGCATTGGGAAAAGTTCGCAGTTTTGCAATTCAGGCAGACGGAACCATCTCTTTGATGGATGAAAAACAGAACGAAGTGGTTGTCCTGACAAAAAACACAGGAAAATCACTTTCTGAATAATTATTGAATAAGAACAGATAATTGTTCAGTATTTAAGCGGATGAGAACTCCTCCTATGAGTGACTTCGGTCATTCTATGGGGGAGTTTTCTTTTATATCCAGTATATCTAGGTATTTATACCTTATTATATATAGAGAATAGATATCTCTCTTAAGAATATCTTTTATGATGTTCCTTTATATAATCTTCATTCATAGCCTTTCTTTATATAACATTAATCTAACCTTCTTTATTATCTCCCTTTATAACGTTCTTGATACAATATACTTTAGGCCTTTCATTTATAACCTTCCTTTATATAATCTTCTTAATATTCTTCCCTCAATGATTTCCCTTTTCATAATCAGCCCCAAAACATCCGACTGCCAATATTTAGGTAAAAACGTCGTAAAATAAAATTTTTGTCAGTCGTATGCGTCAAACTGTCAGTACATACCATAAAAAAACAAGAGTTTGGCACGTGGCACGACATTTGTCTTTAATAGAACGTAACGCAAAGGTTACAAAGACAGTGAGGTTGGCAGTGAATAAACAACCGAACAAAATAAAATAAACATTAATTAGAAAATAATAAAAAAAGATACAATTATGGGAAAGATTATTGGTATTGACTTAGGAACAACAAACTCATGTGTTTCTGTATTTGAAGGT
>JAHHQS010000272.1 GCA_020026285.1 Parabacteroides sp. | reverse complement strand
TTGTTAGAGCTATTATATTTGACATTGATAAAGCTTCGACAATAAAATGCCCATCAAATCTCCATTCATTGCTTGACAACTACGCAAATGACGTGTGTATCGAAGTTATCAAAAAGATGAACGCAGAGGCAACAAAAGTAGTCAGTCGTATTTCAGCAATGGAAAAGAGAAAGGCTTTACCTGATTCACTATTTTATATGTTGATGATTTCAGCATTTTTCTTTTTTGCATTCTTCGTGACCCTATGTTATTTGAACTATGCATTTTTTCATTTGGATAAACTTTGGAGCTTAATTATAGGCTTTAGCATTTTTATTTCGTTAGCCATTGGCATTGCTATATATTTATGTAACCGAAGTGATAACTGAGAGTATCGGTTTCCGCTATCTAACTATTTGTGAGGAATATGTAGAAGCCTGATAACCCTAGATAAATCCAACTTATTTATAAATACTTTAAATGTGATTATTATTTGGGCTGTAACTTTTATCGTGTGTGTATTAGTATCATTTCTTCATGCATGTATAAAATAAAGAATCCGTTGGCAGAAGCATTTGATATAGCGTTCTGCCAACGGATATATTTCTACAAAATATGATTAAGTTATGTTCCATACAAACTCAAAAAGAATTATGGAGTTTCTATTTTTTTTGTGTCATCTATGATTCAAACTTATTATGGATTTATCAACGAATAATGGAAATACCTTCTTCCTCACTGCCAAGCACTTTACCTAAACGATGTTTCTTTTCAGAATGTTTACGGAAAGTGTATCGTAAAAGCACCCATGGACGAAAACATTTGTCCTTATATCTGTTTTCTACGACTGACTTGAAGGTGCCATCCTCCGTGATTGTCTTACTGCGAAACTCTCCAGTAGAATGTTGCAAACACAAGCCTATATAGAAATCAGGAGTAAAATTGTAATTTATTTGCAGATTAGCCATCGAAGGCAGGTAATATTTGGTTAACGAAATGGCTGTGTAATCACGAGAATTATAAGCGATATCTGCAATGAACATAAACTTCTTTACATTCGCATTGAATCCCATAGAGGCAAATACAGAGTTTTTTGACTTCTTCTCACTGTATCTATCAGAGTTCCACCCACCGTTTGCATAGATTTGCCCCCATTTAAATCGGTAACTGGCATTCAAACCTGCTGACAGCTGTGAGAAAGTTCCAGAATTGGCAAATGTATTATAATAAACTCCATCTTTGGTGTAACCATATGCTTCGATCATATCGCTCACCCATTTGTATGAAAATTCCGGAGAAAGATACAATCTTTTGAAATTGAAAGTATAATTAGAGGAAATGGTATTTTTCATTTGTGGCTTCAAATTCGGATTACCAACAGAAACTATCAACGGATCAAGAGAGGTATTGTTTGGATTAAGGTAAGCTACTGAAGGTGCCGAGTTTGTAAGTCGGTATCTTAACTGCAATGAGTTATGCTTATTGATAGACCAAGTCATACTGGCGGAACCGCGCGGTCTGACGTAATTATAATTAACGTTGGCTACATCAGCCCAAATGCCTTCAACACCAAGAGAAGCACCATAATGCAGTTTTTTGACTCTACCTCCATATCCTACATAAAGATATTGGTTGAAGTTTTGGTGATTAAAGCATTGTTGCTGTTCTGCTATATTATTGATTTTATCTTTAAGGAACGTACTTTTGTTTCCTAGAGTCAGAGAGCTACCGTCTTTAAATTCTCTAGAGTAATCAATATCCAGACTTCCCGAATGTCTTTGGTTCTTATACTGGAACATCATTTGGTTCTCAACTTCATCATAATAATCGGTACGCAACTGATTATTGTCATTTTTATTGAAATTATACGCAACCCTAACCTCAAGATCATGATTTGCAGCAAATGAATGTTTATAATACATGCTTGATGTCAGTATCTTACTAAAGTCCTTACTGAAGGAATTAAACTTGAATTGTTGAGCAGTTTCATTTACATATTCTCCAAAAGCATTTTGTTTTTCTTTGGCTTCATTGTCGGAATAAAATATTTGTGCGGCTAAGTAATCCTTTTTAGTCGGTTGATACTTCAAGAGTAATTCTCCAAGCCATTTATTGGCATCCTTACGGCTGCTTTGCTCGTAATTCTGTGTATAGGTGGTATTAAGCCTGCTGACAGTTGACTCCATATCATCATGATAAACGTAGTCATACGAGGCACGACCATAGAGACTTATTTTTTTGTTTCCTATTTCGAAGTAGCCTACACCAAAGCCCTTGTCAATAGGTAGTTCATGACGAGTGGCTGTTTGTAACCAGACATAGGGTTTCGTGTGTGGTTTCAATTTTATATTTACAATACTGGACACGCCATCCTGAAGATATCTGGCAGAAACGGAATTGATTACCTCAACTGACTCTATATCGGCAGGCAGAATCGGACTGATACCTGAATTTATCATCTTTCCATCAATCAGAATCAGGGGTGCTCCTCCATCCAAAGTTTTGACAGTAGAAGTATTAGGATCAGAAATAAGTGTCGGAATTTCCTGTAAAGCCTGGAATGGATTATGTTTTTTCTTTGCTTCTGAAGATAAATAAAAACGTTGTCCGTTAGCTGTTCTAGTTACGGTTTGGCTTCTATCTCCTAAGACAACAACTTCGTCAAGTTTTATGTCTTTGTCTTCCATAACGTAATCCTTGTGATAATCTTTCACAAGATTAACCGAATCCTGTATAGCTTTAAATCCGATACAAGTTATCTCAATACGATATTTACCAGAAGGAATATCTGCAATTTGATACTTTCCGTCGTTTCCGGAAATGGTAGAATTTAAGATTTTCCCATTATTTATCAACAGCACATACCCACCAATGACTGGGGAATGGCTGCTTTTATCAGTCAAAGTTCCAAAGATTCTATTTTGGGCCATAGACTGAACAGCAGAGCCTGCCATTAGCAATAGAACGAATATCCGTAGTATACCTTTATGCATTTCATAAAAATTTAAGGTTGACAACTATGATTTACGAAGAGTTCAGAGTTATCATTCATCTTCTATTGCAAATATATATATAAAATCATGAAATAATGGAAGCAATATAGGCATAATTATATCATTCTGTAAACATGTCTAATTTTATTATTTGTGTATGAATGTGATTTTACAATTTAAAAGTGTGACATTAAAGTGACATTTTTAGAATTTTCGATTTTTTCTAAATTCTACATAATATGTATTAAAAGAGCTGTATATCATATAGTTATGACACATATTCCTTTGTTGTAAATGTAGAAGCCTAATTACCCTGAATAAATCCAGTTTAATAATCAACTTATTGACAAAGACTTGAGACGAGATTATTATTTGGGCTGTAACTTTTATCGTGTGTGTATTAGTATCATTCCTTTACGTCCGTATAAAATAAGGAATCCGTTGATAGAAGCATTTGATATAGCATTCTACCAACGGATTTCAAGTTATTAAGTAAGCGTCTCCGCGATTCCATATTGCCAACAAAGAAAAAAGGATTAATGAT
>JAHHQS010000271.1 GCA_020026285.1 Parabacteroides sp. | reverse complement strand
TATGTACGTCTTTCAATCCTCGTAATACTTCTGTTGAAGACATTGAAAAACTTTATGTTGCGTTGTACGAAGGTGAAAAGATTGACTTCTAAATACTCTTCGATACATATCGTCTAAACATTTATTATGGTGATTGGATTTAATATGTAGTCCAGTCACCATATCAAATTTATATTTATAAGAATATGATACAAAATACAACCGCATTAGAGGAATTAAACCGCTATAAGATAAATTATAAGGTTTACGAATATCCCAGTACAAATGGACCTGTAGCGGCAATAGACGTAGCAAACTATATGGGATTTTCCGTTGAACGACTAATTAAGACTCTAGTAACAACAGATCATCATGGTGGCTATTATGTATTTTGCTTGCCAGCAGCAAACAGAATAGATATGAAAAAAGCAGCAAAGCTGATCGGTGTAAAAAACCTGACTATGCTCCAACCCGAAATGTTTGAAGAGTTGACCGGATATGTACATGGAGGATGCTCTCCTTTTGGTTTGAAGACAAAGCTACCCGTCTACATTGATGAAGCGGCTTTAAAATGGGAGACTATATATATTTCTGGCGGTAAAATTGGACTAACAGTAGAAATCAACACTCAAACAATTTTTGATTTTCTTGGGGCAAAAATTGGAAGTTTCACTCGTTAACACTAAACATTTGAATTATGGATTTTAAACAGTTAGCTAAAGACAGGTATTCCTGCAGACAATTTTCCAGTAAAAAAGTAGATGACAGCTTGATAGAACAGATAATAGCCACGGCCAATTCTGCTCCAACAGCTGTCAACAAACAGCCTGTTAAGATTTTTTGGATGAAATCTGAAAAAGCAAAAAAAGATATAAGCCAAGCAACAAGATTTACATTTGGAGCTGATACATTCCTTGTCGTAGGATATAAACATAGTGAGGGATGGATTCGTTCTTTTGATAATCATGCCTTTGCTGAAACCGATGCAGCCATAGTAGCTACACATATTATGTTACAGATTACTGATTTGGGATTAGCAACAACATGGGTTGGATATTTTGATGCTCCCCTACTCCAGTCAATCTATCCATCGATGGAAAACTATGAACTGACTGCAATTTTCCCTATTGGATATCCGGCTAGTAATGGAGGTCCTTCTCCACGTCATTTCATACGGAAAGCATGTGAAGAAATCCTTGAGGTTCTCTAACTATATTATCCACAAACAGACTATTAATTAATACATTTATTGGTTCAGATTATGAGAGACAAGATTCGTGTAATTGACGCTACACAGAATAATTTGAAACATGTATCAGTAGAAATACCCAAGCACCAGATTACTGTTGTAACCGGAGTGTCTGGTTCTGGTAAAAGTTCATTAGTCCTTGATACAATTGCAGCACAATCTCGTAGAGAATTGAATGATACATTTCCTAGTTTTGCTCAGCGTTACCTTCCCAAATATGGAAGGCCAACAGTAGGCAGAATTGAAAATCTTCCGCCTGCCATTGTTATAGATCAACATAAGCCATCCGGACAGGCACGTTCAACTGTAGGAACATATACGGATATTTACAGCTTGTTACGTTTACTTTTCTCTCGTGTAGGTCAACCTTTCGTCGGATTTTCAGATTCCTTCTCCTTCAATCATCCACAAGGTCGCTGTTCCCGATGTGACGGACTCGGTGAAATTACTGAAATTGACGTACATAAACTAGTTGATTTCGATAAGTGTCTTAACGATTCTGGCGTAATAAAATACGTAGCTTACGAACCTGGACAATGGCGTTGGTTGTATTATGGAGCCTGTGGCCTATATGACCCTAACAAGAAAATCAAAGATTTTACACCAGAAGAATTACATCTTTTTCTGTATCAGGAACCGATGACGTTAAAAAATCCTCCAGCTGATTATTATAAAAATGCCAAATACGAAGGATTAATGTTTCGTATGAACCGTATGTTAAAGCGTGATGATGCAAAAGTACATTGGAAAAAGTTGGAACCGATTGTTACTCATGGAGTGTGCCCGGAGTGCCATGGCAAACGATTGAATCCTAAAATTCTCTCATGTAAAATTAATGATAAAAACATTGCTTCTATAACACACATGCCTCTTCCTGAAATTCTATCCTGGCTGGATGGAATTAAGAATCCCATAGCTATTGATATGAAAGCTGCTCTTAAAAGCCGTATCGGTGCATTAATAAATATTGGACTTGACTACCTTACGTTAGACCGTCCCATGGAAACACTTTCGGGTGGAGAAGCGCAACGCTGCAAAATAGCAAAATACAACAACTCTTCTCTTTCTGACATGTTATATGTTTTAGATGAACCAAGCGTCGGTCTCCATAGCCATGACATACATCGTTTGAGTGATGCCATCATTAGGTTACGTGACCGTGGAAATACGGTTCTTGTAGTTGAACATCATAAAGAAATGATGGAGATTGCCGACCATATCATTGATATGGGACCTGGGGCTGGGGCTTTAGGTGGAAAAGTCCTCTTCGAAGGTTCTTATTAACAATTATTGACAAGTAATACTCTTACTGGCAAGTTATTAAGAGAACATAAAGGAATAAAGCCCAACATTCGTAAAGCAACGGAATGGGTTGACTTGAAAAATTTGTCTCTCCATAATCTTAAGAATATAAATGTACGGTTACCCAAAGGAATATTCACTGTGATTGCAGGTGTCGCCGGCTCTGGTAAAAGTTCCCTTATGCAAGCCTTTCATGATCAAATAGGTGAAAAGATTACTTTAATTAGTCAAAAGAATATCGGAGCTAACATACGTTCAACTCCCGCAACATATCTAGGCGTGGCAGATGACATCCGAAAAATGTTTGCTAAATCAAACAAACGTAATATCGAACTATTCTCCTTTAATAGTGAAGGAGCCTGCCCCATATGTCATGGAAAAGGTGTAATTGTATCTGAAATGGCTTTCATGGATTCCATCGAAACAGTTTGTGAAGCCTGTAGTGGTCTTCGCTATTCAAAAGAAGTTTTACAATACAAACTAAACGGATTAAACATTGCAGAGACCATGAATTTGACCGTTCGTCAAGCTATGGAATGTTTTAAAGGTACAATCATTGAGCATAAATTAAAACCACTCTCTGATGTAGGATTATTCTATCTACACCTAAACCAATCATTATCCACATTATCTGGAGGAGAACTTCAACGAATGAAACTGGCTTCGTATTTAGGTAAGGCTGGCCAAACTTTAGTTTTGGATGAGCCTACTGACGGACTTCATTTACAAGATGTACAACATATCATTAAACTTTTTGATGATATCGTCGATAAAGGGAATTCTTTATACTTGATAGAACATAATCTAGAAGTACTCAAAGCAGCCGATTATGTAATAGAAGTTGGTCCTGGAGGTGGAGATGAAGGAGGTAATATAATATTTGAAGGAACTCCCGAAAATATGCTCGTCTCTAAAAACTCAATAACATCACCTTACTTGAAAAACAGTTGCAAATAAGTTTTATTAAACCATAATTCTTAAACTCTCATTCTGTTTATTTTGTAATACAGAGATGAGAGTT
>JAHHQS010000270.1 GCA_020026285.1 Parabacteroides sp. | reverse complement strand
AAAACACTGTGTTTCTGCGGGTTTATGACCCAAACTCGTACCCAATTGCGGAAAGCAGACAATGGACAGGGCACTGTTAAACAGGGCAGGAGAGCAAACGCCATTGGAGCGAATACCACACAATATGACTGCAAAGCACCCGTTGTCCACTCTATGAGGACATTTGGGAGCATGTGCGAATTGCCGCAAAAACTAAATATCGGGGTGTAGCGCAGTTGGTAGCGCGCCTGCTTTGGGAGCAGGATGCCGGGAGTTCGAGTCTCCCCACTCCGACCAAAAAACCGCCTATTCAGGCGGTTTTTCTTTGTTTTTGATAACTTTTCTCGATAAGATTTGACCCAAACCGTGGCTTGCGGTTTGGGTCAAATTTTTTATTATGCTCGCTTTTCAGCATTCATAATACCCGCACATAAGTCGTTTGACCCAATCAATTACCCAAACGACAGAACAGACTGAAATCTCCAGTAAGGTTATGCGGCGAAATGCTTTTTCTTTGTTTCAGCGGCTTAGTTTTTGTGTCCTGCAAGATTATGTGAATCAGTTCAACACTCAAACAGAGCCATTTAGCGATTGATGAAATATGTCATGTATGATAAACTAGATTTAAAGTATTTATCAGGGGTAATTGCATAAAAAACAAGAAACCTCCTTTTGAGATTACAAACGCAATGATTGATTGCGTGGCATAGATTGTCGAATTGATATGGTGTCTTACCGTGACCAATCAGTTATCCGATGACTTGATCCTTCGCAGAAACAACCGAAGCTGAATAATTCGCGGTTTTCTTGCTATTGAGCAGAACACGCTGCACATGGCATTGTGACACGAGGACTGGTGAATGAATCAGGAGAATTCCGGTCTCATCCCGTTGGCGTAGTGGATTAGCAGGGGCGTATCCTTCATTTTGGTATATTGCCCCAATATGTACCCGATCTAATCATGGAACTGATGGACTGGACAAAAAGCAGTGCTGTTCATATGCTGATTCGCCGCTGTGTGTTCCACTATAAGTTTGAACTGATTCATCCCTTTGTGGATGGCAACGGGCGCATTGGGTGGCTAGGCCACACACTACTGCTTTCTCGGTGGATTCCGCTTTTTGCTTGGCTGCTAATTGAATCCATGATTTATGACCATCAAAAAGAGTATTACGATGTGATCAATCAGGCAAACGATGCTGGAGAATCTACCATCTGAATGCAGATGTCCAGGAGTTGTGTGGTGTATCAGCAGCTACGGGAAACTTAATTCTGGTAGCATTGGTAGATAATGAGGAATTTTAAATTACGCGATGGCAGTTTATAGTTCAAATTTTAACAAACATTAATTAAAGATCATGATCTCTGATATCTAGTATGAAAGAAGGAATGAAGATGAAATCTATTGCAGTGTTTAATAATAAAGGTGGTGTTGGTAAAACTACGCTACTTTGCAATCTTGCAGGCTATCTTCAAAGAGAATGTGGAAAAAGAATCTTGGTAATTGACGCGGATCCCCAATGCAATAGTACAACATATGCACTGGACGAAAATTCATTTTATGATGTTTATTATGAGCCAAAGTTTTTCACGATTAGTGATTTGGTTCCACCGCTTAAACGTGGCAAAGGATTTATAGATAAATTTGATGTTATTAAGTCTACTGGATTTGGTTTTGATTTAGTACCTGGAAATCCAGCCCTCGCAATGTGGGAAGACTTTTTATCAAGTGACTGGGGCGATGTTGCAAAAGCTGAGATTCGAGGGATCCGTACCAATATGTTGTTTGTTCATTTTTTGTCCCTTTGTCAAGAGTACGACTATGTCTTTTTTGATATGGGTCCTTCTTTAGGTGCGATTAATCGAGCTGTACTTTTGGCGTGTGACTATTTTATTACACCTATGTCTTCTGATATATTTAGCCTGTTGGCATTGGAAAATATTGGTGTATCTATTGCCAAATGGCGTACCGATTTTAACAGTGCTTTTGAACGTATCAATCAGGAAGATCGAGAGGATGTTGACAATCTAAAATGTAAGTGCACAATTAAATTTTTAGGGTATGTGGAACAACAGTATATAACTAAATCAGATTCTGGTACTAAACGTGCCGTACGCGCCTACGAAACTATTTTAAAACAAATTCCAAAAGCCATGGAAGAAAAAGTTGTTACGCCCATCAACTCCGAGAAATATGGTGAGCTTAATTACAAACTGGGATCTATTCCAAACTACTACAGCTTAATACCAATGTCACAAAATGCTCATAAACCACTATTTTCTTTATCGAATCAGGATGGCGTTGTTGGTGCTCATTATCAAAAGGTAAATGATTTTAAAATCTTGATGTCAAAAATTGCAGCTCGATTTTTTGAAAATTTGGAGGCTATTGAATGATTAAGTGGCCTAATAACCTTATTGATGATATAGCAAAACGTAAGACTGTCTTGTATTTGGGTTCTGGCATTTCTGCTGCTTCCCAAAATGATGATGGAAAGTCACCTGCAACATGGTATGACTTTTTGGACGGCATCCTTGACATTAGGCAAGATAAATTGAATCAGAGTCGACATATAATTGAACAACTTCTTAACAAAGGGGACTATTTAACCGCTTGTGAAATAATTGTTAGACGTTTAGGTGAACGTGATTTTGGCGAATTGGCTGCTGATGAATTTCGGCGTCCGGGATATCATCCGAATAAACTGCATGAAATTATTTTTTCTCTTGACTCTCGTCTTGTTATCACACCCAACATTGATAAAATATATGATCAATATGCAACAGCTCAGTCAAATGGTACAGTAATTATCAAAACATATCGTGATGGTATAGCTCAATATTTACGTTCTCCAGACTACCTGATTATAAAAGCACATGGTACCATTGATGATACAGATCATATCGTTTTCACACACAGTCAGTATAGTAGGATCCGTAATGAAAATGCTTCATTTTATCGAGTGTTGGACGCACTTTTACTTACCCATACATTTGTTTTTTTAGGTTGTGGACTATCTGACCCCGATATTCAATTAGTTTTAGAAAATTTGAATTTTTCTTTTCCTGGATGTCGCCCTCATTACATGGTGATTCCATCAAATAATCTTTCTAATGACGAATTAGACTGTATTGCAAATAATAGAAATCTGGAATTTTTGACATATGAAAATTCCGATGGAACACATTCTGAACTCTTAGATAGCTTAACTGAACTTGATAAGCATGTCGAGGAAAAGCGTCAAGAGATTGCAGGCTTGATTTCATGGTAATAATCTAAATGCACAAAACATCTATCGCAATAGATTAAGGCTTTTCATTCGTTGTTTACATTACACTTAGCGCCAACAAACAGAAGCCGGAGCGTTATGCTCCGGCTTCTGTTCTCTTTCTTCTTAAGCGTTCACGGCTCTCTTAAATTCAATGACCTTGCAGCTGTTATCCTGCGGCGGGTCTGGCTGCCCATTTGGTAGGGCGGCATCCATCACACCCTGCATCCGCTGGGCAGCGGCTTTCTGCATCTGGTCGGTAACATGGGTGTAAGTGTCCAGCGTGAAGCCTGCGGAATAATGTCCCAGCATATTGGACACCGTTTTCACA
>JAHHQS010000027.1 GCA_020026285.1 Parabacteroides sp. | reverse complement strand
TTCATGTATTCAATCTTTCAACCGTTTTAACACCTTTGACTGTTTTAATCTTTTTAATCAGCATATGAAGTGTTGTTATGTCTTTAACCAGGACAGTAAAGTTACCTTGGAATAAACCATCTACAGAATCGATATTTAACGAACGTAATGTAACGGATGTTTCTTTTCCGATAACAGATGTAATGTTGGTAACAATGGCAATATCATCACGACCTACGACGCGGAGTGTAACAATATATCCCTGATCGTTTTTACCGCTCCATTTGGCACGGATAATCCGATAACCAAATTTACTGAACATTTCCTGAGCATTAGGACAGTCCATTCTATGAATCTTGATTCCTTGTGTGGAAACGAAGCCGAAAACATCATCACCATAAATAGGATTGCAACATTTAGCCAGTTTGTATTCTATACCAGTCAGATTCTTATCTATAACCAGAACATCTTTATTAGATGAAAATTCTTCAACTTCGGTTGTTGTTGTAAACTCCTCCGCACTTCTTGTCATTGGATGATCAGATTGTTCTGTATCCTTGTGTACAAGTTCTAAATATTCATCAATAATATTGTTGGGATCCAAACGATCTTCAGCTATATCAACATAGAAATCAGTAACAGTCTTATAGCCTTTTTTCTTGATATAACGCATCAAAGGAGATTCTTCCATTTCAATCTTACGATTTTTGAATCTGCGTTGAAGCATTTCTTTGGCAAAGTCAACAGCTTTAGCTGTCTCTTCTCGTAGAGCTTGCTTGATCCTGACACGAGCCTTTGAAGTGACAACAAAATTCAGCCAGTCTCTTTTGGGTGACTGAGTAGGGGAAGTTATGATTGAAACTGAATCTCCATTATGTAATTCATATTTAATAGGAACATTCTTCCCATTGACTTTTGCTGAAGTACACCTGCTTCCTAAGTTGGAATGGATAGCAAAAGCAAAATCTAAAACGGTAGCGCCTTTTGCTAGTTTGATCAATTCGCCAGTGGGCGTGAAAACATAAATTTCATCTTTGTATAGATCCATTCTGAAGTCCTGCATCAAATCCATCGGATTAGATTCCTTGGATTCAAGAGCAACACGAACACTTGTCATGAATTCATCCAGACCTTTTTCTGCTTTTACACCTTTATAACGCCAATGGGCAGCCAATCCTTTTTCGGCAATCTCATCCATTCGTTTTGTTCGTATCTGTATTTCAACCCATTTGTTACCTGGCCCCATAACAGTGATGTGAAGACTTTCGTAACCATTTGTTTTAGGAATGGAAATCCAGTCTTTCATTCTATTTGGATTAGGCTGATACATATCAGTGACAATGGAATAAACCTGCCAGCATTCCAGACGTTCCCGTTCTAAAGGAGTGTCAAGAACGATACGGATAGCAAAAAGGTCATAGATATTTTCAAATTCGACCTTTTGCTTTTTCAGCTTATTATTGATAGAATGAATTGATTTTGTTCGTCCTTTAATATCGAACTTGAATCCAGCCTTCTCTAGCTTTTCTTTGATAGGAGCAATAAAGTTTGCTATGTAAGCGTCTCTGGAACGTTTAGTCTCGTTCAATTTCCTTTTGATAAAATCGAATTGTTTACGATTGGTATATTTAAGAGACAAGTCTTCCAGTTCGCTTTTTATTTTATATAAACCTAATCGATGTGAAAGGGGAGCATAAAGATAGGCTGCTTCTGTCGCTAATCGGATACGGTCATCTTCAGACAAACGTTTCCCTATACGCATCAGATAAAGACGATCGGCAATCATTAATAGAATAACTCGTACATCTTCGGCAAATGAAAGAAGAAGATGATGGAAATTTTCTGAATTGACTGCTGTATTTCGGGCATAGAGATCAGACGTTTTTAATAAACGGGTAATCATTAAAGATATCTGTTCACCAAATAAGTCTCTAACTTCTTCAATCTTGATGATATTTTTATAAACAGGTCGGTAAAGCAGAAGAGCAATAATCGATGTCCTTTTCAATCCGATTTCGATTGTAGCTATTAATGCAGTATCTATATTTCTTAATAATCCATTGATGCCGTTTTTATCTCTACCATAACAATCATTTGCTACCACATGTTTTAGTAAGGCCTTCATTTTGGAAATATCTTCTTTTTCCAAAAAAGCATACAGGTTATTTAGCAATAATTTGTATTTCGTGAAGAATTCTTTTTTTTCTTCTAATGTAAAAAAAGGTTGAGTCTCCATAGGCTTTGTTCTTTTTACTTGTCTTTTCTAAGACAAGAATTCTTATCATGTTGTAAAATTATCTTTTTATTTTGAATAATCGATGTTATTGTTATAGGTATTTTATACTTTTGTGTATTAGGGAGTGTTTGTAATGCCCTTATTGATATAAAGAATTAATTTATAAAAATAATACGATATGTTAAACGCAAAAGACTTGGAACTGTTATCTTCAAAGGGTATTTCACAAGAGAAGATAGAAAATCAATTGGCTTGTTTTGAAAAAGGTTTTCCTTTTTTAGAAATTGAAGCATCTGCCTCTACAGAAAGAGGTATAATGGTTATTCCTGCAGAAAAACAGCCTGCATATATGACTGCGTGGGATGCTTACTTAAGTCAGAATAAACGAATATTAAAGTTCGTTCCGGCTTCTGGAGCAGCAAGTCGTATGTTTAAGAACTTGTTTGGATTTCTTTCGGCAGAATACGATACGCCTACTACCGATTTTGAAAAGAAATTTTTCTCTGAAATCAAAAAATTTGCTTTTTATCAGGCCTTAGATGCAAAATGTCTTGAAAACGATGATATGAACATTGAGACATTGATTTCTTTAGGAAGTTATAAGAAAGTTGTTGCTAATTTATTAGAAAAAGAAGGACTGAATTATGGCTCTTTGCCAAAAGGGCTATTGCTTTTCCATACTTATCCGGAAGTATATCGTACTGCGATGGAAGAACATTTGGCTGAAGGAGCTATGTATGCAAAGAATAATGCCGGCGAAGTAAATATTCATTTTACAGTTTCTCCGGAGCATATCGCTTTCTTTGAAAAATTAGTAGAGGAAAAGAAAGGTTATTATGAAGATAAATTCTCTGTTAAATATGATATTTCGTTCAGCGTCCAGAAACCAAGTACAGATACGATAGCTGTAAATATGGATAATACTCCATTCAGAGATAAAAATGGTGATTTGTTATTCCGTCCGGGTGGACATGGGGCTTTAATTGAAAATCTGAATGATATTGATGCTGATGTTGTTTTTGTAAAGAATATCGACAATGTTGTTCCCGATAGTTTCAAATCAGCAACAATTATTTATAAAAAACTGATTGCAGGTGTTTTGGTTTCTATCCAGAATAAGATATTCAAGTATTTGGAATTAATTGAAACAGGTAAATACACACATGAACAGGTTGAAGAAATGATTCATTTCCTACACGACGATTTGTGTATTCGTAAAGATGATATCAAATACATGGAAGATGCTGAACTTATTGTTTTCATCAAGAATAAATTGAATCGTCCATTGCGTGTTTGCGGAATGGTTAAGAATGTGGGTGAACCTGGTGGTGGTCCGTTCCTGGCTGTTAATCCTGACGGTTCCGTTTCATTACAAGTTTTGGAAAGTTCTCAGATTGATATGGATGATCCTGTTAAGAAAGCTCTATTTGAAAAAGGGACACACTTCAATCCGGTGGATTTAGTTTGCGCACTAAAGAATTATAAGGGTGAAAAATTCAACTTGCCTAATTATGTGGATAAGAATACAGGATTTATTTCTTATAAAAGTAAGGATGGCAAGGACTTGAAAGCATTGGAATTGCCTGGATTGTGGAATGGTGCCATGAGCGATTGGAATACTGTCTTTGTTGAAGTGCCTATTGAAACATTTAATCCTGTAAAAACAGTAAATGATTTGTTGCGTGCTGAACATCAACAATCTTTAAGCTGACATATTATAGTAATATAACCGGATTAGTACTGGTTGAATGATCAAATCCGTCGATTGATATCAAATTTTTAATATCGATCGACGGATTTTCCTTTTTATTTTATCCGAAAAATTAATGGCACAAATTCCTGAAAATTGGGTATCTTTGCGGTTCAAAAAAATTTAAAGAATAAAAATTATGCTAACTCTTATTGTTTTTATTTTTGTTATAGGGTACAGTATGATTGCCCTTGAACATCAGATCAAGATTAATAAAGCTGCCTCAGCCTTATTAACAGGAACTATTTTATGGACTATTTACTCTATGAATGCACCTTCGTTTGATTCGTTAATCTCAAATGAAGGTTTTAAAAACTTTATTCAGAATCCAGATATTGCAAATTTGCCGTTGGTTACGCAATGTCAGGAATATATTGTAGGCCATCAGATAATAGAAAGTGTTGGCGAAATCTGTCAGACTTTGATCTTCTTGATTGGAGCGATGATTATTGTCGAATTGATTGACGTTCATGGCGGTTTTGAATTTATTACGAATCGAATAAAGACACGAAATAGTAAGAAATTGTTGGTCATGATTTCATTATTGACATTTTTCATGTCTTCAGTATTGGATAACTTGACTACATCTATTGTGATGATTATGTTGATACGTAAGCTGATTGATGATCAGAAGGTACGTTGGTTATTTGGAAGTATGATTATTATTGCAGCTAATAGTGGTGGAGCATGGTCTCCTATTGGTGATGTAACAACAATTATGCTTTGGGTTAAAGGAAATATTTCTACAGGAGCAACCATACCTCATTTGATTTTGCCAAGTTTGGTGTCCATGTTGGTTCCAATGTGTTTGATAATGCGCAGCTTGAATGGAACTGTAACTCCGCCAGATAATAAGGTTGGCTCAGAACAAGATGGAAATGAGGAATTTTTTGCATTAGCTTATAAAGAACGTCTTTTTATTTTTATATTAGGAATTTCATGTTTGCTGTCAGTTCCTGTTATTAAAATGATCACTCATTTACCTCCTTTTATTGGTGTAATGATAGGCGTAAGTATCCTTTGGTTCTTTACTGAATTGATCTATGGAAGAAAGGAAGATTTGGCTGAAGATCGTAAATTGCGTTTGGCTAAAGTAGTACATCGTATAGATGGTACGACTCTTTTATTCTTTTTAGGAATTTTGTTATCAGTCGATGTCCTGCGCTATACAGGTATTTTAAGTTCTTTTTCTTCTTGGCTTGATGTAACGATAGGAAATGTATATATTGTTAATATGATAATTGGAACTCTTTCTGCCATTGTTGATAATGTTCCGTTAGTTGCAGGTGCAATTGGAATGTATCCGGTTATGGGTGAAGCTGCAATTGCAGCAAGTTCTGATCCGGCTTATTGGATGAACTTTGCTCACGATGGAGCATTCTGGCAGTTCTTGGCATATTGCGCCGGCGTTGGTGGTAGTATGTTGATTATTGGTTCTGCGGCAGGAGTGATTGTAATGGGGATTGAAAAAATAAGTTTTGGGTGGTATCTGAAAAGAATTTCAGGCATAGCTTTGTTGGGATATTTATCAGGTGCTATGGTTTATATTTTACAGAACATTATTTTTTAATAAAAAGTTATGATACTTATAGCAGATAGCGGTTCAACAAAGACTGAATGGTCTTTGATTGATTCAGAGGGAAGAGCCATTGTAGGATGTCAGACTGTAGGCCTGAATCCTTATTTCCAAAATAGAGAACAGATACAGAAGATTATTCAGGAAGATTTATATCCAACGCTTTCTGATTATACAATTGATGAAATCTTTTTCTATGGAGCGGGTTGTGCTTTCTCGGACAAGAATCAGATAATAGAAGATGCTATTTGTGCGTATTGGAATGTTCCTGTTTCTGTAAATAGTGATTTATTGGCAGCTGCTCATGCTTTATGCGGAGAAAAGCCCGGAATCGTTTGTATTTTAGGAACAGGATCAAATTCCTGTTTTTATGATGGCTCGAAAATCAAGGAACAAATATCTCCTTTAGGCTTTATTTTGGGAGATGAGGGTAGTGGAGCTGTTCTGGGACGGAAATTAGTTGGAGACTGTTTGAAACGACAGCTTCCTGAAAAACTATGTAAGGAATTTATGACTAAATATGAATTGACTCCATCTGAAATATTGGATAGAGTCTATAAGAAACCTTTCCCAAATCGCTATCTGGCAAGTTTTGTTCCTTTTTTAAAAGAGCATTTGGATGATGAGGCTATATATCAATTAGTTCGTAGCAGTTTTGAAGAATTCCTTCGTCGAAATGTAATGATGTATACCTGTTATTATCAATATCCTGTTCATTTTATAGGTTCTGTAGCTTTTTATTTTCAAGATATATTGAAAGAAGTTTTATGTAGTTTATCTTTGCAGATAGGGATGATTGAAAAAGCTCCCATGAAAGGTTTAGTTGCATATTATAAAGACAGAAGCAAATGAGTTTTCAGAAGATAACGGAACATGAATCATTATACCATGATTTGGAAAAAAAGTCAATTCACGAAGTATTGACAGATATCAATAGGGAAGATCAAAAGGTTGCTTTGGCTGTAGAAAAGGTTATTCCTCAGATAGAGAAACTGGTATTGGGTATTGTGGAAAGAATGAAACGTGGCGGTCGGTTATTTTATTTGGGAGCCGGTACAAGCGGTCGTTTAGGAGTATTGGATGCTTCTGAGATTCCTCCAACGTTTGGAATGCCGAATACATTTGTAGTTGGTCTGATTGCGGGAGGTGAAAGTGCCTTGCGTAATCCTGTGGAATCAGCCGAAGATGATGACCAGAAAGGGTGGCGTGAATTATGTGAGTATCATATCAATTCATTGGATGTTGTTGTTGGAATAGCGGCTTCAGGAACTACTCCTTATGTGATAGGAGCTTTGAAAGAAGCTCGGAAAATTGGAATATTAACAGGCGCTATAGCTTGTAATCCGGATTCTCCTGTAGGTCAGGCTGCGGATATTGCAATAGAACCCGTTGTTGGTCCGGAATATGTTACAGGAAGTACACGAATGAAAAGCGGAACTGCCCAGAAGCTGGTTCTGAATATGATAAGTACGACAACAATGATTCAGCTTGGAAGGGTTAAGAATAACCGGATGGTTAATATGCAGTTGACCAATCATAAATTAGTTGATCGGGGAACACGAATGATTATGGATGAGTTGTCTCTCGATTATGAACAGGCTAAAGAATTATTATTGATGCATGGTTCTGTTCGTGATGCGGTTGATTCTTATCATCGTGAGTGGCGATTGAATCAGTGATATTTTGTATATTTGTGCTTTAAATAATTAAATAATGAGTTTCTTTTCAAAATTATTCAAGAAAAATACATCGGAATCTACAGAAGAAACAACCAAAGGTTCAGTTGAAGAGTTCGTTTCTTTGGTCCGAGTTTATTATCAGGCCGTAATGGCTGTTAGATTGGGAATTACAAACTTGAATGTGTTGGCTGATATGGCTCTGTTCAAGCGAATGTTGAAAATCCCTACTCAAAATAACAAGTTAGGTGTTGCCGAAAAATCTCGTGTTCGTAAAATCCTTATGCAGGATTATGGATTAAGTGAAGATTTTTTCAAAGAGATAGATGCCTCTGTCAAGAAATGTTGTAAGAATCAGAATGATATCAAGTCTTATTTCTTCATGTTCCAGGGTTTCTGTAATGATTTGTTCAGTTTGTTAGGTAATCTGATGCAATGGAAGTTCAGATTGGCTTTGTTGCTGAAGAAATTACTCTACGCACAGACACAGAAGACTGTACACGAAATTATGACTCGCTCAGAATGGAGTGATGTTAGTGTGCAGAAGGCCGCATGGAGTGTCAGAAAGTATGCTCAGACTTTAGGTTACTCTGAACAATGGGTTGTTGATTTTGTTTATAATGTAGTTCTTTTGGCTCGTGAAGACCAGAAGAAACAGGCAAAAGAAGACGCTAAGAAATAATGAATGATCCAATAGCAGAGAAACATCCGTTAGGGTTCTTTCTGCCGGAGAATACACAGTTGCTGATGCTGGGAAGTTTTCCTCCGCCTCAGCAACGTTGGTCCATGAATTTCTACTATCCGAATATTCAAAACGATATGTGGAGGATTCTTGGACTTTTATTTTTTGCAGACAAGGATTATTTTCTGGAAGCTCCTCGAAAGTTCAGTGAAGAGAAGTGTAAGGCTTTCTGCCGGAAAGTGGGCTTAGGAATAGGTGATACAGGTGTTGAGGTAATACGTCAGAAGGGTAATGCTTCCGATAAGTTTCTGGAAATAGTCAAACCTATCGATCTGGAATCAGTATTAGGTCAGATACCCGATTGTAAAGCTATTGTTGTAACCGGGCAAAAGGCCATGGATACCTTGCTCTCTGTCTTGTCTCAAATGGCTATTGTGGCAGAACCTAATGTTGGAGAGTTTTCTTCTTTTGTATGGGAAGGAAGAGATATGAAGTTGTTTAGAATGCCTTCTTCTTCGCGTGCATACCCAAAGCCTTTGGCAGAAAAAGCTTCTGTTTATCAACAGATGTTTGACGTTTTAGGTATGTTGCCCGTGGAAAAATAAATCAAGAAAAAAGGAAAGAAAAACTTGATGAATAGAAATAAAGTACTACCTTTGCATCCGTAATCGGAAAAGATAGTACTTTTTAATGATTACAGACATATAATCGGGATGTAGCACAGTTGGCTAGCGCGCCACGTTCGGGACGTGGAGGTCGGAAGTTCGAGTCTTCTCATCCCGACATGTCAAAGAGGTGAGATATTTTTATCAAGCCTCTTTTTTATTTTCTACCACTTATCAACAGCTTTATCAACAGGTCGCTTTTCATATTATTTCCCTTTTAGATCGTAACTTGAAAGATTATTTTTATAGATAAGGTTGAGAGATGTCCTTATCACCCTGTTGCTGAAAGCTAGATCCGGTACATTGGATATATCTTCTACTTAATCAGTCATTAAACTTCGATCGTTTCCATCAAACCGCGGAGATATTTAGTTCCTTAAAACTCTGCTCTCTTTGTTATGGCAATTCGTTCATTTGTTCTCGGATGATTAAATTCGAGATATTCGGCATGAAGATATAATCTGTCAGCTTTCTTGCCATAAAGTTCGTCTCCAACTATAGGTGTGTTCAAGCCATCAGGATGAGCTGCGTGAATCCTTAACTGATGCGTTCTTCCAGTTATAGGATACAGGGCTATTTTAGTTCTGTTATTTCTTCGCTCTATAACTTCAAATTCGGTAATTGCTGGTTTCCCGTAGAGTTCACTGACCATTTGTCTGGGCCTGTCTAATGGATCCGGGCAGATAGGTAAGGAAATGTTTCCTTTATCTTTGGAAATCAAACCTTCCAGCCAGGCGATATATCTTTTTTTTACTGTTCTGTTTTTGAATTGAGCTTGAAGATTCTGATGGATTTCCTTTTTCTTGGCAATGACAAGCAAACCGGATGTTGCCATATCCAGACGATGAACAATCAATGGACCTGTAGCTTCCGGATATTTCTGTTGTACCCAATCGAATACCGAGAAACCATTATTCTTTCCCGGAACAGATAACATACCGGCCGGCTTGTTGAGTACTAGCAGATCGTCATCCTCATATAGAATTTCCAGATTGATTTCGGTCTCTTGTTTGGCAATGAGAGTGTTTTCCTCTACATCCAAACCAATCAACATGTGTTTCAGTATTGGTTCACATTTTCCTTTGCATGCCGGATAATAGTAACCATGATGTCGAATTTCTGTCTTTGGAGAATTACCCCACCAAAATTCGGCCATGGCAAGAGGTTTTAAATTATGGCAATAAGCGAATTGTAATAACTTAGGCGCAGCACATTCTCCTGCTCCAGCCGGAGGAATTTGTTGTGATGTGGGTGCGAAAATATCACAAAGATCTCGTTTGACTCCGTTTGCATTCAGCATTTCAAATTGAGAGAACAGCTTTAATTGTAGAGCTGCCGATCTTTTCTTTCGTTCCTGTTTTAATTCCTGAATAGTATTTTCGAAAGCTTTAACTTTTTCTTCCAGATTGGATAATTCATCATTGAATTTTCTTTCCAGTCGTTTGAACTCTGCTTTTTGAAACTGACTTTCTCGAATCAATCGGGCTTGTTCTTCTTCTGAAACGCCTTTTTGACGGATCTCTTCCCTGCGTTTCTTTTCCTGTTTTAAGAAAGCTTTACCTTCTTGTAAAGCTTTTTGAGCATTTCTTCTGAGAACATACAATTCTTCAGTAAGAGAATTGTAATCCGGATTTTTTTGAATAGAATCAATACGATGGTTTATCGCAGAAATCTGATCCTCTTCAATCCGGAAGAAACCGTCAGGTTGCAATAAATCATAAACAGGTGGAACAAAAAAGTCATGTTGGTTAGAGTTGGCCAGATTTCCCGAAAAAGCAGCCAGATAGCCGATTTCATTTGCTTCATTCCTTACTATCAGAACTCCGAACATCTTACCTTTCTCCAATTCTTCGTGCCATTGAGTTTGCTTTTGAAGATAAGTTTGTACTTCATTTGCAGCTAAAACAGATAAAGGATGAGGTGTGTAGCGGAATGGATAAGTAAATTTTTGAGGTAGTTCGATACCTTCAATGGATTGTTGAAAATGATGAAACTTCTTTGTCGACATTCTGATTGGTTTGAAAAATACAGATACAAAAGTAATCATCCTTTATGATATTAGATAATCATCTGTTAAATGTTTGAATTTTTTGTATTTTTGGATATTTAATTAATAAATCATTTATATGAAAGTAGAAACAGCCATTTTTGCCTGTGGTTGCTTTTGGGGTGCTCAGTATCAGTTCGAACACGCAAAAGGTGTTATTAAATCAACCGTAGGTTATATGGGAGGTGATAAGGAAAATCCGACTTATCAGGAAGTTAAAGCACATATAACAGGACATGCCGAAGTTACTCAGGTGGAATTTGATGCAGACGAAACAACTTATACCGATTTATGTAAGGTGTTTTTTGAAATTCATGATCCGGCTCAGACTGACGGGCAAGGACCGGATATTGGTCCGCAATATCGTAGTGAAATATTCTACCTGAACGAAGAGCAGAAAAAACAAGCAGAAGAAGTGATCGAATTACTCCGGTCAAAAGGATATGAAGTAAATACTCGTCTGACTCCGGCCTCAACGTTCTGGGTGGGAGAAGATTATCATCAGCATTATTATGACAAGACTGGTGGAGAACCATATTGCCATATCCGGACAAAGAAATTCTAATAAGATAATTTCAATATTTAATAAAGAAAAACACGAATGAAGAAGATTTTAATTCCGGCTTTATTGTTGTGTTGTGCCGCAACAATCGAGGCTGCCGATACACCACTTTGGTTACGTTATCCGGCAGTTTCACCCGATGGAAAAACAATTGCTTTTTCTTATAAAGGGGATCTTTATACAGTCCCTTCTTCTGGAGGAAAAGCTGTTCAGTTAACAACGCATCCAAAACATGATACGCATCCGGTCTGGTCGCCCGATGGCACAAAGATCGCTTTCGCTTCCGATCGTGAGGGAAGTATGGATGTTTATGTTGTCAGTAAAGATGGTGGTGTTCCAACTAAACTGACTAATAATAGTGTGAATGAAATCCCAGTTACTTTCAGTGATAACGGACATGTTTTATTCATTGCCGGATTAATGCCGGACGTAAAAGACAGTCAGTTCCCTTCTCGCGAATTCCCTCAGGTTTACGAAGTGGATTTAACAGGAAATCGTCCAACTCTTTATTCTTCTCTGGTCATGCAGGACATCGCTATCAGTCCGAGTGGTGATCAGCTGCTTTATCATGATCAGAAAGGTTATGAAGACCCGATGCGTAAACATCATACTTCTTCTATTACCAGAGATATCTGGCTTTGTAATCTGAAGGGTGAACGTTCTTATAAAAAGTTGACAACCTTTGCGGGTGAAGACCGTAATCCGGTATGGAGTAAAGACGGAGAATCATTCTATTATCTGAGTGAAGAGAAAGGTACATTCAATGTGTTCAAGCAGAATCTGAATGGAGGAGGTAAAGTCCAGCTGACTCATCATACGAAGCATCCTGTCCGTTCACTGAGCTCTTCTAAAGATGGTCTGTTAGCATATTCGTTCGATGGAGAAATCTATACTTTAAAGGAAGGAGGAAAGCCTCAGAAGGTTGGTGTTCAAATCGTTTCGGATAAGATTGAGAATGATTTGGTGAATCGTCTGCTGAAATCGGGAGCAACCGATATCGCTGTTTCTCCTGATGCCAAAGAAGTTGCCTTTATTGTTCGGGGTGATGTCTTTGTTACTTCTGTTGAATATGCAACGACCAAGCAGATTACCAATACTCCTCAGCAGGAACGTGATTTAAGTTTCGATCCGAAAGGACGTTCTTTGGTTTATTCAGCCGAACGTGGCGAAACCTGGGGTGTTTACATGTCGTCTTTGACAAGAAAGGAAGAGAAACATTTTACTTATGCCACTGAAATAAAAGAAGAACCTTTAGTAGTTACTGACAATACTTCTTTCCAGCCGATGTTTTCACCTGATGGCAAGGAAGTAGCTTTTCTTGAGAATAGAACAACGCTGCGGGTAATCAATCTGGATTCCAAAAAAGTTCGTACCGTATTGGATGGCAAGTACAATTATTCTTATAGTGATGGTGATCAGACTTATCAGTGGTCGCCGGACAGTAAATGGTTCCTGGCTAAATATATCAGTGTTGGTGGATGGAATAATACGGATATTGTTTTAGTCAAGGCTGATGGAAGCGGCGAAATGACAAATCTGACAGAGAGTGGTTATTCTGACGCCAATCCTAAATGGGTCTTGGATGGAAAAGCTATGATTTGGTCTTCAGATAGAGCCGGTTATAGAAGTCACGGATGCTGGGGGGCAGAAAGTGATACTTATATAATGTTCTTTGATGGAGAGGCTTTTGATAAATTTAATTTGTCGAAAGAAGAATTTGCTTTATTTGAAGAAGCTGAAAAGGCAAGGAAAGAAGCTGAGAAGAAAGCAGATAAGGATAAGAAAGACGCTGATAAGAAAGATTCCAGGAAAAAAGATGAAAAGGCTGAAAAAGAAGTGAAGCCTTTGAAATTTGATTTGGAAAACCGTAAGGATCGCATCAAACGTTTGACTATCAATTCTTCTCACATGGCTGATGCCGTGCTTACTCCAAAAGGTGACAAATTATATTATTGTGCTGCTTTTGAAGGTGGTTATGATTTGTGGGAAAGAGACTTCCGTGAGAATAAGACCAAACTGCTTATCAAGAATGTTGGTGCCGGAAGTTTGTTTGCCGACAAGAAAGGTGAAAATCTCTTCCTTATTTCTGGCGGAATGTTGAAGAAAGTGGATATTAAGAGCAGTCAGGTGAAACCTATCGCTTTTGAAGCCGACTTTAAATATCGTCCTTCTGCCGAACGTGAATATATGTTCAATCACATCTGGCGTCAGGTATCCGATAAGTTCTACGATAAGAATATTCATGGAATTGATTGGGCTGGTTATAAGAAAGCTTATGCTCGTTTCTTGCCGCATATCAATAATAATTATGATTTTCAGGATTTGTTATCAGAGATGTTGGGTGAATTGAATGGTTCTCATACCGGTGCTCGTTATCGTCCTGCATCAACCATTCCTTCCACTGCTGTATTGGGTGCTTTCTTTGATAACAATTATAGCGGTGATGGTCTGAAGATTGCCGAGATTATTGCTCAAGGCCCGTTGACTTTGACTGACAGCAAAATCAAGAATGGTTGTATTATTGAGAAGATTGACGGCCAGACAATTGGTAAAAACATGAATTACTTCCCGATGCTTGCAGGAAAAGCTGGAAAGAAAGTGATGCTTACAGTATTGAATCCTCAGACAGGTAAGCGTTTCGAACAACAGGTGAAGGCTATTACTGCTGCTCAGCAGTCTGATTTACTTTACAAACGCTGGGTAAAGCAACGCCGTGCTATGGTTGAAAAATTATCTAATGGACGTATCGGTTATGTTCATGTAAGAGAAATGAATAGTGACAGCTTCCGTGAAACTTATTCTGATTTGTTGGGAGTTTTCCGTCAGAAAGAAGCTGTAATTGTCGATACTCGTCACAATGGAGGCGGATGGTTGCACGAAGATCTTGCTATCCTTTTGAGCGGTAAAGAATATCATCGTTTCGAACCGAGAGGGCAATATATCGGTAGCGATCCATATAATCGCTGGTTGAAGCCTTCATGCGTTTTGATGTGCGAAGATAACTACTCGAATGCTCATGGTTTCCCGTTTGTTTACAAGGCTTTGAATATTGGCAAGCTGATAGGTGCTCCTGTTCCGGGTACAATGACTGCCGTATGGTGGGAAAATCAGATTGATCCAACAATACTTTTCGGTATTCCTCAGGTCGGTGTAAAAGATGAACACGGAAATTATTTGGAAAACCAGCAGTTACAGCCGGATATTGAAGTGTATAATACTCCGGAATCTCAATTGAAGGGTGAAGATCATCAATTGGAAGTGGCTGTTCAGGAAATGTTAAAGCAGGTTAGTAAGAAATAATTTTCGAAAGCTGGGATATATTTATCTTTCCACCTAAGTGAGCCAACTTTTCCACCCTTGTGGAAAGAGTGAACCACCTGGGTGGAAAGATCGTTCCACTAGGGTGGAAAGGTAAATATGTCTTTTGTTTTGATAAATAATCCCGAGATAGTAATTTATTTATTTCTGGTCAGGAGTATAAAACGGCGACCAAGTAAGAATGCCAGTAACGTTAAACTGATAGGAAAACCGAACCAAATTCCTAAAGCTCCATAATTGAAGGTAAAACCACAAATATAACCGGCAGGAAGAGCTAGTCCGAAGTGACACAGCAAAGCCATTTTTGCCATATATTTCACATCCGTTATTCCACGCAAGGCATTTGCAAACAAAATCTGCATGCCATCCCCAAATTGATAATAGATAACCGGCCAGCAGAAAACGGCTACCATTTTAACAACTTCTTCTTCGTTCGTAAACAAATAACCTATATTGTTACGGAACAGCAATAAGAAAAAAATATCTGTTAGAATGCATATACCGACAATGACAAATCCGGCTTTAGCTGATTCTCTTATTCCTTTCAGATCATTATTCCCTTTGAAATTACTTATTCGGATGGCAACGGCTGCTGCAATTCCGTAGTAAAGCATGAATCCTAAGGTTGTAACGACTCCTGCTATCTGATAGGCAGCCAGGGCCGTACTACCAATCCATCCCATCATAATAACAGCCAGATTGAATGATCCTGATTCTATACCCATCTGAAAACCAATTGGTAAACCTATTCTGGTCAGTTCCTTCAGCTCTTTAAGTCTGATATGGGCTTTTTTGAATTCTTTCAGGTAGACGGAATATTTGGAATGGCGGATAAAAAGAATATAAAAGAATAATAAAGACAAAATTCTGCTGATCAATGTGGATAATCCGGCTCCTGTCAATCCAAGTTCCGGGAATCCCGCATATCCAAAAATCAGAA
This sequence comes from Parabacteroides sp., assembly GCA_020026285.1. Next base: position 17,452 of record JAHHQS010000027.1, on the reverse strand, counting down.
AGTAATTACCAATGATATTCAATGCGTTTGCACTTAGCATGATATACATTGGGGTGAGTGTATCGGTTGTTCCGTCGCTGAATTGTTTGAATGTATTGAACAACATGACAAACGGAATAGATATCAGCTGAAGGATGTAGTATGGTTTGATGAGAGGATATAACTCTTGAGGTTGATTGAGCCAGTCGAGATTAAAAAACAGGAACAACATACAGGCTGTCAGGAACAATCCGAGAATAGTATTGATAAACATACTGTTTTTCAAGGTTGATCCGATATGATCAAATTCTTTTCGTGCAAAAAGCTGGCCGATAATGGGAGTAAGTCCGTATGAAAATCCCATTCCAAAGATAAAAGCCAGGTTGAAGAAGTTGTTTACGAACGATGCAGCTGCAAGTTCCAGAGCATTATGATGGCCAACCATCATGTTATCGGCAAATCCGACAATAATAATGCCTAGTTGTCCCAACATAATCGGGACTCCTAGGCGGATAGTCTCTTTATAATGATTCATTAAATCAATTCAACAGATGTAATAACGATATTTTCTGTAGGACGGTCTTGTCTGTTCGTTTTAGCTTTCTGAATTTCGTCAACCACTTCGATACCATCAACCACTTCTCCGTAAACGGTATATTGGTTGTCCAGAAAAGGAACACCACCTTCTGTCTTATAAGCTTCGCGAAGTTCTTTTGGTAATTTACATTCGTCCTTACGCTTTTCAACTTCCAGTTCTGTTTTTGAAATTAAAGTTTCCCGTAACATAGCGAATTCTTCTTTATTACCGCTACGATAGTATTCCATGATTTTCGCCTTGTTCTCTGTTTGTAAGCGAGCAAAGATTGATTGTTTCAGACGGTTTTCCAATTGTTTTTCCATCTGGTTCAATTCTCCTTCTGAATATTTTTTACCTGTTACGATATAGAACTGAGAAGCAGAAGAAGCACGTTCAGGATTTACTTCATCTCCGGTTCGAGCGGCACATAAAGCACCTTTCTTATGGAAATATTTCGGATAGATAAATTCAGCCGGAACAGTATAACCAAGGTCACCAGCACCAAGCTGTTTGTTCATTGGAGCATCTTTTGATGTAACGTCACCTCCCTGAATCATGAAATCTTTGATTACTCGGTGAAATAAAAGACCGTTGTAAGTTCCTTCTTTTACCAGTTTGATGAAATTATCACGATGCTTAGGCGTATCATTATATAACTTTAATGTGATATCACCTTTGCTTGTATGCATAATAACTTGTGTCTCTTCCATTTTATTTTCCATATTTATTATTTTTCTACAATTTTCATTGACTTGATAACGACATTTTTCAAAGGTCTGTCTTCTTCATTTGTTTGGACCTGCTGGATTTTAAGAACGACATTCATTCCTTTTACCACTTCTCCAAAAACGGTGTATTTATTATCCAGATCTGGTCGTCCACCTTCAAGCATATAAGACTGACGCTGGGCTTCAGTGAATTTCTTGCCTTCGTTTTTCTCCATTTTGTCAAGTTCCATGCTTGTATAGAACTTTCCTGTAACAATGTAAAATTGAGAAGCGGACGATTCCTTTTGAGGATTAACTTCATCACTTGTGCGAGCAGCACATAAAGCTCCCGCCTTGTGATAATGAGTAGGATAAACAATCTCGGCCGGAATCTTATAATCCGGATCTCCGTCGCCTAAATGTTTATCAGCTGGTGCATCTTTCGAATTAATATCACCTCCTTGAATCATAAATTGTGATATAACTCGATGAAAAAGAAGTCCGTTATAAAGATTCCCTTTTACATTCTTAATGAAATTATCGCGGTGTTGAGGTGTATCATTGTATAATTTCACTTTGATTTTTCCCATGTTGGTGTCGATTTGTACCAAAGTTTCCTTCTCCTCTTGCGCCGTTGCCTGATTAAAAGGTACAGACAAAGCCATTATGGCTATCAGCATGATTGTTAATAGGCGTTTCATCGTCTTTTTTTTATTTATTAAATTGATATCTGGAACAAAAGTACAAAATAAAAATACTTTTTACAGATGTAGTTTGAGGAATTAATATTTTCATTCGAAAAAACATGGAAAGAGCTCGACTTCGTATTAATAATAAGTATCTTCGCTATCGAAGTAATACATAAGAGTTGCAAAATATATGATAGGTATGACAAAAACGATAAACAACAGAAAAAATGGTTTATTCTATTCTAAAAAAGAAGAAGTTACCAATACAATTTCTCATGGAGCTGGAGTTGTTATGGCAATTGTTGTCTGTACGCTGTTTCTTGTGGAATGTTATCGGAGTGGTGATTCTTGGGCTGCTATGGGAGTGTGGCTTTATTTATTTGGAATGGGAGGATCCTATCTGGCATCTACTCTTTATCACTTCACACGTCACCATAATCCATTGAAGAAAAAGCTTCGTCAGTGGGACCATGCCGCAATTTATTGGCATATAGCCGGAAGTTATTCTCCTGTAACGTTAACCGTATTGCGAGAGAGTGGTGCATGGGGGTGGGGGCTATTTACTTTCGTTTGGACTTGTGCGGTAATCGGAACGATTGCAAGTTTCCGTAAATTGGAAGAACATAGTTATATAGAAACAATCTGCTTTGTAATAATGGGACTTTCGGTTACAGTTGCCTTCAAACCTCTATTCGAAGTAGCTGAAGTATCCTGTTATTGGATCATAGCAGAAGGTGTTTGTTATATTACAGGTGCACTCTTTTATTCTTTCAAACAGATCCGTTATACACATTCCGTTTTCCATTTCTTCGTTTTGGGAGGTTCAGTCTGTCATATCATAGCCGTTTGGGATATCTTAAAACAATGGTTGTAGTTAAGGTGTATATTTTTTAATTTTGTATTCTGTTAAATGAATAAAAAGTATGTTATTACCATATTTACATGAAGATCTGATAGAAGCTGGCTGCGATGAGGCTGGTCGTGGGTGTCTGGCCGGAGCAGTATATGCAGCAGCCGTCATTCTGCCTCATGATTTTAAGAATGAATTATTGAATGATTCTAAACAGCTGACAGAAAAACAACGTTATGCATTACGTGAGGTAATCGAACGGGAAGCAACAGCCTGGGCTGTTGGTATCGTTTCGCCAGAAGAAATTGACAAGATCAATATCTTGAATGCCTCTTTTCTTGCCATGCACCGGGCAGTTGATCAATTGAAAGTTCGTCCAGAACATTTATTGATTGATGGAAATCGGTTCAATCCTTATCCTGGTATTTCTCATACAACTATAGTGAAAGGAGACGGCAAATATCTTGCTATTGCAGCAGCCTCTATATTGGCAAAAACGTATCGTGATGATTATATGAATAGTTTACATAAGGAGTATCCTGTTTTTGATTGGAATCATAATAAAGGTTATCCTACAAAAAAACATCGGGCTGCCATTGCTCAACATGGAGTAACTCCTTATCACCGAAAAACTTTCAATTTGTTAGGTGACGGACAATTAACTCTTGATCTGTTTAAATGACAACCCGGGGATAATTGATTATTTATTATCAAATCTGATAAAAGGCAGAACCAGAAAGACCGGAATACAGCAAAGCATTACCCAGATAAAGAAATACTGATAGCCCACTAGCGATTGAATCCATCCGGAAATCATTCCAGGAAGCATCATTCCTAAGGCCATAAATCCGGTACAGATGGCATAATGGGATGTTTTATATTCTCCTTCAGCAAAAAGCATCATATACATCGTATAACCAGTGAATCCAAATCCATATCCGAATTGTTCAATGGCAACACATAGGTTGACTATCAGAAAATTGTCGGGTTGGAAATAAGCCATATATAAATATACCAGATTTGGTAATGAGATGGCTAGGGCCATCGGCCATATCCACTTTTTTAATCCATGATGCGAAATGGCAATTCCTCCGGCAATACCTCCGAACAGCAAGGTGATAACTCCAATAGTTCCGTATACAAAACCTACTTGGCCGGTTGATAATCCCAAACCGCCGTCGGCAGGTTGATCAAGCAGGAAGGGAGAAGCCAACTTTACCAATTGTGATTCTCCCAGGCGATAAGTCAGCATAAATATCAAAGCCGGAATAATTCCTTTCTTGGAGAAGAAACAGGCAAATGTCTGAATAAACTCCTTCCATATGGTTCGAATCGTTATGCCTTCATGGTTCTTATCGGATTTCGGTTGAGGGAGGATATGTTTATGCCATAAGGATAAGGCTATAAATAATCCGGCTAAAATAAAGAATGTCAGACTCCAGGCCAAAGGAATCTTTCCGGTTGTTTTTTCAAGAAATCCAGCAACCATAACCAATAAACCTTGTCCGGTAATCATGGCTATTCGATAGAATGTGTTTCTGATCCCGATAAAGAAAGCCTGCTCATCTTCATTTAATCCTAAAAGATAAAATCCGTCTGCTGCAATATCATGAGTCGCAGAGCAAAAGGCCATTAACCAAAATACAGCCAGCGTAGCCTGGAAGAAAAAATCTCCTGGTATAACAAATGCTATACCAGCCATTCCGGCTCCTATAAATAATTGCATGGCATAGATCCACCAGCGTTTTGTTTTGACCACATCGACAAACGGACTCCATAAAGGTTTGATAACCCATGGAAAATAAAGCCAACTGGTATAAAGAGCTATATCGGTATTTGATATTTCCATACGTTTGTACATAATGACGGAAAGAGTCATTACGGCTACATAAGGTAATCCTTCTGCGAAATAGAGAGAAGGAATCCACTTCCAGGCTGATTTTCGAGAATTCATATGTAATAGAGGTTTTATTTTTATTTGTTAATGATAAAAGAATCAGCATCTAGACTGACGGGAAATTTCTTTCGAAAAGAGTCTTGTTTGCGGGCAGACAAAAGACCTGTTCTTACAATGTCATATCTGCTATAAGCATCTGCTATGATTTTCCCTTTTGGAGAGAGAATGACTGAATTTCCGGAATATTCCAATCCCATTCCGTCTATTCCCGTACGATTCACTCCGCAGACATAAGCCTGGTTCTCTAATGAACGAGCCATTAATAAAGATCGCCAAACTGCAGAACGAGCTTTAGGCCAGTTTGCCATGTAAATCAATAAGTCATATTGATTCCTTTCATTTCTGCTCCATACCGGAAAACGTAAATCATAACAGATAAGCAGACATATATTCCATTCTTTATAGTGAACAATCAGTCTCTCTTTTCCCCCAGTGAAATATTCATTTTCCTTTCCTATAGAGAAAAGATGACGTTTGTCGTAGAAAAAGGATTCACCTTCAGGGGTTATGAAAAAAGCTCGATTGAAGTATTTGTTGTTATCAGTGGCAATGAAGGTTCCGGTAATGGCAAAACCAAAATTAGCAGTCCATTGTTTTACGGTCTGGATGGTGTTTCCTTCCATCTTTTCTGCCAGTTGTATGGATTTTGTAGAAAAACCGGTGGTAAACATCTCTGGAAGGATAACCAGGTCGGTTTTTCCTTTTACTCTTTTTATCCGTTTTTCAAAATCAAAAAGGTTGGCAGTTTGATTTTCCCATATGATAGGACTTTGCACCATGCTTATGCGTAAGTCGTTTCTCATGATTTAAGCTTACTTAATGAATTCATATAAATTGGTCGGACTCCATACCTGTATAGAATCCGACCAATATAATTTATTTAACTCGTTTTGTATATAGTTATCCTCCGAAATTTTCAGGATGACGGCCTTTTATATCCTTGTATTTATCTCGGATAGTAGCGATATCAGATTCTACATCGCCTGTTGGATGGAATACTTCTAAAATACCTACTTCCTTTTTTGCATAATCCATATAGGCTAGCAATATTGGAACTTTAGCCCCTTGAGCAATAAAGTAGAATCCTTTTTTCCAGTCTGTTACTTTTTTTCGAGTACCTTCTGGCGTAATGGCAATCTGAAATCGCTCATGTGTATTAAACATATTAATGACTTGATCGGTCATAGAGGTTCTTTTACTTCGGTCAACAGGAATTCCTCCCATACTTTTGAATACGAAATTCAATGGAAAGAAGAACCAGTCTTTTTTCATTAAAAAACCGGCAGTCAAACCTATTGATGTATAAAACATCTTTCCTACAATGAAATCCCAGTTACTAGTATGTGGTGCAACACAAATTACACATTTGGGCAATTCCACACCTTCACAAGAAGCAAGTTTCCAACCAAACCAACGTAATAGAGTTTTACAAATAGCTTGTATCATTCAGCATTTAGTTTAGTTTGCTGATTTCTGCAGCAATAGCATCAATTTCATTTTGTAAATCTTCACGTAATTTACCGAAATATGTTTTAACACGTTTGTTTGCATTTTTTCCATCCGGATGACTTACTCTTGAAATGAAATTATCTTGCATATCTAGTATACGAGCCATCAAAACATCTGCCTTTTCTGGGTCAGTTCCCGGAACATATAATTTGCAAAACAATGTTTCTAAAAACAAATCACCAGCAGCAACGCCGATCTCTTTCTTTAAAATTCTTCTTTTAGCCATAATCTTTACATTTTAGAATGTTTACAAAACTACAAAAATTGTAATGAATAAATCAAATATAATTTATGAAAAGTTTTCAAATGATCACTTATCCTCTATTCATAAATGTTTTTGGCAGGGAAAGCGGATGTGCCTTTTAGAAGAGTTGTTTTCCCCCTTTTTAGGAAACTTGGGGTTTGTCTAAAAAGGGGTATTTATAAGAGTTATACGTTTTTATTAAATAAAGATTATCTAAAGTAGCGCAAAATACGTTACCTTTGTAAAGTATTTGAAAAAATTAAATTAAAGGCCAATATAATGAATAACCAAACATTAAAACCGGATTATATTTTTGAAAGTAGCTGGGAAGTATGTAATAAAGTGGGAGGAATTTATACAGTTCTGTCAACAAAGGCACATACTTTACATCAGATGTTGAATGATAATATAGTGTTTATCGGACCTGATATTTGGAAAGATTCACAACCTGTTGATTTCATTGAGGATAAAAAATTGTTTTCCGATTGGAAAAAGTTTGCGGAAACAGAAGATAAGCTGCATACTAAAATAGGTCGTTGGAATGTTCCAGGAACACCTCCTGTTATTTTGGTCGATTTTAAACCTTTCTTTGGAGAAAAAGATTCTCTTTTCTACATGATGTGGGAACAGTTTCACGTAGATTCTATCCATGCATATGGAGATTATGATGAATCTTGTATCTTCGCTTATGCAGTGGGCAAGGTAATTGAAAGTTTCTACAATTTTTATAAGTTGGATAATAAAAATGTTGTAGCTCATTTCAATGAATGGATGCTTGGTATGGGTGCTTTATATATTAAAAAGCAATTACCAAAGGTTGCTACCATATTTACAACTCATGCAACATCTATAGGACGTTCTATCGCAGGAAATAATAAAGCCCTTTATGCTTACATGGATGGCTACAATGGAGATCAGATGGCGTATGAATTAAATATGGAAGCAAAACATTCCATTGAAAAACAAACTGCTCTACAGGTTGACTGCTTCACAACTGTAAGCGATATTACAGCACGTGAATGTGAACAATTGTTAGATAAAAAGCCAGATATAGTTACTCCTAATGGATTTGAACCTAATTTTGTTCCGGTACGAACAGAATATACAAAGAAACGTGCGGAAGCCCGTAAGGCTTTGTTGAATATGGTAGAGAAATTGCTGGGTTATCCTATTGATCCAAATGCTTTGTTGATTTCGACTAGCGGACGTTATGAATACCGAAATAAAGGTATTGATGTCTTTATTGAAGCAATGAATCGGGTTCGTACTTCATATCAATTACAACGTGAAACGATTGCATTCATTATGGTTCCAGCTTGGGTTCGTGAAGTCCGTTCTGATTTGAAGAAAGCCATAGAATCAGATTATCCTGTAAAGGATATGATGCAATGTCCTTATATTACACATTGGTTGAATCAGATGAAGGAAGACAATGTGCTTAATTATATAGGTTATGCCGGATTTAAAAATGCAGTAGAAGATAAACTGAAAATTATTTTTGTTCCATGTTACTTAGATGGAAATGATGGAATATTAAACAAACCTTATTATGATGTATTAATAGGTATGGATGTTACTGTTTATCCTTCTTATTATGAACCTTGGGGATACACACCATTAGAAAGTATAGCATTTGGTATCCCTACAATTACAACAAATCTGGCAGGTTTTGGCCTTTGGGCAAAGAGTGCTGGTGTTTCAGGAAATGATATTAAAGAAGGTGTTGCAGTAGTAGATCGAACAGATTTTAACTATTTCGATGTCGCAACATCTATTACAAATCAGGTCTTGACTTTGGCCAATATGGAAACAGAGGCTGAAAGAGAAAAGGTTAGAAAGAATTGTTTCACGTTGGCTCATAAGGCTGAATGGAGTAAATTTATGGATTTTTATAAGGATGCTTATTCTATCGCCTTAAATAAAGCTAAGGTTAGAAACTTATAAAAATGTTAAAGATATGAATAAAAATATTTATCTTTGCGGCTCGTAATCTTTTGATACATAATGATTGTAAAGCTTAAATATTAATTAAACATCAAAATAATGAAAGTAAAATCAAATGATCCTATCTGGAACGAGGTTCATGCTCAATCAAAATTACCAGAGTCATTAGAGGTTCTGAAAGAAATGGCAACAAATCTTTGGTGGGTTTGGAACCACGAAGGAGCTAAGTTGTTTTCTAAAATAGATCCTGTTATCTGGAAAAGAACAGAAGGAAATCCAGCTCAGTTATTACAGAATCTTTCTTTTCAGCGTATAGAAGAAATTTTAGCTGATAAAGAATTAATGGCTGAAATCAGTAAGGTTTATGCTGATTTTAAAGCTTATATGAGCGTTCCTACTGATCAAAGCAGACCATCGGTTGCTTATTTTAGTATGGAATATGGTTTGACCAATGTGCTGAAGATTTATTCAGGTGGTTTGGGTGTGCTTGCTGGTGACTATTTAAAAGAAGCTAGTGATAGTAATATTGATATGTGTGCTGTTGGTTTCTTGTATCGTTATGGTTACTTTACACAGACTTTATCAATGGATGGTCAACAGATTGCAAATTATGAAGCACAAAACTTCAATGCTCTTCCTATCGTTCAATTAATGGAAGAAAATGGCGAACCGATGATATTGGAAGTTCCTTATCCTGGTCGTATAGTTTATGCTAATATTTGGAAAGTGAATGTAGGTCGTGTTCCATTGTATCTGATGGATACTGATATTCCTCAAAATAGTGATTGGGATCGTTCTATTACTCATCAATTATATGGTGGCGATTGGGAAAACAGAATGAAACAAGAATATCTGTTAGGTATTGGAGGTATCATGATGTTGAACAAATTGGGTATAAAGAAACAGGTTTATCATTGTAATGAAGGACATGCTGCATTGATCAATGCTCAGCGTTTGGTTGATTATATCCAGAAAGAAGGTTTATCATTCAATCAGGCATTAGAAGTTGTTCGTGCTTCTTCTTTATATACTGTTCATACTCCAGTTCCAGCAGGACACGATTATTTCGATGAAGGTTTGTTTGAACGTTATATGGGTGAATTCCCTAATAAATTAGGAATCAGCTGGCAGGATTTTATCGATATGGGTCGTGTTAATCCAGGTTCAAACGAGAAATTCTGTATGAGTACATTTGCTTTGAATACAAGCCAGGAAGCTAACGGTGTTAGCTGGTTGCATGGTAAAGTTTCTCAGCGTATGTTCGCTCCGATTTGGAAAGGTTATTTCCCGGATGAATTACATGTTGGTTATGTAACTAACGGTGTTCATATGCCAACTTGGGCATCAACAGAATGGAAACGTTTCTTTGCTGAAAAATTCGATAAGAACTTCTTCAAAGACCAGTCTAATCAGAAATATTGGGAAACTATCCAGTCTATTCCTGATGAAGATATTTGGAATATCCGTAAAGCATTAAAGAACAAATTGATTAAATATATCAAGAATGAGTACAAGACAACTTGGTTGAAGAATCAAGGTGATCCTGCAAAGGTTGTTTCTATCTTGGATAAAATTAATCCTAATGCATTATTGATTGGTTTCGGTCGTCGTTTTGCTACTTACAAACGTGCACATTTGTTGTTTACAGATTTGGAACGCTTGTCTAAGATTGTTAACAACGAACAATTCCCTATTCAGTTTGTATTTACAGGTAAAGCTCACCCAGCTGATGGTGGTGGACAAGGTTTGATCAAACATATTATCGAGATTTCTCGTCGTCCAGAATTCCAGGGAAAGATTATCTTCCTGGAGAACTACGATATGCGTTTGGCTCGTCACTTGATTGCTGGTGTTGATGTTTGGTTGAATACACCAACTCGTCCATTGGAAGCATCAGGTACTTCTGGAGAAAAGGCTGAAATGAATGGCGTATTGAATTTCTCTGTATTAGATGGCTGGTGGTATGAAGGTTATCGTGAAGGCGCAGGTTGGGCTTTGACTGACAAACGTACTTACGAAAATCAACAGTATCAGGATCAGTTGGATGCTGCAACTATTTATCAGATGTTGGAATCAGAAATTATTCCTACTTATTATGCAAAGAATAGTAAGGGTTATTCTCCTGAATGGATTCAGTTCATTAAGAATTCAATGTCGCAGATTGCTTATAACTATACAATGAAACGTATGTTAGACGACTATGTAGATCGTTTCTATCAGAAGTTGGCTGTTCGTTCTGCTGTATTAGCTAAAGACAACTATGCTAAGGCTAAAGAAATAGCTGCATGGAAAGAAGAAGTTTCTGCTCATTGGGATTCATTTGAAGTGACTTCATTTACATCTGATGACAATTTCGCTGCTAATGGTCCTGTTGTTGGTAAAGAAGCTACATTCAACTTGACAATTGATCGTCATGACTTGGTTGGCATGTTAGGTGCTGAGATTGTAATTACCAAAGATGATCCAGAAAAGCATCAGCCAGTGATTATAGCTAAGCAGGAATTCGAATTGAAGAAACAGGAAGGTTCTAAGATGTTCTTTGAATTGAAGATCACTCCAACTGAAGCAGGTAATCATAATATGGGCTTCAGAATCTTCCCTAAGAATCCATGTCTTCCTCATCGTATGGACTTTGCTTTCATCCGTTGGATTCAGTTGTAATATGATAGATTCTCTGTTAAAAGAGAATTCTGAATATATAGAAAAAGAATGTATCTGTTCGACAGGTACATTCTTTTTGTTTTTTAGGAAGCTTAAGGACATATTTGTTTACCTTTGTTCTTTCTTTGATAAGCAATCATATTTAGACTCAATATATTTTACAATGATTATTTATAATATAACATTTCATATAGAGAATTCAGTATTAGCTGAATGTGTGAATTTCTTGAAATCAACTTATATACCATTAGCTACTCAGAGTGGTTTTATGCATTCTCCTTGTTTTCATAGAATTTTGCCGCACGAAGAAGATGTGGATGGAAGTAGTTATGCTGTTCAGTTGAAAGTGAAAAATATAGAGACTTTAAATTATTGGATAGAGAAAGAAGGAGTTGCTTTATCTCAGTTACTAGTGAAGAAATTCGGTTCCAGAGTGATTGGTTTTACTACTGTGTTGGAAGAAATAGCTTTGAACAATGGTTAAGGAACGTGTTATTTTAGGAATTGATCCTGGAACTATTGTGATGGGATATGGAATCCTTTTGGTTTTAGATAACAAGCCTCATCTTCAAGCAATGGGGATTGTTCAATTGAATAAGTACGAGGATTATTATTTACGCTTGAAGAATATATTTGAAAAAGTATTAGGATTAATTGATCAATATCATCCGGATGAACTAGCCATTGAAGCGCCATTCTTTGGAAAGAATGTACAAAGTATGTTGAAGTTAGGACGTGCTCAGGGGGTTGCAATGGCTGCGGCTTTGGAACGTGATATTCCGATTTTTGAATATGCTCCATTGAAAATCAAACAGTCAATAACCGGAAACGGAGGAGCTTCGAAGGAGCAGGTAGCCGGTGTGCTAAAAAGCTATTTGAAGATCAAAGATGAGAATATGTTGCCTCAATTGGATGCAACTGACGGGTTGGCGGCTGCTGTTTGTCATTTCTTTCAGAGCAATAATCCTATTTCTGAGAAGAAATATAATGGCTGGGATGATTTCATAAAGAAAAATCCAGGAAAAGTACATAAATAACCGATAGCTGCTATCGATAATAAAATTGACACCGGATATTATTTGATATCCAGAATCCGTATTCTATTGGAATAATCCATAAGAAGGCGGATTCTGGATTATTATTAAAAGAAAGCGATTATTTGTTTGTAAAAAAATCACAACAAATCAATTAAACAATTCCTTGGGCCATCATAGCACGGGCAACTTTCATAAATCCGGCAATGTTTGCACCTTTAACATAATTGACATATTCGCCTTGACGTCCATGAGTCACACATTGTCTGTGAATATCACTCATAATCTGATGTAATTTAGCATCGACTTCTTCTGCAGTCCATGAAATATGCATAGCATTCTGTGTCATTTCCAAACCGGAAGTAGCAACACCTCCTGCGTTTACAGCTTTACCTGGAGCGAATAATTGTTTATTCTCAATAAACAGGTTGACAGCTTCGGCTGTACAGCCCATATTTGAAACTTCGGCAACACATAAAGTCTTATTGTCGATAAGCTGTTGAGCGTCATTCTCATTAAGTTCATTTTGTGTAGCACAAGGTAAGGCAATATCCACTTTCTGTTCCCAAGGTTTACGTTTGGGATAGAATGTTGCGCCAGGATATTTATCTGCATAAGGAGAAACAATGTCATTACCAGATGAACGAAGTTGTAACATATAAGAAATCTTTTCACCTGAAATTCCATCCGGATCGTATATATATCCGTCAGGTCCGGAAATAGTTACCACTTTAGCTCCAAGCTCAGTAGCTTTAGTAACAGCTCCCCAGGCGACATTACCAAAACCGGAAACAGCAACAGTCTTGCCTTTTATCTCGTGTCCATGTTCTTCTAGCATTTGATTGACGAAATACAAAGCACCGAAGCCTGTAGCTTCAGGACGTAGAATAGAACCTCCAAATTCCAAACCTTTGCCGGTGAAAGTTCCTGTATGTTCTCTTGCCAGTTTCTTGTACATACCGAACATATAACCAACTTCACGAGCTCCGACTCCAATATCTCCGGCAGGAATATCAGTATCTGGTCCAATATTGCGCCATAATTCAATCATATAGGCTTGGCAGAATCGCATGATTTCGGAATCCTTTTTCCCTTTGGGATTAAAGTCTGATCCACCTTTTCCACCCCCCATAGGCAAGGTTGTCAATGAGTTTTTGAATGTTTGTTCGAAACCTAAGAATTTAAGAATAGAAAGATTTACAGAAGGATGGAACCGAACACCTCCTTTGTATGGGCCTATTGCATTATTAAATTGGACACGATATCCCAAATTGATTTGAACATCTCCATTATCGTCAATCCATGGAACACGGAATGTGAAAATACGATCAGGTTCTACCAGACGTTCTATGATTTTGGCTTTTTCAAATTCAAGATGTTCGTTATAGACATCTTCTATAGATGAAAGAACTTCTTGAACAGCTTGTAAATATTCTTTTTCACCAGGGTGTTTCGCTTCTAATGATATTAAAATATCTTCCGTTTTCATGTTGCAAATGATTTAATATTAACTGTGATTTTTCTCAAAGATAGGAAAGAATATTAAAAAAACAAATCAGTTAATATTATTTGGAAACACATATCAAAGTGATATGTGTTTTGAAGCGATAATTACAGAATGATATAATCAGAATTACCAGAACTTGTTTTGGCTTTCGTTGTATTCAAAGCCTACAGCTCCCAGATCGTGTATAAGATTTGATTTGTCTATATGCATATCATCACACAATGCATCCAATGAATTATAATTATCTCTTAAATGCATATTGATAAAACTGAATAAAATCATCGGGTCTTTTGGTAGTTCCATGTCTTTTTATTTTAATGATTTGATATAAATACTTTTGGGGTTGCAAAGTTACTACTTTTTTTGCCACGATATTCTTTGCCATCATTCTATTTAAGAGAAATGGAAATTTTCTTTTTGAGATAAATATAAAAATCACTGAAGAGCAGAAGCTATATTTAATTGAGTCCTGTTCTCAGTGATTTTATGAGGAAGGGATTGTCTTCTATGATGAAGTGTTTAATATATTAAATCTTCATTTTTTACGACGTTTCATTTCTGTTTCCAGCATACGAAGTTCGCGCCCTGTTTGTCCGGCAACCGATGTGTTTTCTTCAGCTCGTCTGATCAGATAAGGGAGAACATCATTTACAGGAGCATAAGGAACATATTTTGTTACATTATACCCTTCGTGAGCAAGATTGAATGAGATGTTATCACTCATACCTAACAATTGTGCGAAGAATATTCGGGGATCATTTTTAGCCAGACCTTTTTCTTCAATCAGTTTTGCGAGTTTGTAGTTGCTTGCTTCATTGTGAGTTCCGACAAAGATTTCGAAATGATCAATATGCTCTATTACGTAACGTACTCCAGCATCATAATTTTCGTCGGTTGTCTGTTTGTCTTTACAGATAGGATCTGGATATCCTTTAGCTGCAGCTCGAAGTCTTTCTTCTTCCATATAAGCACCGCGGACAAACTTGATACCAGGAATATAATTCTTTTCCAGACTGTCTTTGTGAATCCGCTGTAAATACTCCATTCTGTCATGACGATACATTTGCAGAGTAGCAAAAACGATAGCACGTTTTTGATTGAACTTGCGCATCGCTTCGTCAGTCAGACTGTCAATCGCATTTTGAAAGCAATAATCTTCAGCATCAACAAGGATTCTTACATCATTATCATAAGCTCGTTGACACAATGCCATAAAACGATCTTTAAATTCCCGGAAGGCTTTGACTTCATCGATTGTCAATTCACTTCGATTTTCTGAAACTTTCTCCAATAATTCATCAGTAGTGATGGTTGAGGGCTTGAATACGGCATAAGCCAGATTCTCATTACCTTTGGCAAAGTCTATTGAACGAATCGTTTCATTGAAAGTAGCTTCGATACCTTCAGGAGTTTGTTCACCTTCAGCCGAGAAATCCAGTGTAGACAATACATTAAATTCTTTCAGATGTTTGATTGTCTTTTCACAATCTTCGAGAGTTTCACCTCCAACGAACTGTTTGTAAAGAGTCGGTTTTACTGCCCATGACAACGGAAAGTGAATTTTTAGAGCAATCGTTGTTGCCATTTTGGCAAACTTAACCAAACCTGGATATTTTATGGTATTAAATAGAAGGTAAGCATTTTTCAGCTCACCTTCTGTTTTTGCAGAAAATGCAATTTGTGTGTTATTGAAGTCTAACATATAGTAAACTTGTATTAGAAAAGTTAAACAAAAGTTGGTTTGACTATTATTCTTCACCCAGGAACGGATATCCGTAAGTTGTAGGAGGAACTAATGTCTCTTTTATACAACGAGGACTTGTCCAGCGAATCAAGTTCAACGGACCGCCGGCTTTATCATTTGTACCAGAAGCACGTGAACCGCCAAATGGCTGCTGAGCAATAACAGCACCTGTCGGTTTGTCGTTGATATAGAAGTTGCCTGCTGCATAACGAAGCTTGTTAAATGCTTTTTCTATTGCATATCTGTCATAAGCGAAAATAGAACCAGTCAGGCCATATGGTGAAGTCTGATCGCACAAATCTAATGTTTCCTCATATTCCTTATCGTCGTATACATAAATGGTAATAACCGGACCGAAAATTTCTTCTACCATAGTTTTGAATTTAGGATCCGTTGTCTTGATAACTGTCGGTTCAACAAAGTAGCCAACTGATTTATCGCCATTACCGCCGAATACGATTTCTGCATCTGGTGATTGTTTTGCATATTCGATGTAGCTCATGATATTATCGAATGAAGTTTCATCGATTACAGCATTTATGAAATTACTGAAATCACGCACATCACCCATCTTGATCTCTTTCAGCATATCACCTACGTAATCCTTAACTGCTGGCCACAAAGAAGCAGGAATATAAGCACGAGAACCTGCCGAACATTTCTGACCTTGATATTCGAATGCACCACGAACAATAGCAGTAGCGATATCGATAGCAGAAGCAGAAGAGTGAGCGAAGATGAAGTTCTTACCGCCTGTCTCGCCAACAATTTTAGGATAAGATCTGTAGTGTCCAAGGTTTTCACCCATCTGACGCCACAATGTATTGAATGTTGTAGTTGATCCGGTGAAATGGAAACCAGCCAAATCAGGACTTGAAGTAATCACTTTTCCAATCAGACTGCCTTGGCCTGGAATAAAGTTGACAACACCATCAGGAAGGCCGGCTTCTTTGAATACTTTCATCAACAAATAATTTGAATACAATGCAGTCGTTGAAGGTTTCCATACTGCAACGTTACCCATTACGGCAGGAGCCAGGTTCAGATTGCTGGCAATAGAGGTGAAGTTGAAAGGAGTCAATGAAAATACGAAACCTTCCAATGCTCTATATTCCATTCTGTTCAGGATACCTTTTTCAGAATATGGTTGGTCCGCATAGACTTGACTGGCATAGAATGTACTGAAACGAAGAAAGTCGATCAGTTCGCAAGGAGCATCGATTTCTGCCTGGAAAGGGCTTTTGCTTTGACCTAACATTACTGATGCATTCAGTAAATAACGATATTTAGTAGCAAATAGTTCTGCTATTCGTAACATCAGACTAGCGCGTTCAACCCAAGGAAGTTCTGACCATTCTTTACGAGCTTTCATGGCTGCATCGATAGCCATTTGAACTTCTTTTTCACCAGCTTTGTGATAAGTAGCCAATACATGATGATGATCATGAGGCATTACAACTTTACCTGTATTCCCTGTATAAATTTCTTTGCCTCCAATAATCAATGGAATTTCCCATTCCTCTGATGCTAATTGGTTTAAAGAATTTTTCAAAGCTGCTTTTTCACTTGAACCGGGAGCATAAGCTTTTACAGGTTCGTTTTCCGGTTTCGGAAATCTAAAGATTGCATTATCCATAAGGGTATTAATATTTTTAGGTTTATAATACTGTTTAGCCGTAAACTTAATCAAAATATCGTAAAATAAATAATATTTTGATGTTAAAATATGGGTAACGCTTATATATTTTTATTTTTTATGTTTTAAAATCATACAATGTGTTGTAGTATTATTTCTTTGAAATCCAGGAAAAGATGAATGTCAGAATGTTTTAAATTGGGAATATAAAAATGAAAATGTTTGAAAAATAAGAGAATAGGTTACAGAGATATTTCTTAAAAAGGTCTTTTAGTCAGAATATAGTCTAAAAAAGAACAATTTTTGTTTCTTTTTTTTCAATAGTTTTATAGAGACAAAGAAAAGATGGTGAAGTTTTATTCAAAAAGTGACTTGTACGTAAAAAAGTTTACAGTTTATAAAAGTAAAACTTAT